>CANQPR010000063.1 GCA_947625715.1 uncultured Bacilli bacterium
TCTAGTTTCTTTCGCATAATTGACTTGTCAATATGCAAGTATGTTTTCTAAATTGACAAATATGTCAATTCTTCTATGAATATTTTAACGTGAATTTAAATATTTTAAAACTCGAACTGTACTAGTCCGAGTTTGGTATCAATCTGGTGTTCTTGGGGAGATTCGAACTCTCGACCGATCGCTTAGAAGGCGATTGCTCTATCCAGCTGAGCTACAAGAACATAAACACAGGTAAATTATATTATAGTTTAGAAAAAAAAGCAAGTTTTTATCCTTTAGTAATTTATCCTGTTTTAAGAAATTTTATACATTCTTTTATTGATTTTAAAAATACACTTTTGTGTATTTTATTCTTCATCTTTTTTTACTTTTAAAACTTCTTCGTTTTTATAAAAGCCACATTTTGAACAGGCACGATGAGGTCTTAATGAAGCTCCACATTTTGGACAAGTACTAATTGCCCCTACTTCTTTTTTTAAATGAGTACGACGCATTCTTTTTTTGGTCTTACTGGTTCTTCTAAATGGAACTGCAAATAATTGAAGATTTAATTTCATGTCAATCACTCCTTTTCTTTATCTATTATCTCCATTAATGGAACTAATCTTGGATCAATTGGATTTTCTTTTCCTGGTCCTATTATTTTCCAATTATCATGAATTTCTTCTTGTAATTCACAAGTTGTAAAACTAATAGGTATTTCCAGAACAATATTTTCCCATAAAACCCCAATAATATCAAGAGTATTTTGAAAATTTGCAATAAAATTTCCGATTGTTTCGCTTTCTAAATCTATTTTTTCACTTATTTTGATTTGAAATGGATACTTTACAGGTTCTAATGATATAGAATCTTGTAAAATCATATAGCCTTGAGATTCTAAATCTAATATATAATCTTGATTATAATTTTGATTAATTATTAAATGAACTTTAAAAGGTGGTAAATCAATAATCGATGTTTTTTCATAATAAGATTTAGGAATCGTAACTAAAATATCTTTATCTTGTTTTAAAATAGGAACTTTTGTTAAATCCATTTTAACTTCACCAGTTATATTATATAATAATTTGCTAAAGAACTCAAATCATGTTAAACTTATCTAAATTTTAACGTCAAAGAAAGGAAAAGAAAAATGGATATTATTGGTATTATATGTGAATTTAATCCCCTACACAATGGACATATATATTTTCTAAAACAGATAAAAGAAAAATATACAGATTCATTAATTATTTTATGCTTAAATGGCTATTTTCTACAACGGGGCGAAATAAGTATTTTAAGTAAAGAAGACAAAACCCAATTAGCCCTTTTAAATGGAATTGATTTGGTAGTAGAATTACCAGTTTTATATGGAACACAATCATCAGATATTTTTGCTTTAAACGCTTGTACTTTACTGCAAAGTATGGGTTGTAAGAAAATAATATTTGGAAGCGAAACAAATGATTTAGATTATCTAATGTCAATAGCTAAAAAACAAGAAAATTTAAATAATTTAAAATTAAGAGAAAATTTAAAACAAGGCAATAATTATCCCAAAAGTTTAATAAGTTCTTTGAATGAATCAAAAATATTACCTAATGATTTATTAGGAATTTCTTATTGTAAAGCTATTTTAAAACTTAAAAGTAGTATGTTATTAGAAACTATTAAAAGAACAAGTGATTATCATGATACATCTAGTAATGAAAAAATAATAAGTGCTAGTAATATAAGACAAAAATTAATAAATAATATTGCTATTTCTCCTTACGTTCCTAAAGAAATTGAAGCAAAAATAAAAACTATAAATACCAATTTGTATTTTCAATTATTAAAACATAGCATTTTAACAACTAATAATTTAAATCAATATTTAGATGTTACAGAAGGATTAGAAAACCTTCTTTATAAAAAAATTAAAGATAGTCAAACTTTTGATGAATTTTTTAAAAAAATTAAAAGTAAGCGTTATACAACTAATCGACTAAATCGCATGCTTATTCATATATTACTCGGTATTCAAAAAAAAGATACTTTACAATCTATATCTTATATTCATATTTTAGGTTTTAACAATAAAGGGAAAAAATATTTAAAAGATAACAAAAATATAACTTTACCTTTGAAACCCAATCGTTCATCTTTAATTTATAAATTGGAATTAAAATCAGCTATTATATATGATCTTTTAACAAATAGCTCTAGTTATGAATTTGAAAGAAAAAATAAGCCGATTTATATAAATACTGATTTAGTTTTTAAAGAATCTAACCAAAAATAATCTTTTTCTTTAAAATCACATATAAAAAAATGTTCATTGGTTTTTAAATCATTTAAGAAACGAGGCCACATTGAATCCGTTTGAATTTTTAAATAAGTTCTATTAATTGTTAAAATTGTATTTTCTTTACGATATACATCATGCATGCGATGAACGTTGCGATATTTAGTGTAAAAATAATTGTTTTTATAATTTTTAAAGATAGTTATATCTATTTCTTTGACAGATATTGGTTTTATAAGTTGATTTATAAATTCATAACCAAGGTCAATTTCATTTAAATTTCGATAGTAAATTATTTCTAAAGTCCTATATATTTCATAGGGTTTTTGTTTTAATAAAACTTCTAAATAAGGATTTATTTTAAAAATATAAAAAGAACGCATCTAAATCACCTATTTAATTATAAAATAGATTGAATGCGTTTTTTGTCGAATTAATTTAGAAGTGATTCAATTTTTAACTTTAAACTATCATAATCAAAATTCATTATTTGTAAAACTTCAATAGGTACACCACTATAGGCAAAATCATTGATACCAATGATGTAATTATTATCTTTGACAAAGCGATTCCAAATTAAATCATTACCAGCTTCTAAAGCAATGGTTTTAATGCCTTTAGGTAGTAGTTGTTCTTCATATTGTTCGCCCATTTGTAAGAATAATTCCATACTAGGCATGGAAATGACCCTAATATCTAGATTATTGGCTTGTAAATCATAGGCAATTTGTAAGGCACTTACAACTTCACTACCACTAGCAATTATGATACCATCCAATTTAGTTTGTTCTTTCTTGATTATATAAGCCCCTTTTTCAACTTCTTTACTAAGGGAGCCTGGTAATTTTGGAATATTATTTTTAGATATAATTAAGGCTGATGGTTGATTATTTTTTAATATTTGTTCCCAACTTCCCATTATTTCTATGATATCGGCTGGTCGATAAACAGTTAAATTAGGCATGGTTCTTAATGTTGTAAGTTGTTCACAAGGAATTCTTGCGGGTCCATCAGTACTATCATATAACGAATCATGTGTAAAAATATATGTTACTGGCAAATTCATTAGAGCACTCATTCTTATACCTGGTAAGGCTTCTTCCATGAAACCTAATTTGGTACTACCAAAAACTCTTAGACCATTTAAGGCAAGACCATTTAAAATATGACTCATAGCTCTTTCTCTAACGCCAAAACGAATATTACGAGCTTGTGGAAGTTTAGGGCTTTGATAATCACCATTGCTAATAATTGTTTTGGTACTTTGTGCAAGACCTGCTGACCCACCAATAAATAATGGTGTTTTTGAAGCAATTAAATTCATAATTTTTGCATTAGTATCAATTAAAGGTTCTCTATAGCCTTCGTTTATTTTATAGTTTGCACTTTCAAAAGATATAGGAGTAACATTTTTCTCTAACAAATCAATGATTTCACTTAAATTACTATTCATTCTCCCCTTTACTTTCATGTATTGCTCACTATAACGTTGATTTATTTTATTGTTACGATTATTCATTTGATTTTGAACATGAATCATACTGTCTTTGGATATTTCAAAAGGGGCTAAAAAAGAATTTAATTTTTTTCTAATACTTTCGGTATCATCAAAAGATAAAATACCAGAATGTAAAATATTTTTGCCAGCATTAAAAGATTCTTTACCAATGATATTTTTAAAAAGTAAGATTGCTGGTTTTCCAGCTTTTGTGGCATCTATGATGGCTTTGGTTATTTCTCTTATATTAGTAGCGTCTTTTAATATATCAACATAACAACCAATGTTTTGAAATTCTTTGATTATATTTGGTTTTAGTAATTCTTCTTGACTTCCATCAGCCCCCATTAAATTATAGTCTACTAATAAAACTAAATGATCTAATTTTTGCGTAATGGCAAAGCTTAAAGCTTCATAGGTTGAACCACTTAATAAATCAGCTTCAGAGCAAAAACAAAAGGTATTGTAACTTAAGAGTTTAGCTTTTTCATCTTCTTGGCGAATTAAAGCATTTAAATATCTTTTAGCTAGAACTTGACCAACGGCAATGCCTACACCATCACCGGCAAATGAAGTTGATGCCTCAACACCACAAGTTGTATTGTACTCAGGAAGCCCAGGTGTTATACTATTAGCTCTTTTAAAATTCATTAAATCTTCTTTTTTAATAGGAAAACCAGCCATATGTAGCATTCCATAATATAAAGGGGCGATATGAGCAGATGATAAAAAAACCCTATCTCTATTTATAAAACGAGGATTATTGGGAACAACATTTAAGACTTTGGCAAATAAGATGTACATAACGGGTGCCATATCTAAACAAATTCCCGGCGAACCACTTTTAGCTCTATTTATCATGTCAACCGATAATATTTTTAATTCATTAATTGCTCTTATATCATTGTTCATTGCCAACACCTTCTTATTATTAATATTGTCTTTAGTATATCAAATTTATGCTACTTAGTAAATGTTTTTTGTGTAATAGATACATCGGTTTTTGACGAGACATTTAAGGAATGCATTCGATAATTAAGAGCATATACACCAATTATTATTAATAAATACAGAATTATTATTACTCCATATTCTCTAAAAAATTTTTCCATATATCATTCCCTCTTTCTATGTCTTTATTTTAATTCATACGTTTGTTCGTGTCAAGAAAAAGAATGAAAAAAATCATCATAATACATTTGTTTGACAAATGCTGTATGATATGATATATTTGATTTGAAGGAGCGGGAAAATGATAAATAAAAATGAAAAAAAACTAACTAAAAAACAAGAAGAAGTTTTTAATTTTATTAAAAAGTATAGTGCTAAACATGGATACCCACCATCAGTAAGAGAAATATGTAAAGCCCTTGGACTTTCTAGCCCAGCAACAGTTCAAGCACATATTAACCATTTAAAAGAAGCTGGAGTAATTAAAAATTCTAGCAATAAATTTAGAACCATTGAAATATTGACAGAAAATGAATATTTAAATAAAAATGAGGATGTTATTAAAGTTCCTTTATTAGGAAAAATTACTGCTGGTAATCCTATTGAAGCTATTGAAAGACCAAATGAATTTTTTGATTTACCAGCTAATTTAGTCGCAACAAAGAAAAATGTATTTACTTTAGAAGTCAGTGGCGAGTCAATGATTAATAAAGGTATATTTGATGGCGATTATGTTATTGTCGAAAGACAAAATACCGCTAATAATGGAGATATTGTAGTAGCAATGACCGAAGATAATGAAGTTACATTAAAAACATTCTATAAAGAAAAAGATCATATTCGTTTACAACCCGAAAATGATACGATGGCTCCCTTTATTTTTAAAAACGTCACTATCCTTGGAAAAGCAATTGGTTTATTTAGAGCATTTTAAAAAATAATCAGACAAATGATTATTTTTTTTAATTGGCAGATAATAAGAGTGGATTATCTTTAGAACCATAATTTGCTAATGATGAATCAACTATTTTTACACTGCTATTTAAATAAACGACAGGACGTACATAGTAAGAATCTGTTAATGTTTGAGGTCCAAAGCCACCAAAGGCACCTTCGCCCCAGCCCACATAATTATTACTATTACCACTACTACCAAAGCCTGGTGTTATTGTGTATTGTGGACTTTGCATTGCAAGCCAGCCACCTTTTAAACAATCATCAGCATCATCCAAATTATCTAAAGTTAAATTGTTTAAACATTTGTCTTTAAGATTATTGCTAATAGCAAAGCCAAAATCGGATGGGTACATTAATCCGACATAGCCTGTCCATTCGGTTGTTCTCACAACTTTATCTGAACAATTAGTACATGAAACAGCAGTACCTCTTTCACATGTATAAATATTACTTACTTTGCCATCTTTACAAGCACCCGTATGCCATTTTATTTTACTTACCATATTTCTTGCATCTTCATCTAAGCCAATACTTTCCCAATCAGGACATGATTTTATTGAATTTCCATAGCCATTGTAACATATGCCTCCTGCTTTTTTGTTATAGTAATTTTCGTTTAATACTTTTTGTATGTCAGCCTCGCTCCATTCATTTACTCCATTACCATTATTTACATCATTTGGTGATGAATCCCAACTATATCCTCCAATGCTATCGCTAATAATTTTTAAGTGACTTCCAACGTTTCCCTCACTATCTTCAACGTTATTCATAACACCAATGACTCGCCATGTTGTATTATTAAACGAAACATAATTATTAGGATTTGTACCAATGTATCTTATATTATTATCTTTGGTGTTGTCATATGCTAAATCATTTGGATTAGTTTTCTGTTTATTTTCTAAAAAATTTTTAGCTAAAACCGATGGAAGTTCAGTAAAATAAAGGTCACATTTCGTTTTTGATTCTTTTAAGTTTAAAACGGTTGGAGCCCATTTTTCGTTATTCCATTCAATAGTTGCGCCTTTATCACACTCTCCTCTATCAAATTCATATTTTGTAAATTTTTGAGGCATTTGAGTTAAAAATTCATTACCACTATGAAAAGCAAATATTATATCTCCACTTCCTTCATAGATGAAGTTTCCCTCCATTACTTTGAATGATTTTTGTGCTTTAAAGTTTGCAAATGTTTTCTCTAATATTACTCCACCTATTAAACCAAGAATTACAAGCGCAATTGCAATTATTTTTTTATGATTCTTTTTCTCTTTATATTGACTTAATTTCATTATAAAAGAAGACCTCCGTATCTTCTTTTATTATATTATATAATACCCCCCCCCCGTCAATGATTATAGTCCATTTTTTTATAAACATTTGTTGTCGGGGCACGGTTGTCAATGTTTAATTTGAGGCTTAATTGGTACTATTTTGATGGGTGAAATTATGTTAAAAGAATATAGAAAAAGATTAGGTATAAGCCAAGAAGAATTAGAAAATTTAGTTAACATTGATAGAAAAACTATTTTTAGAATTGAAAATGATTTAAACATGCCACTTTTAGATACCTTTGCTAAATTGACAACAGCATTAAAAATGAGTGACAATGAAATTGCTACTGAAGTTAAAAATTGCATTAAAAAGCAAAAAAATAAGAAACAAAATAAAGTTCCTAATTAGTTTTGTTTCTTTTTTCTAGTTAAGGCTGTAGTTAAAGCTTCATCTTTTAAATTAAACATTAAGTTATCAAAATAAGCTTTATGTTTATCTTCTTCTATGTATTTATTAAATGAATCAGTTAAAATAGATTTTGATATTTGTTCTAATGCTATTAAATTATTAGATATTTCTTTTTCATTAGACATGTTTTCAAGAGAAGCAACTAATTTTATACTGTCATTTATATTATGACCAACAAATAAATTTTCCTTAATACAAGCATTAATTACTAATGGATTATTTAATAAGCCTTGATAATTAGCCAAAAAATTATTCTTATCAATTTGTTTATTAAGTAAATAAGGGTCAATTTCTTCTTTAGTTTCCAATTCTATATCATCTGTAAAAATAGTATCAGCAAGTTTCTCATTTTCAAAAACTAAATTTATTAAAATCTGACTATAAGCCTCTATGCAATAACCTTTACCTAGATATTTTAATAATAAATATGTATTTTTCAAATTTTTATGAACAGGCGTTTTAGCTAATAAAGGACTTATTGCAAATTGATAATTACCCTGTATATCTTTAATTACTTCAAGTGAATTTAAATCTTCTTTTTTTATCACAAAATATTCCCCTATTTTTGGATATCTTTTTAAATTAGCCATATATACACTTCCTCGTATAATATATTTTGTAAGTTATTTAAACTTACAATTTAATATTCTTTCTAGTTAGTTTTTTAACTAA
>CANQPR010000064.1 GCA_947625715.1 uncultured Bacilli bacterium
AATTATAATGTTTCTATTTTAAATATCAATTTTAATAAAAATGAAATAGAAAATATTGGTTATATGTTTCGAAATGACTGTTTTGATATGGTTGTTAGCATTGAAGATAGAGAGATAATTATTTCTAATTGGAAAACTGAAGAAGAAACAGCAAGCTATATAAGTTCATTGAGAAATTTTTACAAGATTAAAGAGAGTGAAATTACTGGAGAATTATTTGACATAAACAATTTAAATATAGGAGATATTATTCAAATAATTCCTCAACAAAAGAACAATAAATTTGAAAAAAATACATTCAAAATTTTAGAAATTGAAGCATAGAACTGCTTCTTTTTTTATTTAAGGGGGGGTTGAGCAATTTGAATGAATTTTTTAAATTTTTGATACCACAGCTTTTAAATTATTTTAGTAATAATGAAGAAATATTATTAGAATTCATTCCAAAAACTGTCATAAAAAATTATCAAAACGAAATAAAAAATTTATTTGTAAAAAAAGATATAAATAGCTATTTAGTTGAAAAATAGTTGATACAAAATCCTTATAAATAAAGGTTTTAAATACTTTTTATTAACAAAATCAACTAAAAAATAATATAAAATAGTTATTTTCGCAAGTGCGAAAATGGTTGGTGGTGCATCAATGACATAAAAAAATCCTTTATTTTAAAGGATTTTGAAATTCCGTGGTGCATTCCCATATCCTGTTGTAATTAAAAAAATAGCTATTTTTTTAAAAACGATTTATTTTTCTCAAATTTTAGTCTTCTTAAAATAAAATATAAATATTTAAATTTGTTAATATTTAATTTTTTTACAAAAACCACGTTTGAAAATTCTCAATAAAAAGGAATAATGCCAATTTAATGTCCAATATTCATATTGATGTTCTGCAAAAATAAGTTCTTTTTGTAAATATAGTTTATTCAATTTATTTATATTATTTTGTAATAAAATGTATTTATCTTGTAAATACTTGCTATTAAAAGTAGCATTATCTAATTGATATCTTATGGTATTTAAAATATCATATTTAATATTATTATCTTTGTAATCTACATATAAAATACATTTTTTTAATAATGTTTTATATGCTAAATAAGAATCTTTATGAATATCATTTAAATTAGTTAATATAACTAAAACTAATATTTGATAAATAGTAAAACATAGTATTATTCTTTCTATCAATTCAAAATTATCACATATATCTTTAATATAAGTTGACAAATATGCAAATGATATAGAAACACCAAAAACCTCTACAACATATAAAATAATTTGCCAAATAGTTTTTGTAATAACAAATAATTTTTTCATTATTTATTCCCTTTACTAGTTAATTCTACATATAATTTCATTAATTCTGCAACGCAGTCCGATTCTGTCATTTTTCTCCAATTAAATCCATAAGCTTCCATAACAGCCTTATCATTTTCTTGATGAGCTTTTCTTAATTCTGGTGGCATTGTTAATTCATCATATAAATCGGCTAGTGAACTATTTGGATATTTTGCCCTAGCATCTAAAATGGATTGAGCCGTTTTTTCAATTTTTTCTTTTTGTTCTTTAGTCGGATTAGGCCACACAAAACTATTATAAACTAAATTGGAATATCTATAATCGGATTTTAATCTTCCCGCAACTACTCTCATCCAAGCATTATGAATATTAGACGTTAATATACCAAAATCATAAATTTTAGCATTTGGAATTAATTGAACAGAATCATTTGCAATAATTTCCCCATCCATAAAACCTATCGGGATATATCTTCTTCTTTCTGAAGATACTCTTGGTATTAAGATAAAATCTTTTGCATTATATCTATTAGCTTCCCATAATAATGGTGTCTGAGCTAATAATCTAGTTTGTTCCTTTTTACTTTCTAATCTAAAATTAATTACATTTTGAATTCTTTCTCTTAAATCGTTATTATTTCTATACTCATTTGGTTCGACATTATATAACCATATACAATATCTAGGAATTCTATTGATGAATTCGCGTGACCCTATATATTCTTTTATAAATTTACTTAAATTTGGATTTCTTGTTACAAAATTATTTTTTTCTTCTTCTGAAAAACTATAATTACCATTATCACAAGGAGAACTACCTCTAATCATTTTAGTAACGTTACTTATAGGCTTATTGAAACTTTCTATAAAAACATTATCAGCATCAATTAAGTAAGCGTTAATATTTTTTACAATTTTCATTCTATTATTTTCAAATATTTTTTTCGAATTACTATTTTTATATGAGAATCCCACTATTATGCAATGTACATGAGCTTTTAAGCTAGCTTCACTATCCCAAATAAATGTCCTATGAGCAAAATTAATTGTAATACCTCTATTCATTAAATATTTCCATAAAATTGCAGGTTGTTCGCCTTGACAAATAGAATTTGTAGAAACAAATGCACAATCAATAGTTGTATTATGCATATAATCGCTTGCTATTTTATACCAGCATGTAACATAATCTAAATCTCCACATTTATCTAAACTATTAAATATTTTGAAAATTTCTTCCTTTTGAGTTTTAGACATATTAGATGCTCCAATAAATGGTGGATTACCCATAATATAATTACATTTAGTGTTTTGTATAACATTATTCCAATCTATTCTTAAAGCATTTGCTTCAACAATATTCTCATAAGTTTCTAGTGGTAAGAAATCTTCCAAATTACTAGCAAATGAAATAATTTTTCTTGTCTCATTATACATTTGAGCTTCTGCAATCCAAAGAGCTGTTTTTGCAACCTTAACTGCAAAATCATTTATTTCTATGCCATAGAATTGCTGAATAGATACTTTAATAAGACCGTCTATATCTAGCATCATACTTCCATGAGACATTGCATCTAATGCTTCATTTTCTAATCTTCTCAAAGATAAATAAGTTTCTGTTAAGAAATTACCAGAACCACAAGCTGGATCTAAAAAGTTTAGTGATGCAATATAACTTTGAAATTCAGATAATTTTTGATTTCTTAATTTTTCTTGCTTATAACTTTCAGCTTCATTTAATTTTTCTCTTAATTCATTTAAAAATAACGGATCAATTACTTTATGAATATTTTCAATAGATGTATAATGCATACCTCCAGACCTTCTTGTTTCTGGATTTAACGTTGATTCAAATACAGCACCAAATATAGTTGGAGAAATTTCAGACCAATCAAAATCGTCTGATGCTTTTGCTAAAAGTGTTTCTTTTATTTCTTCTGTAAAAGTTGGAATTTCTATATTTTCATTTGAAAATAATCCACCATTAACATAAGGAAACTGATTTAATTCTTCTTCTAAATATGGATCCCTTTTATCAAGAGGAGTATCTAATATTTTAAATAATTTTATTAAACTTTCTCTCATTAATGTTAAATCATTGTATTTTGCCAAATAATCGTGAAAAATATTTTTTCTTCCAAATAATCCAGCATCTTCTGCATATAAACAAAACACTAGTCTAACACAAAGCTCATTTAAATCTTTTTGAGATTGTTCATTAGATAAATCCCTATATTGCTTTGAAAAAGAATCATAAAGTTTTCCAACGAGCTCACCAGCCTTAAATGATAGTTCTTCTTCTTTTTTTAAATGCTCATTTTTAGAATCTACTATAAATGATAATCTATAATATTCTTTTTCTAAATCTTTTAATAAGATTTCTTCTGGCTCACCATTTGGATTGTTCATATCATAAACTAAAAATGATTTAAAATTACAGGTTATTACATATCTAGGATGCTTTGATACAGGCAATTCCATAATATATCTTTTGGCTTGTTGAAATGGATTTAGTAAAGAACCATCTGATTGTTTGATTGCTTTTCTTAAATCTTTGTCAATAGATTTCTGCTCTATTAAAATTTTTGTTGAAGGAATATATCCATCTATAAACCCTGTTGATTTATCAATATGTACAGTATCTTCAAACTCAATAAAATTAATTGGATTTTCTACTCCTAAAACATTACCTAATAAATCTATCCAATATTTTTGAGATTCTCCCTTTTCATATCCTTTATCCTTCCAAAATTCTGCAAATGCTTTTGCATTTTTCCTTCGTTCCAAATCAGTCATTGTTTTCACTTCCTTTATTTATTACAATCCATTTTCCATTTTTATCTGCACCAATTCTTTTTATATACTCATTTTCTACTAAATGCTTTATATGATTTCTTATTGTTCTAGCTGTTACTCCTAATAGTTTTGCCATTTCATCTTGAGTAATATTAGGACTATCTTCTACTAATTTAATAATTCCTATTTGTACATTTGTTAATTCCATATTTGAATAGGAAATTTTTCTAACTTCTTTTGAAGATTTGTTATACTTAAATTCATTTTGATTATATTTAATACTTACTCTTATAAAATGAGGAAAAAAGTTATAAATACTTTTATCATATTTTTTCAAGATTCTTCTTATTCCAGTACCTAAATGTTCAACAAGTTCTAAATCGTGAAATACTCTCATTAACTCTGGATTTTTTGGTGCTGAATAGCCTTCTAAAAATTCTTCTTCTGTAAATTCACTTTGTATTCCACCAAAGGAAGATATTTCTAACCTATCACTAAAAAATTCAAATTTAGGGGGATATTCTGTTGCCCAATCATTATGAACAATAGCATTGATTATAACCTCCCTTACTGCATTATAATCATACATTGGTTGTTCTTTTCTTTCTGGATAAGTTATTTTAGCATATATTTTATTTTCAGTTCTAAATTTTTCTAAAACTCTGTAGGTTGCTTTAACTAGTGAACAATAACCAAATTCATAATTTTCCATTAACTCATCAACATCATCGCCTACATACTTTGCCACTTTAATTGAAGCGCTATTTTCATCAGCTAAAAGATAAGCCACATAATTATATTTTCCATCTTTTGTATAAAATCCTAATTGTTTTTCAAAATTATCTCCAATCTCAAAACCTTTTTCAACATAATATATTTTTAAATCTCTAAAAGTTAAATCTTGTCTTGGAGATATAATATTTTTTAGTGAATTTTTAGTTCTTTCTCTAAACATTTTATTTATTAAATGTTCATCCATTTTTTCGTTAGAACTACCAACTCTTATAAAACAACTATCAGGAGTCATACCCATGCCTTTTATATGATAGGGAGTTTCATATCCTTTAGCAATTGTTATTTTCAAATATTTTTTGTTATTTTTTTCTAAAGTTTCTATATCAAATAAGCCTAAAACTGATGGTTCAATATTTGAAATTATTAAATCTTTAACTTTTCTTTGTAGAAAATCAATATTATTTTTTAAGCCGATAATATTACCATTATCATCTATACCAATATAGATGTTACCACCATCTTTATTTAAAAAAGCTATAACTGATTCTTCTAAATCATCAACCAATTTGACTTTAAATTCAGTTCTTGAGTTTTCAATAGTTTCTATCATTTCACACCTCCAATTATTTGCTAAATTCATTATACTATATTTCCTAGTATTTTCCTAGTAAATTTCCTAGTAAATTTCCTAATAAACTTTATTTATTTGTTAAAAAATGGTAAAATATATTTAATTTTCTTAGGTGGTGAAGTAATGAAAATAAAAGAAATAGAAATTCATAAAAATTTTACTAAATTTAAAGATAATCAAAAAATTGTATTTAATAATTTAAAATCTAATGTTGCATTCATATATGGAGTCAATGGTTCTGGAAAAAGTTCAATTTCTAGACTATTATATTATTCTAGCTTAAAACTTAAAAATAATGAAGAATTTAAAAATAAAATTGAACAATTAAACACAATTGGGGCGAGTGAAACAGCAAAAATTACAATTTACTTTGATAATAATTTACAATGCATAATTGATAATAATGATATATTAAATCCTGTAATATTTCCTGTATTTAATAAAGATTATATTGATAGTAAAATAACGTATCAACAAAACTTTAGAAAAAATAAATTTGATCCTAAAAATTCAACTTATAGTATCACATCCGAAGCAAAAAATAATTATATTGATAAAGTTAAAGAATATGATTTTCTAATTGAACAAGGAAAAACTTTAAAACAAATTATTGAAGAACAAATTAGTTTAGAAATTTCACACATAATTTCAGATTGTGGAACAACTAAGGGAAATAGTGTTTTTAAAGAATACAGCTATGATAATTTTAAAAATATAGATACCGCTAAAATTACTGGTGATTTAGATAAGATTCGTTTGGAACATATTCAATTTATTCAAAACTTAAAGGATTTAAGTGAAAATGATAAAATAAGTTTTAATATTGAACTTTTAAAGAATCAAGCATTTTTTTTAGAATATATAAATAAAATTAATGAAATTATTAAATTTAGCGAGGATAAAACAAAAATTAGTTTTGCAAAAGAATATTTAGATAAATTCGAATTAAATGAAAAAAAATGGAAATTAGAAGGAGAAAAATATATAACAAATTCTTCTTGCCCATTTTGTGGTTCAGATATATCAAATAATAATTTAATAGAGCTTTATAAAACTTATATTAATAGTAAGATAAAACAAACCGAAGATTTTATTCATAATACCCTAATTGAACTTAATGATAATTTAAGTTTGTTAGGTAATTTAGATACTGTTAAACAAAAAGTTGAGCGATTAGATAGATTGTTTAATGAAAAAAATAGTGAGAAATTAAACAAATTTGTATCATTATATCATGATTTTATAAAAAATCTTATATCAATTTTAAATTCTAAATTGGAAGAAAATAATTTATATATAGATTGTACTGGAAAAATTGATATAATTGATAATGCTATAGTTCAAAATGTTATTAACAATTATGCAGATTTAATAAAATCTTTTGAGGTTATAAATAAAAAAATAGATAATTCAAATAAAGAAAGAAAATTGAGAAACGAATCATATTTAAAAACAACAGCAAAATATATAGTTTACAGAAAAATAGAAGAAAAAATTAAAGAAATACATAATCTTTATATAAAAATAGAAAATACTAATAAAGAATTAAAAATATTTAAAACCTTATATGAAGAGGATATTAAAAACAAAAATGAATTGCTTAATCTAATGAATGAATTTTTAGATAGTTTTAAAATTACTAATTATAGAATAAATGAAGAATTCGATTTATGTATAAATAAGATTCCTGTTGTGTACAAAGCAAATCAATATTTAAGTGATGGTGAAAAAAGTATAATAGCTTTTGCGTTATTTTTAGCAGAAATACAATTATTATACACTTCAAATGAAAAAGATATAATATTCATTGATGATCCCATTACCTCACTTGACTACCCTAATATTTATAATGTCTATAATTATATATGTGATTTAATAAAAAGTAATAATTCTAGTCAAATTATAATAACTTCACATAATATAAAATTTTTAAATATGTTTAAAAGGAATTTTAAAAATTCACAATACATTCTGCTTAAAGAGAATGAATTTGGAAAAACAATAAATTTAGATGATACTAGCAAACTTAGTTCAGACTATTTAGAAAAACTTAAAGAAATTTACAAAGTATATATCACAAATAATGTTGATAACAGTCAAAAATTATATATTCACAATTATTGTAGATATGTAATTGAAACAATATCTAGATTTGAATTTCCTGATCATAATGAAGAATCTGATTCATCTAAACATTATACTGATTTACTTATTAATAAAATTAAAGAAGATAAAATACAGTTTAATCAAATATCTAAAAATGAAATTAATTCTTTTTATAATCTTATTAATAGAGGATCACATGCTACAATAGATATTGTTCACGATGATGAGGAATATATTGATTCAGATTACACTAATTGTTGTAAATTAATAATTAAATATTTACAAGTTTCATATATTGGACAATATAATTATCTTTGTGAAAATTATAAAAAAGAGAAAACTATGAATAATAAACTAACAACAATTAATTTTAATGAAAATGTCAATGTACAAAAAGATTTAATTAAAACTTAATATTGATTTATATTAGCTAAAAATGCTATAATTAATTTAGCAAATACAAATGAATTTGTTATAAAAGTGTGCTTAACCCTTTTAGTAATCGCTCCATTGT
>CANQPR010000065.1 GCA_947625715.1 uncultured Bacilli bacterium
ATCTTCCCTTTTTATGTTGCATTTTGGGTTTCTTCATTTAATGGGGTTTTTTGGTCTAAATATAATAATAAATTATAATTTTTTACATCATTGGCTTTTAAGGTTATATTTTTTAAACTATAAGCATGAAGTGATTCTTTTATAACTTTATTTGCATCGTTTAGTGGATTTGCTGTTAGTTGCGTAGCTTTATTTAATTTATTATGATAATCTGTTTCATATAATATAGCATCTACCCATTCATCAGCTAATTGTCTTTCAGCCTCTGCATTTAAGCTTTCCAAGTTTATGGTGGCACTTGCTTGACTATTACAATTATTAGTTATTGTAAAATGATAAGGGGTTGCTGTACTTAAAAAACTCTCTAATTCATCATCTTTCATAGGATAAGCATTTGGAATATCGATATCATTTTCACCTGTAAAATCAATACTAAGGCATTCGGTGTTAACAACATTCTCTCCTGTTTGAGTATTTGTATATTGCCAAAATGAATAAGTTAAGCCAAAAGTAAAAACTACTATTCCTATTATTACTAACACCATTAAAACATATATTTTTTTGTTACTACCATTTAATTTCATTATAAAAGAAGACCTCCATATCTTCTTTTATTATATTATATAATACCCCCCCCCCGTCAACGGTTTTTCATCATTATTTTTTTAAAGAATGAAATAATTTTTTCCACAATTTAGTTGATGAATAATTTAAAATTCCTTCTTTATATATTCTTAAACCATACTTAAATATAATCATTGTAAAAATAACCATTATTAAACTAGATAAACCAAGTTCCCATAAAGTCATTTGATTTAGAATAAACATTGTTGGTGCTATTAAGAAAGATAACAAAGGTATAAAAGCCGTTATTTTAATAAAAAAGGAACCTTCAAAACCAACAGCAATCATAGATAAATAATAACCAAATACTAATATTATCATAAGTGGCATTTGTAATTGTTGAAAATCTTCAATACTTGTTGTCATTGACGCTAAAACACCACAAACAATAGCATAAGCTAAAAAGGAAAAAAGAAATAATATAATAATAAATGGTAAAGCTGTTAATAAATTATTTAATAAACCACTTTGAATAAGTATTGATACTAAATCTTTAATTTGCAATGAATCTATATTTATTGTTGCTTTAGTGATAATACTTCTAATTATAATGGCTAATAATGCATATAAAATAATTAAAATTCCTTGTAAAACGACAAACAACGTTGATGCAATTATCTTCGCTAAAAAATGAATTTTAGGTGGAACATTAGAAATTATTATTTCCATACTTTTAGTTGATTTTTCCTCATTTATTTCTGAACCTATCATTTGCGTTAATAAAGTTATTAAAAAGAAACTTGGTAATATTAAAATCATTATCACCATTGTTTTTATTTCATCACTATTATTTTGATTTTCTTTTTTGGGATTCGTTAAAACAAAGGAAGGATTTATAGGATTACTAATAGCCTTTATTTGCTCTTCATTTAACCCACTATAAAGAGCTACATATTCATTTTTTAACTGATTTAAAGAAAGAATTATTAATTCTTTAGTATAATTATTAATATCATCATAACTTATTATTTGACTTTTTAAAAATTCATCATTACTCTGCTCTATATTAATAATTACCGTTTTTTCTTTGTCATTTAATTTTTCTTTTTCTTCATCTAAATCTTTTTTATAGGCTATAGTATAATTATCACTATCACTTAACACTATCGATTGCGAAGTAAAAATATTTTGAAAATCATCATAAATTTTTTCATCACTAACAACAACTATATTAGTCTTTGAATCAAAATCGCCTCCAAAAAAATTTATAATCTTATCAATATTTACAAGACCAACAATTAAAATAAAAACAATTAAATTAGCTAATTTAAACCATTTAGTTTTTATTTTTTTATCTAAACTTTCTTTTATTAAATATTTTAATTTATTTTTCATAAGCCTCACCTACCTTATCTAAAAATATTTCATTTAGGGAAGCATCTTCTACTAAAAATTTTGTTATATCATCACTTTGTTTAACAACTTTAAAAACATCTTTGATATATTTTTCTTCTTTTATTTTTATAAGATACTCATCATTTACTTTTTTAATACTTAAAACACCTGGTAAATTTTCTATTTCTTTTTCTTTTATCTTTCCTTTAACAAGAATATTTTTCTTTTGATAATCATGTTTTATTTCTTTTAAATTACCTTTTAAGACCGTTTTTCCTTTGACTAAAATTACTAATTTTTCACAAAATAATTCTACATGTTCTAATTGATGAGATGAAAATATTATACTGCACCCTTTTTGTTTTAATTCTTCTATAACTTCCATAAATAATTTAACATTTATTGGGTCTAAACCTGTAAATGGTTCATCTAATATTAATAATTTTGGTTCATGAATAATAGATACAATAAATTGAACTTTTTGTTGATTTCCTTTTGATAATTCTTTAATTTTTCGATTTTTATATTCAGATATGGAAAATCTTTCTAACCAATAATCAAGTTTTTGCAAAATATCTTTTTCATTCATACTTTTTAATTTGCCATATAACATGGCTTGTTGTTTAATTGTAAGTTTAGTAAGTAAACTTCTTTCTTCTGTTAAAAAGCCTATTTTATCGGTTATATTATAATCAATTTTTTGACCATCTAAAGTTATTTTTCCACTATCCATATCTAAAAGACCAATAATCATTCGAAACGTCGTTGTTTTTCCCGCACCATTAATTCCTAATAAACCAAATATTTCGCCATCATTAACTTCAAAAGATAAATTATCTACAGCTAAAACCGTATTATAAGCTTTACTTATATTTTCAACTTTTAACATTACTCCTCCTTATTATCAATAATTTCTAATAAATATTCGTTTATTATATCATTTTCACTATTAGCAAAAAAGTTTTCTTCAAAATATTCATTAGCTACTATTTTTCGTAATTTTTCTTTATCTAAAGATTGTAAGATATCAATCATTGCACATTCATTATTAAGACAAATATTAGTTAAAGTATTTCTTTGTTCTTCTTGAATTTCTTTGCGATTTATTGGATAACCACTTTTGGCTTCTACTGTAAATAAAGTTGTAAATATTTCTTCTAAGTTGACATCCGTTCCCATTCCAAATATTTGGCCAAAAGGAATGGAAATAGCATTACCGCCATTTATTTTTAAAAACAATAACGCATCAATACTATTCTTTACATATCCACAGTAAACATTGGGCATTTTATTTGCACTTATTAAAAAGCCTTGTCCGGTTGCACAACCACTTATAACAAAATCTACAGCTTTACTATTTAATAAAATACCTGTTAATATTCCACTTTCAACATAATCAATAGCATTACAATCTATAGTGTAGTTAAAAACTTCATGATGATATTTACTTGCTACTTTCTTTAATATTTTATAAATAAATTCATTTTTATTTTCTTGACTTCGTTCATTAATTAAGGCTACTTTCATATTTCATCTATCCATTCTTCCTTTATTATACCAAATTTTTTCTTACTTGTAATATTTAATGGTTTATGTTAAATTATTAATAGTTAAATTTGGTCTGTTGGTGAAGTGGTTTAACACGCGCGCCTCTCAAGCTCGTATTCACGGGTTCAAACCCCGTACAGACTACCAATTATAAATTACTAACTAAAATAGTTAGTTTTTTTAATTCTTTTATGTTATAATTTAAAATAGATGGAGATGGTTGAATGAAAAAGAATAAAAAGACTTTATTATTAATTATCATTGCTGTAATTATTATCATTTGTTTAGCAATAGGCGCTGTAGTTTTATTTACAAAGAAAAAAAATAATAGTAGTGATAATATTCCTTATTCTAGTGAATATATTAGTAAAGAAGAAGCTTTAAATATTGCTTTAAAAGATAGTGTCTTAAATAAAGAAGATGTTCATGATATTGAAGTTGAATTAGGAAACAAATATGATGTTGTTGTTTATGAAGTTAGTTATGAATATAATGATTTTGAGTATGAATATTATATTAAAGCTACAACTGGCGATATTTTAAAAACTTTCAGAGATTAAAAAAGTAAATCATTATTCTGATTTACAATCGTCAATATTTACAATTTCATATTCACATGTTCCTAGGCCTAGCCTTTGAGCTTCACTAACGGTATGAATTGCATTTTTCTCTAGCATTCTATTTATTAAGGATGCTTTTTTTTCGTCTGTTGAATTCATAATTTGGTCATAACAACATTGGTCTAGAGCAACGGGATCTAAACTAGCAAAGATACCAATATCGGCCATTTCTGGTTTACTAGGATTACTATCACAATCACAATCAATAGATAAATTATTTAAAACATTGATATAAGCTAAATTTTCTTTGCCAAAATATGTTATTACAGCTTTACAAGCTTCGGCCATACTTTCTAAGAATCCATCTTGATTGTCAACATGACTCCACATTTCTTTTGGACTAGTTGTTATTCCAGCTGAATGAATATAAGCTTTTCCATTTCTTGAAGCTACCCCAATACTCATGTTTTTTAAGGCCCCGCCAAAGCCACCCATTGCATGACCTTTAAAATGAGATAATAACAACATAGAATTATATTTAGTTAAATTCTTTCCGACAATATTTTTACCTTGTAAATGTTTTCCACCTTCAAAGTAAATTTCCATCTCGCCATCTTCATCCATAATATCACAAGGTGCTATATCCATAAAACCATGTTCTTTGATTGTTTGCCAATGATCAGATGATAAAGCTCTTTTGCCATCATAAGCTGTATTACATTCTACAATTGTTCCATCTAATTTATGTACTAAACCTTTTATTAAATTAGGGTCTAAATAATTATGACCTCCCATTTCACCTGTAGATATTTTAACAGCTACTTTATCTCTTAGGACAACTCCTAAAGCTTCATAAATTTTAATCAATCCTTGTTCACTAATATCTTTTGTAAAAAATACTTTTGCTTTTTCCATTATTTATCCTCACTTTCAATAATATCATACCATATTTTTTCAAATTTATCTTCTATATTTGTTAATTTTCTGTCTAGCATAATTTGTTTTAGCACTTTGTAATGGTGGAGGATTAATATCTTTACCACATATAACTTCAATATAATCATTTTCTTTTAATACATAATCAATTCCTACCCTCTTTCCATTTACAACGCCACATAATAAAGTATTACCTAAATCTGTATGGATTCGATAAGCAAAATCAACAAGGGTCGAACCAAGAGGAAATTCCAAAGGTTTTCCACTACTATCATAAACATGAATATTAGGTCCTAAAAAATCATTTTTAATATATTTTAAAAATTGTTCATTATCTTTTATATTTTGATGCATTTCTTTTAAAGATTGATAAAAGAAATTTTCTTCTTGTAATTCTTTTCGCATTAAATCTTTAGCTCTTAAGGGATTTATCTCCCAATATCCTGCAATACCAGCTGTATTTAAAATTTCCATTTCTTTAGTTCGAATTTGAAATTGAATATAAGATGATTTAGTATTAACAGTTGTATGTAATGATTGATAATGATTAGTTTTAGGTCTAGATATATAGTCTTTTTCAAATTCATAAAGTACTTCATATTTTTGATGCAAACAATCTAATAATTTATAGCATTCATCAATATTATTAACAATTAAACGAAACGCAATTAAATCATGTAATTCTCCTAAATGATTAGTACTTAATCTTTTAAAAATGCCATAAATATTTTTTAGTGTTAAACGTGGTTCGCCTATTAAATTAATGTTATTATGATTACATATTTGTTTAACTTCTTTCATTATCATAATCCATTTTTCGCCCCAAAGTTTTTTATAATTTTCCATCATTTCTTTAATTGCTATGTATTCTTCTTTAGATAATACTTTGAAACTTAAATCTTCAAATTGATTTTTAAATTCATAAGCTCCTAATAAATATGACATAGGTATATAAAAATCAAAATTTTCTTTAGCTTTAACATTTTGTTTTTTTTCAGGTAAAAATCCAATTGTTCGCATATTATGAAGTCGATCTGCAAATTTTATTAATATTACCCGGGGGTCTTGACAAAAAAAGGCTAGTAATTTTCGTTGGGTGGCTATGGATTGGGCTTCTTTACTTTCAAATGATGTTATATCTATTTTAGATACTCCATCAACTAATAAGGATACTTCATAACCAAAAATACTAGCTAGTTGTTTATTAGTCATTTGGGTATCTTCTACAACATCATGTAAAACCCCAGCACATACCGTAGCGCAATCAGCATGTAAAGAAATTAAAATAAGTGCTACTTCTAAAGGATGAATAATATATGGTTCTCCACTTTTTCGTTTTTGAGCATGATGAGCATTCTTAGCTGTATGATAAGCCATAATTATTTTTCTTTTGTCTTTTTCATCATAAATTTCTAACTTTTCTAAAAAATATTTTTCTAAAACTTCCAAACCCATACCTTACCTCTTAATTGCTATCATTTTAGTTCTTGTTTTAAAAAAAGTCAATATAAAAAGCTTTTAAGATATATAACTTAAGCGGTAAGGATTATCTTTACTTCCATAATTTTCGCTGTTATCTTCTTCAATTTTGATATTACTATTTAAATAAAGTGTTGGTCTTATTAAATAAGGAGCATAATTATTAACAACTGCTAAAGCTCCATAGTTACAGCCAATTCCATAATTAGAGCCACCGCTCCATGGATATGGAGTCATTGTCCAAAAGCCATTATAATTTTTATTTATCCAACTATTACTATAACAATAACTAAGTTCATAAGAAGCCCATCCTCCAGTAATGCCAGTATCAATATTGAACATTGTAGTATTTAAACAAGTTTGTCTTTGTGATTCACCTCCACCACTTGTTGAAAAACCAAAATCAGATGGGTACATTAGGCCTATATAACCAATCCATGTTGTTAAATTATTTGTATAATAAAAATTACACTGACTTTCACCATAGTTACATATGTTACCGCTGTTTTCACTTCTCTCATTTATATATGAATAAATTGGTGTCATATAATCAACTTTATTATGTGATTGCATCGTTCCTAAATTCCATTTTACTTTACTTACCATGGCTCTGGCATTATCATTCAAACCAATACTCTCCCATTTCGGACATGTTGCAACTGTATTACGAGCCTCATTATAACAGGTACCTCCTGCTTTTTTATTATAATAATTTTCATTTAAAACTTTCTGTATATCTGATACACTCCATTCGTTTACTCCATAGCCACTATTTACACTACTTTCTGATGAATCCCAACTATATTCTCCTATACTATCCCTTATTATTTTTAGGTGACTTCCTGTATTACCAAATTCATCTTCCACATTATTCATAACGCCGATGATTCGCCAGGCCGGAAACTTTTCACATTTAGAATTATAGGATTTTGCACTTGTACATTCCTCATATGAATTATATTCCTTATAACTACTAGAACTACTACTATAATATCCTCGCCATATGTATTCATTATTATTAAAAATGACATAATTGTCTGGGTCTGCTCCAATAAAACGTAAATTGTTATCATCAGTTCCATCATATATTAATTGACCTTCTTTTTTATCTATCAAATTTTCCAAAGCATTATATAAACCACTTCCACTACCTTTTTTAAAATATATATCACACTTAGTTTTACTCGTTGTTAAATTTGTTACTAAAGGAGCCCATTTTCCACTATTCCATTCTATGGAAGCTTTATTATTACATTCACTTTTTTCATAAACATAACCTTCTTCTAATGTAGGAATACTAGTAACTTCTTGATTATCTTTATAAAAGGCAAATATTACATCTCCACTTCCTTCATAGATGAAATTGCCTTCCATAACTTTGAATGATTTTTGCACTTTAAAATTGGCAAATGTTTTTTCTATTATTATTCCACCTGCAAAAAGAAGAATAGCACCTATTATAATTATTATTTTTTTGCTATTCTTTTTTTCTTTATATTGACTTAATTTCATAAATACCAACTCTATTCTTAGTATTTATTTTATAATAATACCCC
>CANQPR010000066.1 GCA_947625715.1 uncultured Bacilli bacterium
CCTTTTTAAATTATTTTACTTTAATTATATTGACTTATGTGCGTTTTTGTGGTATTATATTTATTGTCCATAGAGTTTTGGGTCAGTAGCTCAGCTGGATAGAGCACAGGCCTTCTAAGCCTGGGGTCGGGGGTTCGAGACCCTCCTGGCTCACCAAAAAAAATCAATGGTTTAAGCCATTGATTTTTTTGTTGTTTATAGAACTTTAAATATTTGTTATATATTTTTGTCATTTTAATATTATTTTTTTATTAACTATGGTAGGTTTTATAATATTTATAGGATTTAAGGCATCTGATACTTACATCTTTATCATCATATTTTTAGTTTATTTTATAAAAAATTTTGTATTATTTAGTAATTTTTTGTGAGTAATTATCATTTTTATAGTAATTTTTTTTTAATAATACAATTTATATCAGTTATATTATTAAAAAAAATCAAATTTAATTAAATCGTTTTTTTCCTATATCCGTAAGGAGATTTGTTGCAATAAAAGTGTAACTATAATGTAATACAAAAGTAATTGATTTCCAAGGGGGCTTTTGCTAATATAAACTTGAATTATTATATAGAACATAAGAGAAATATTTTATAAGAGGAGAAAGATATTGATAGTTTTATTAATTGGTAGAACAAAAATTCATAAAACATATTTACCAACAGATATTTCAGGAAACTATTCGATTAAAGATACAAAAGGTAAAAAATTGTTAACTATAGAAGCTACAAATGAAGGGTGGAAAATAGAAAGCAATAATTATGTAAAAATAGTAAACCCTAATAGCATTAAAATAGAAATTGATCGAATAGTAGCTAGAATAAACGGAGATAGTTTAATCCCTTCAATAATTATTGAAGAAAATAATATGTATGCTATTTGTTTAGGTGATTCTAAAGAAGTTTATACTTTGTATTGTGTTTCTGATGAAGAAAATAAATTAAGGCATATGAATCTTAAAAATACACAAAGAATTACAATTGGTTCTGCCAAAGACAATAATATAAGTTATAATAATTTTTTTGTTTCTGATAAACATGCAGAAATTATCAAGAAAGATGGAAAATGGATTATAAAAAATTACAATATGCATTGTGGTACTTTTGTAAATAATGAGCCTATATATGAAGATATAAAAACTTTGTCTAACGGTGATATAATCTTTATTATGGGATTAAAAATAATGCTCTTGAAAGATAGTATTTATATAAATAATCCTCAAAATAATGTTGTTTTAGATGACACATATTTTGAACTAAGTAATGATGAAAATGAGCCATTAATAGATGATGATAATAATTCAGAAGTTGAAATAGTTTCAGAAGAAAACTATTATAATAGATCTCCTAGAATGTTGAATTTGATAAAAACAGAAGAAGTAAAAATTGATGAGCCTCCTACTAGAAGTGATGGTCAACAAAAGCCTACTCTTTTATTATTAGGTTCTTCGTTAGCTATGGGTATCGTAGCCATTTTATCTCTTTCAACTGCTATACAGGGAATAGTGAATGGAACTGCTACTTTTGCCAGTACTTTTGTTTCTTTTATGTATGCAATATCAATGATTGTTGCAATGATCGTTATTCCTCTTTTGAATATAAAATATGATAAAAAAATTAGGGAAAAAAATGAAAGAAAACGTCAAAAAAAGTATAAAGAATATCTTGAAAAAAAACAAGAGACAATTGATAAAATTAGAGTTAATCAAAGAGAAAAATTATATAAAAATAATATATCTGCTGAAGAATGTGAAAATATTATTTTAACTAACAATCATAGATTATGGGAAAGAAAAATTGATGAGGATGATTTTCTTACTATAAGATTGGGTATAAGTGATGTTCCTTTGAATATAGATATTAAATATCCTGAGGAAAAATTTACTATGGAAGATGATAATTTGTTAGACATGGTAAGAGAATTAGTTGATAATTCTAAAACTATTAAGGATGCGCCTATAACTGTTTCTTTGTTACAAAATAAAGTTATTTCAGTTATTGAAAAATGTACGCCACTTTTTACGGATTTGTTTATGAAAAATATAATTTTACAATTGGTTACATTGCAAAGTTATGAAGATTTGAATTTGGTGTTTTTGGTAAAAGATAGCCAAAGATGGGAATATGTAAAAATGCTTCCTCATGTTTGGAATTCCTCTAAGCAAATTAGATTTTTTGCAGATAATTATTATGATATGAATGAAGTTTCTAAGTATTTAGAGGAAGAATTAAAAAACAGAAAATTGGAAGAAGAAGATACTTTTAGAGATGATGTTGTCACAAAGCCTCATTATTTAATAATTACTGACGATTATCAACAAATTGAAAGTTTGAAAGCAATTACAGAAATATTAAAAACTAAAGGTAAATATGCTTTTACTTTAATGTGCATAACAGATGATATTTTTAAATTACCAAATGAGTGTGAAATGTTTATTTCTATTGATAGATATAGAGGAACTTTATTTGAAAACACAAATTCTTTAGAATCTCAAAAAGAATTTGTATTAGATGATTTTTATGATATACAATATAATAAAGTTGTTCAAAAGTTAGCTAATATTTCTATTAAAATGAAGAATTCTGAAAAGACGTCTATGTTACCTACAAACTATTCTTTCTTGGAAATGTTTGAAGTTGGAAATATTGAATCTTTAAATATACTTGATCGTTGGAAAAGTAATGATTCAACTATGTCTTTAAGAACACCTATCGGAATTGATGAAAACGGAAGAACTATTTCTTTAGATATACATGAAAAATACCATGGACCCCATGGACTTATTGCAGGTAGTACAGGTTCAGGAAAGTCTGAATTTATAATAACTTATATATTATCTTTAGCAATAAATTATCATCCTGATGATGTAACTTTTTTGTTAATAGATTATAAAGGTGGTGGACTAGCAGGTGCTTTTGAAACTAAAGACTATAGATTACCTCACCTTGTTGGAACTATAACTAACATTGATACTAATGGATTACAAAGGTCTCTTATTTCAATACAAAGCGAATTAAAGCGAAGACAAATTTTATTTAATAAAGCGAGAGCATTAACTAATGAAGGAACAATTGATATTTATAAATATCAAAGACTTTACCATGAAGGTATTGTTAAACAACCAATTCCACATTTACTTATTATATGTGATGAATTTGCTGAATTAAAACAACAACAAGGAGAATTTATGGATGAACTGATTTCTGTTTCAAGAATTGGTAGAAGTTTAGGAGTTCACTTGGTTTTAGCGACTCAAAAACCTGCAGGTATTGTAAATGATCAAATTAGGAGCAACAGTAAATTTGCAGTATGTTTAAAAGTCCAAGAAAAGTCTGATAGTCAAGACGTTATTAAAAAATCAGATGCAGCATTTTTGAAAAATACAGGACAGTTTTATTTGCAAGTAGGTAATCATGAATATTATGTGTTAGGACAAGTTGCGTGGGCTGGTGCACAATATACTCCTTCTAATACGATTCAAAAGAAAGTAGATACTTCTGTTGAGTTTATTTCAAATATTGGGGAGCCTATAAAAAGAGTAGATGATGTATTAAAGCAAAATGTTAATAGCCAAGGTGAGCAGTTAACAAATATTGTTAGATATATTTCTGATTTAGCTAATAAAGAATCTTTGAAAAAAGATAATAATTTATGGTTAGAAGATATTCCTCAAGATATTTATATTGGAGATTTAAGAGTTAAATATAGTGTTAAAGAAAGTTCTGATGACATAGAGGCGGTAATTGGAGAATATGACGATCCTTCTAATCAAAAACAGGGACTTGTAAAAATCAACTTATTTGATAAAGAAAATATAAATATTTATGGTAACGCAGAAAGTGGAAAAGAGACATTGTTAAGTACTATGATTTATGATTTGATGACAAATTATAGTTCTGAAGAAGTTCAATTTTATATATTAGATTTTGGCAGTGAAGTTCTTAAGGTATTTAAGAACAGTCCACATGTTGGTGATGTTATTTTTTCAAGAGATGAAGAAAAAGTAAGTAGATTTTTTGATATGATAAGAAAAGAAATTAAAGCAAGAAAAGTTATCTTGTCAGACTATAATGGAGATTATAATTTATATTTGTCAAAAGGAAATGTAATGCCTATAATTATGGTTGTTTTAAATAATTATGAGGTTTTCCAAGAAAATTATGGTGTTAAATATGATGATATTTTTTCTACGATAACTAGAGACTGCACTAAATATGGAATAATATTTACTACAACTGTTAACTCTGTTATGTCTATGAGATATAGATTAAATCAAAATTTTAGTAGAAAATTAGTTTTACAATTGAGTAATTCTGATGAATATTTAAATATTTTTAATAAACTTATAAAAAAGAAGCCTTCAAATGTTTTTGGTAGAGGTTTATTTGAATTTGGTGATAATAAGGAAATTCTTGAATTTCAAACTGCAAGAATTTGTGGACATAAAGATTTTAATGTATGTATAACTGATACTATTAAAAAACTTCAAAAAATGAATAACGTTAAAGCTAAACCTATACATGTTATTCCTAAATTTCTATCTATGGATAGTGTAGCAGAAGAAATGAAAGACATTTCAACGATTCCTTTAGGATTAAAAAATAAAGATTTAAGCGTTTATACTTATGATTTTAAAGAAAATTTTACTACTCTTCTTGTTGCAAGAAATATGAAGAATGCAATAGACTTTGCTTATAAAATTATAGATGAAGTTAAGTCTTTAAAAGATGTTGATGTGGTTATTTTAGATGCTGAAGAAATGAGAAGAAATAGAGAGATTTCTTTAAAGGATGAATTTGAAAAAGCTAAAACAAGCATAGAAACTAAAATAGCAAAAAATGATTGTAAATTTATTTTATGTGTATTTATAGGAATTAATAAATTTTTTACCGAAAATGCTGTTGATGATACTGTTTTACATGAGTTTATGAAAAAAACAGAAAAAAGTGGAAAAGTAAGTTTTGTAATTATAGATAACCCTGCTGTTATAAAGAATAACGAATTTTTACAATGGTATAAAGATTTTGTTCAAAAAGATTGTGGTATTTGGGTTGGTAACGGAATTACTGAGCAATACTTGATTAGTAACAATATTTCAGCATTTTCTAAGAAAACAGATTATAATACAAGCTTTGGTTATGTAATAAAAGAAAGAGAAGCAACTTTAATTAAGTTAATTGAAATGAAAGATAGTAGTAGTGATTAGTATAATTTTTAATGAAAGGATAAAGTTTTAGTATGAATAAAGTATTAGTGAAATTATATATACCTGTAATTGAAGAACAGTATGATGTTTGGCTTCCAAAAAACAAAAAAATTTATAATGTTATTTTGCTTTTATTGAAAGGGATAAATGAATTAACGAAAGATGCTTTTAATACTGAGAGTTTGCCAATTCTTTATAATAAATTAACTGGTGCTAAATATAACATTAATGATAGAGTTCAAGACACAGACATTACTAATGGTACAGAAATTATATTAATATAGCATGTTTTAACAATTCTTGACAAATTTCTTATTTTAACATATAAAAGAATTATATTCGAGAGGAGGTGGAGAGTATGGCAGGAAATATTCAGAATGTTAATTTTCCTAAAATGGGAGAACGAGTTGCTAATTATATTATAAGAGTTAGAAGTATAGGAACAAATTTAAAAGATATAAAACAAGGTATTTTTTCATTAAGAAATTATTGGACAGGTAAAAGAATGAATGCTATTATTGAAAAATATAATAGCGTAAATCAAAGTTTGTTGACTAATTTTAATTTCTTTGGAAAAACTGTTTTGCATGTTTTATGTGAAATAAATGCACAATATCAACAAATGGAGAATCAAGGAATTGCAGTAGATCTTAATGATCAAACAAATGCAGCAGTTGACGAAATAGGAACAGCAATTGAATTAACTTCTATTGAAAATGTAAAATTTGAACAAAATAATGTTGTTTCTACTGTTTCAAAAATAAACGGTTCTTTTGAAAAATTAACTAGTGATTTATCAGCAATCGTTACTATTTTAGATGATTTAAAAACAGACTCAGATTCATTAAATAAACTTGTTACAAATTATAATGCTGTGGCTGATTCAATGGTTTCAAATATAAATCAAATTAAAGATAGCTTAAAAACTGAAATTGATAATGCAGTTAAGGTTGTTCAAACAACTGAAAGTTATAATGATTCAGATGCTTCTAGAATTCAATCTAATGGCTCTGAATAAGAAATGGGAGGTGTTTTATTATGGCAGGTAATATTCAAAGTATGAGTTTTTCTAAATTAAGTAGTAGACTTCATGATTATATAGTAAAAGTTCTTAAAATAAAAGAATCTTTACTTGATGTACATCATAGTATTTCTACTTTAAGAACATATTGGACAGGTAAAAGGATGAATGCTGTTATAGATAAATATAATAGTGTAAATAAAGCTTTGTTAAATAATTATTTTTTCTTTGGAAGGACTGTACTAAATGCACTAGCAGAAATTCATGCACAGTATGCACAAATGGAACAAAATGGAGTAGCAGTCAACTTAAATAACAGTGATAGTGTAAATGTTGGTATTGAAGAAATTGAAAAATTAATTGAAACAACATCTATAGAAAATGTAAAATTTGAACAAGAACAAGTTATTTCCTCAATTAATAAAATTGATAGTGATTTTGAAAATTTAACAAATGACTTATCAACAATTATTGGTATTTTAGATGATTTAAAAACAGATTCAGATTCATTAAATAAACTTGTTACAAATTATAATGCAGCTTCTGCATCAATTGTTTCAAACATAATGCAGATTAAAGAAACTATTAAAACAGAACTTGATAATGCTGTTAAAGTTGTTCAAACAACTGAAGCTTATAATGATAGTGATGCTTCAAGAGTTCAAGGTGGAACTACAGCTGAGTAATGCTGTATTTATTATAAAAAGTAAGTATATAGAAATTAAGGAGGTAATTTATTATGGCAGGAAATATTCAAAATTTAAGTCTTTCACAATTGCGAAGTAATTATGAAACATATAGAGGAAAAGTTAATAATATTAGAGATAATCTTTATGATATTTATATGGGAATTTTTACTCTAACAGTTAATTGGACAGGTAAAAGAATGAATGCTATTATTGAAAAATATAATAATGAATTAGTACAAAAGGTTATTCCTGTTTATGACTTTTTGGCAGATACAGTTTCGAACATCTTACAAGAGATTTGTGAACAATATGAAAGTATGGAAAACGCAGGAACAGCTCAAGATATTTCACATAGAGGTCTTATGTACCCAGCAATTCATAAAGAAACAATTGAGTTAACAACAATTGAAAATGTAAAATTTGAGCAAGATGCTGTGCTTTCTAAAGTTAGTACTATCACATCAAATTTAGATAATTTAGAAGCTAATATAACAAATATAGTTAGTATATTAGATGAACTTTCTAGTGCTTCGGATTCTTTAAGTAAACTTGTTACAAACTATCATTCACAATCAGAAGCACTTGTTAATACTGTAAAAGAAGTTAAAGAAACTCTTAAAAATGAGGTTAATAACGCTGTTAAAGTTGTTCAAACAACTGAAGCTTATAATGATAGTGATGCTTCTAGAGTTCAAGGTGGAGCTCAAGAATAAATTTAATATTTAAAAATATTAATAAAAGTAACTTAGGCATAATACCTAAGTTACTTTTATTTTGGTAAAGTAAAAACTTATTAACATGCTTTTGGTATAAGGATTAACAGTTTATGAAAATACAATAGGAAAAAAGAAGAGCAAAAGAAATTATTCAAAATATAGG
>CANQPR010000067.1 GCA_947625715.1 uncultured Bacilli bacterium
GCAAATGATTTTTCTAATATCACACCACCTATTAAAAAGATGATGGCCACAATTACAAAAGCTAATTTCTTGTTATTCTTCTTTTCTTTATATTGATTTAATTTCATAAATACCAACTCTATTCTTAGTATTTATTTTATAATAATACCCCCCCCCCGTGTCAACAAAATTTGCATTTATTCTTGTATATTGAAGAAAATAATGATAGAATACAGTTTGATTTGTCATAATTTTTGAATTAATTATCATAATTATGATAAAATATAATTATTTAAAGGGGTGGTGATTTTGAAGTTACCAAATATTAAAATTTTAAATGAAACAGACAAACGACTTCATCAAGTTTCTAAAGAAGTTAAATTTCCTTTAACCAAAGAAGATAAAGACATGATTAATGATATGTTAGTTTATTTACAAATGAGTCAAATTGATGAAGAAAGAGAAAAATATAATTTACGAGCTGGTTGGGGAATGAGTGCTGTTCAATTAGGAGTTTTAAAAAGAATCTTTGTTATCGCAGAAGAAAAAGAAGATAAAAACTTCCAAAATTATATTATTATTAACCCAGAAATACTATCTTACAGTGAAGAATTAATTTATGTTGGTGAAGGTGAAGGTTGTTTAAGTGTTAATAGAGATGTTACTGGTATTGTTAAAAGACACGCTAGAATAACTGTTAAATATCAAGATATGAATGGCATAAGTAAAACTATTCGAGTAAGAGAAGATGTATCTATTGCTTTTCAACATGAAATAGACCATTTAAATGGTATCTTATTTGTTGACAGAATAGACCCTAAAAATCCATTTAAAGACAAAGATTTAATGAGAGAAATATAAAAAACTGCTTATAAAAACAGTTTTTTTAATTTTCTAAATTAACACTTACAATTTTACTAATACCTTGTTGTTGCATTGTAATACCATATAAAGTATCTGCATATTCCATGGTTCTTTTTTTATGTGTTATTAAAATATATTCACTTTTATTTTGTTCTTGTTTTAAATAATTACCAAAGGTATCGACATTTGCCTCATCTAATGCGGCTTCTACTTCATCTAAAATACAAAAAGGTACTGGAAAAACATTTAATATGGCAAACAATAAAGAAATAGCTGTTAAAGTTTTTTCACCCCCACTTAATAAACTAATATTACTTAATTTTTTTCCAGGAGGTTCTGCTATTATCATAATTCCTGATTCTAAAATATTATCTGGGTCAGTAAGTTTTAATATACCCCTACCACCCTTAAACATTTTTTTAAAGACTAAAGAAAATTGTTCTTCTATTTTTTTGAAAGTTGTTGTTAATCTTTCTTTCATCTTTTCTTCCATTTTGACAATAATATCTTGTAATTCATTTATTGAAGAAGTTAAATCTTCTTTTTGTTCTACTAAAAAATCAAAACGACTTTTAATTCTTTCATATTCTTCAATACTTCCTAAATTAACCATTCCAAAATTTTGCATTTGTCTTTTAATTATTGTAACTTTTTCTCTTGCTACTTCACTTTGCATATCTAATGAATAAGTTTCTTTGGCTTTTTCATAAGTCATATGATAATTTTCACTTAATAAATTTAATAAATAATCCATTTTCATTTCCAATTTATTTATTAGTACTTCATTTTCATGAATTTTATTTAAAATATTATTAAGTTCTTTATTTTTTTCTCTAGTATTTTGTTCTTCTTGTTCAATAATATTAGCATGTTCAATTTTCTTACTTTTCAAATTAGCTATTTGTTCTTTAATTATTTCAAAAGTACTTTCTAATTTTAAAGTATCATTTAAACATTTTTCAATTTCTTTTTCTATTCCTTTTGTTTTATAAGCTTGTGTTCTTTTTAAAGCTAATTGTAATTCATCTAAACTAGTTTTTAATTTATTAGCTTCCTCTTTTTTTATTCTTTCTTCATTAATTATTAAAAATAAATTTTCTTTTAAAGTATTGGTGTTATTTGTTAAGAGATTAACTTCCAATTCTTGTTTTTTGATTTTTTCTAAGGTTTCTTGTTGTTTTTTGATGGTTTGTTCTTTATTAAGTTTCTTTTGTTTTAATTTTTCTTTTTCACTCCATAGACTATTGTTTTTATAAACACCACCACTTAAACTTCCCCCAACATGGCTAACTTCTCCTTCTAAAGATACTACCCGATATTTATAATCTAATTTTTTAGCTAGTATTTGCATGCTATCCATATCTTTGGTTACTAAGACATTACCTAATTGATTTTCAATTATATTAAGGTATTTTATATCAGTTTTTACTAAGTTAGAAGCTACATTTATAAAACCATTAACACTCTCACAAATTTCTAGTACTTCATCAGTTACTTTTCTTCCCTTTATTGTACAAAGCGGGAAAAAAGTTACTCGTCCTAAATTATTTTCTTTTAAATATTTAATAGCTCGTTTGGCACATTCTTCATTATCTATTACAACGAAATTTAAAGAAGCATTTAAAGAAAGGGAAATAGCTAAAGAATATTCATCAGGGATTTGTAATATTTGCCCAATTGTTCCATGAATACCTTTTAAATGAGGATGATGAATAATTGTTTTAACACTGCTAGGCATATTACCATCTTGTTCTAAAAAATTATTTAAAGAATCTATTTCACTTGTTAATTGATATATTAATCTTGTATAATTTTGATAATTACTTTCCAATGTATTTATATCTTTTTGTAAAGTCTTTAATTTTTCTTCATCTTTTTTTAGTTTTTCTTCTTTTGAAACTTTATCTTCTCTTAACTCTTCTAATTGATAATTATTAAGATTTATTTGCTTTTGCAAATCTTTTTCTTGTTCTTTTTCTTTTAGAAATACTTTGTTTATTTTTTCTATATCAACATCATATTTTTGACGCTCCAAAAGAAGTTTTTTTTGACTTTCCATTTCACTTAGTTGTTTATTTATTTGATTATATTCATTATTTAAACTTTCTATTTTTTCATCTATTTCTAACATTTGCAGACGACTTTTTTCAATTTTTCCACTATTATTAAATGTCGTTGATTCAATATTTACTTTTTCATCTTTTAATTTTTTATTTTCTTCTTGTAAATTGTCTAATTCTTTTTTATAGTTTTCTAAATCATAAGTTGCTAAAGATATTTCTAATTCCTTAAGTTCATTTTCTAAATTTAAATATTTTTTAGCTATTTCACTTTGTTTTTGTAAGGGTTCTAGATTAGTTTGTAATTCATTAATTACTAAGTCTACTTTTTCTAAGTTATCATTAGTTTTTTCTAATTTTTTCAAACTTTCTATTTTTCTTGTTTTATATTTTAATACTTTACTTGCACTTTCTAAAATTACTCTTCTTTCGATGGGTTTGGCATTGATTATTTGTTCAATACTTCCTTGACTAATGATGTTTAGTGATTCACTACCTATGCCACTATCTAAAAAAAGGTTAGTTATATCTTTTAATCTTACTTTGTTGTTATTGATAAAGTATTCGTTTTCGCCGGTATGATAAATAACTCTTTTTACTTCTACTTCATCAAGTTGGGAATTTAAAAAGTGGTCTTGATTATCGAAGGTAATGGCTACTATGGCTCTTTTTAAAGGACTTTTGATTTCACTTCCGGCAAAAATAACATCGACAGCTTCTTTTCCGGCTCTTAAACTTTTGATTGATTGTTCGCCTAATACCCAACGTACTGCATCAACAATATTACTTTTTCCAGAACCATTTGGGCCAACAATAGCCGTAATATTATTTTTAAATACTAATTCGGTTTTTGAAGCAAAAGATTTAAAACCATCAATATATATACTTTTTAATTTCACCATTAACACCTACTTTGCTCTTTTTTGATAAGCATCATATGCGGCTTTTTGTTCCGCTTCTTTTTTACTTTTTCCGACTCCTTTTCCAAAAACAATATCATCAATTACAACTTCCATCGTAAATTCTTTTTGATGAGCAGGTCCTTTTTCACTTACTAATCGATATTCTAAACTTTTTTTATCAGTTTGAACCATTTCTTGTAAAAGGGATTTATAATCAGCTAAAAAATGAACATCTTTTTTTATATAAGGCAAAATAATTTTATCAACATATTTTTTGCTTGCTATAAAACCGCAATCTAAATATATTGCTCCTAAAACACTTTCAAAAACATCAGCTATGATTGTATCGTTAACATTTTTTTCTTGGCCTTTTCCGACTCTTATTAATTTATCTAGCCCTATTTCTTTAGCGTATGTAGCTAAGGCTTGTTCACAGACAAAACTACTTCTTATTTTACTCATTTGTCCTTCTTTTAAAGAAGTATGTAAATAAAAATATTCACTGGTAATTAATTCTAATACGGCATCTCCCAAAAATTCTAAGCGTTCATAATTAGCTGTATGATGTTCATTTGAATAAGAACTATGGGTTAATGCCATTTGCATTTGTTCTATATTTTTAATTTTTAAATCAAATTTAGCAAAAAAAGTATCTAAATTCACTTGTTCACCAACTCTCCATCTCATTGTATCAAATTCAAGAAGAAATGTCTGCTTTTAACTAATTGCCGTTTTTAAATCGGAAATAAAATTATTCATAATAGTTATATATGTTTCATTACCATTTACTTCATTATCCGATAAGGTTGTTAAGGTATTTACTTCAATAACAGTTGCCCCACATTCATTTTTTAAGCTTTTAATTATTTCACTATCTTCTTCGGTATTTTTCTTAAATAAATATTTATATGTTCCTGATTTAAAATTATTTTTTAAAGTATTTAAGTTTGCCGAATTTTCTTCATAATCTTCTAATGATATAACACTAAAACCATAATTTTCTAAGAATTTAAACATTTTACTGGTAGTAATTAAGGTTTCTTTGTTATTACTTTTAGCAGTACTAGCTGTTTTTCTTATTTCGGCATCCATTACTGATAAGGTTTCTTCTAAGTCTTGATATTTTTTTTCAATTTCTTCATTGACATATTTACTGCCAACTAAATTTTTTAAATTATCGCGGAAATTAGTGGCAAGCATTAAATAATTACTAGGGCTAAGCCAAAGTTCTTCTACTCCATAGTTATATTTTAACCCATGGGCAACATCAATTATTTTTAATTTTTTATTGCGGTTAATTAGAGTTTTAGCAATTTGTTTTTCATTGGTTGTTCCATTATAAACAAACAAAGTTCCTTTACTATATAATTCTTCTTGTTTATCACTTAAAGTGTAATTTTCAATATTTGAACCATTGGGATAAATAGAAGAAGACTCTTTAGTTGTATAATCTTTATATAAAGTATCAACTAAAAAAGATATGGGATAGACTGTTGAGTAGATTGTCGCATTTTCTAAATTGTTCCAATCAAAACATCCACCTAAAAATAAAGTTATAAAACTTAAACAAAATACATAGATAATTTTTTTCACATTACTTCCCCTTTTCTAGTGGTTGATACCCATAAAGACCTAAGGGCCTACAATTAATAATTCTTTTAATCCCTAACTTTAACCCTTTTTTAACGCCATAATAGTCTATTGCTTCAATCATATATTCACTACATGTTGGTTTACACCTGCAACAACTATGCATGGATAAAGGTAACATTTGATAACATCGAATGAGAAAAATTAATATCTTTTTCATTGATTCATCACCTAGAAATTATTTTACTATAAATTTAAAATTTTGTAAACTTACATGTCATTTTTAGAATTAATACAACAACATATATCAATTATAAAAATAATTAGAAAAAATAAAATTAGCCATATCATATATTTCACCTACTATAGCATATGAAATTTGTTTTTCATTTAGTAGGTTTATATACTTTAAAGCTAACCAATAGTCCTAGAAAACTACCTAAACTATCAATTAAAACATCAGTTACCTTAGCACTTCTATTTAATACAAACAATTGGTGTATTTCATCACTAATAGCATATAATATACATAAAAGCCATATTTTTAAAAGTACTTTTTTATTAATTTTTTCTTTATCTAAAATTTTATACATTAGTAAAGCTAAGATAAAGTATTCACTTAAATGGGCAAATTTACGAATAATAAATGAACATATGTCTAAATCAAGAGGAATTATTTTTATGATATTTTTAACAAAGCTATTTGAAAGATTACTACTTATATTTCCTGGTTGCGAAGAAAAAAAGAAAATTACAAGCATCCATATAATTAATAATACCCATGCTTTTATTTTCTTTTTATTCATTTGTGGTTCCTAAAACTTCATCTAGTTTACTAACTGCTACTTTAACACTTTCCATATCTGGATTCATAACATATAAGTTTTGATTTGGATAACTATATGTTGGCATTGAAGCTCCTGTTCCAGTTACGTTAGCCGTTTCAATATCCCATCCACGCATATCATTAATTTGCATTTTAACTAAACTTGTTATTTCATCTTCTGTTATATTTGTTTGGAATGTTCCATCTAAAGCTTTCAATATTTCGCTATAATTATTTATTAGAGTACTTGAACTTGTTACTTTATCAATAATTAATTGAATTATTTGTTCTTGATTTTCACCACGGTGACGGTCACCAGATTCATAAGCATAACGTTCTCTTGCAAAAGCTAGGGCACATCTTCCGCCAACGTTATTAATTCCTGGATGGAAAGTACAACCTCTATCAGTATAACAATTAAAGCTATAATTAACATCGGAATTAATACTTAAACCACCAATAGCATCAACTAAATTGACTACGGAATTAAAGTTTACTCTGACATAATATGGTAACTCAATTTCTAATAAATCAGAAATAGTAGACATTGATAGTTCAATACCCCCGATTGTTCCCGCATGGGTTAATTTATCATTTAATCCTTCTGTACCGTGTAATTTAACATAATAATCTCTTGGAATATGAACCATTAAAATACGTCTGGTCTCAGGGTTAATTGCAATAATCATATTAACATCACTCAAACTTCTTGATGGTAAATAATTACTTCGTGTATCAATTCCACTTAAATAAACCACAAATGGATCTTTCGTAACATTTATACCGGTATTTTGTTGTTCTATTTGGGTTGTTACGATAATTGTATCAATAATTTTAACTTGACCCTCAAAATCTTTGTCCATATCAAGCATAGCATCATAATTACCAGAGTTTACAATCAAAATCATTTCTTTATCTTCTTTAATATTTTCTAATAATTCAGCAACATTTTCTTGATATTCATATTCATTATCAAGTTTAAATTTTAAGGATTTTTCAAATTCACTCATATCATCCATATCTTTATAAATTGTCAATTTATGCCCTTGTAAACTTTCTAAAGTATCATAATCTGATTCTTTATTAACAACGATATTATAAACGTTTGTTTCAAAATAAGCACCTAAATTGTTTCTTAAAAAAGTTAAAGTATCATTAATTTTAAAGATGGCAAAGGCCTCTACACTCATAAAAGCAATGGTAATAATATTTACAAAAATTAAAACCCAACTTTTAGTTCGCTTTTTTAAGACTAACAAACCATGAATTGCTAATACTAAAACAAATATAATAACGATTGCTATAAAATATTTAAATGGTAATACATTAGCTTGAAATATAAAATAACCTAATACTGTCATTAAAATAATAGATAATATCCATAAACCTAAACTAAATTTTGATAAAATCTTTTTTTTATGTTTACTTTTTTCTTTTGCCATTTTTAAAACCTACTTTCACTTAACGATTATAACACAAATTACTTATTTTTTTAAATTATATTTAAAAATTCATTAAATATTGACATTCTTAATCACGATTAAATAAATC
>CANQPR010000068.1 GCA_947625715.1 uncultured Bacilli bacterium
AGAGATATTATACAACATAAGTACGTATACATTTTAACTAATGATACGTATACATTTTAAAAAAGGATTAACATAAAAAATGGGGTATTAGACATTTAAACAACAAAATGCTATAATAAAAAGCCATGGGAGGTAATTATGAACGATACAATCGCAGCCATATCCACCAACAATTTTGGGATGGGGGCCATTAATATCATTAGAATAAGCGGTAAAGATGCTATCAAAATAATCAGCCAAATTTTTTCTAAAAAAAATATTATCAGCGCTAAAAGTCACACGATTCATTATGGTTATATATTAGATGGTGATACAATCATTGATGAAGTATTAGTATCCATAATGAGAGCTCCAAAAACTTATACCTTAGAAGATGTTGTCGAAATAAATTGTCATGGTGGTTATGCACCAACCAAAAAAATATTAGAATTAGTTTTAACCCATAAAGCAAGATTAGCAGAGCCAGGCGAATTTACAAAAAGAGCTTTTTTAAATGGAAGGATAAATTTAATGGAAGCAGAAAGCGTCAACGATTTATTACAAGCCAAAACCGAAAGTCAAAGAACCTTAGCCATTAACAGTCTTTCTGGTAAAACCACCAAACTTATTCAACAACTAAGAGAACAAATGGTTAATCTTTTAGCAAATATTGAAGTAAACATTGACTATCCAGAATACGAAGATGAACTAATTATTACCAAAAACAATATTAAGCCCATCTTAACTAACATAAAAGACCAATTGCAAAAAATCATTAAAGAATCTCAAAATGGTCAAAAAATAAAAAATGGTATCAATATTGCTATCATAGGTAAACCAAACGTTGGCAAAAGTTCGCTTTTAAATACTTTACTGGAAGAAGAAAAAGCTATTGTAACAGATATCAGTGGCACCACAAGAGATGTAATAGAAGGTTCAATAATTTATAATGGTGTACCTCTAAACTTTTTTGATACTGCAGGTATTAGAAAAACAAGCGATGTCATAGAACAAATAGGTGTCAAAAAAAGCCAAGAAATCATCAAAAATGTTGATTTAACCGTTCTTGTTTTAAATAACAATGAAAAAATAACCTTAGACGAACAAAAATTAATAAACGAAATAACACGTAAAAAAGCCATAATCTTTATTAATAAAAATGATTTACCAAAAAAATTAGAACCTATCTCATCACCTTTAAAAATCATTCATGGAAGTACAAAAAATAATGAAGGGATAGAACAACTAAAACAACAAATATTACAAGAATTTTCCATAAGTAATATAACCAATCAAAATTTAATATATTTAGCAAATACCAGACAAATAAGCTTAGCTAAACAAGCTTTAAATAATGTTAATCATGTAATAGAAGAAAACAAAAAACAAATTCCTATAGATATGCTAGCCATTGAATTAAAAGAAGCATGGGAAAACTTAGGCAAAATAATAGGGGAGTATTATGAAGAAGAATTAATTGATAATCTCTTTGCCAAGTTTTGTTTAGGAAAATAAAAAGGATTGATTAAAAATGAAATATGATGTAATTGTCGTAGGAGCAGGACATGCTGGTTGTGAAGCAAGCCATATAAGTGCTTTTAAAAATCATAAAACCCTACTAATAACAATGAATAAAAAAAATATAGCCGATATGCCATGTAACCCATCTATAGGGGGAACAGCCAAAGGAATAATAGTAAGAGAAATAGATTCATTAGGAGGATTAATGGGCAAAATAGCAGATAAATCCCATTTTCAAATTAAAATGCTTAATAACTCCAAAGGACCAGCTGTTCGTTCTCTAAGAGCTCAAGCCGATAAAATAACATACCCTAAAAAAATGTTAGAAGCCCTAATGAATACACCTAACCTAAGTATTTTAGAAGGTAAAGTAGAAGACTTAATCATCGAAGATAATACCGTAAAAGGAGTAATATTAAGTGATAAAACCAAAATATATGCCAAAATGGTAATATTAACCACTGGAACCTATTTAAAAGCCAACATCCTCATTGGTTCAACAAATAAAAAAGGCGGACCACATGGTGAAGATCGTTCCAATTATTTAAGTGACAATTTAAAAAAATATGGTCTAAAAATAATTCGCCTAAAAACAGGAACACCGCAAAGAATCAAAGCTTCATCTATTGATTTTTCTAAAATGAAAGAAGAAAAAGGCGACGATGTTAGCTGGACTTTCTCATGTGACGATTTACCAACATACGATATAAATAACCAACAAAAATGTTATTTAATATATACCAATCAAAATACCCATAAAATAATTTTAGATAATTTAGACAAATCTGCCATGTATGGAGGCTATGTTACAGGAATAGGGCCAAGATATTGCCCAAGTATTGAAGACAAATTAGTAAGATTTAAAGATAAAGAACGCCATCAACTATTTTTAGAACCAGAAAGCCTTTTTTACGACGAATGGTATCTACAAGGTTTTTCAACCTCTATGCCTAAAGATATTCAACAACAAATGGTCCATAGCTTAGAAGGATTAGAAAACGCTATCATCACCAAATATGCTTATGCTATTGAATATGATGCAATTGACCCTTTACAAATGACCCCATCGCTAGAATCTAAGATCATTAAAAATTTATTTACAGCAGGCCAAATAAATGGAACAAGTGGTTATGAAGAAGCCGCAGCCCAAGGCTTAATCGCGGGTATAAATGCTTCATTAAAACTAGAAGAAAAAGAACCTTTAATATTAAAACGAAATGAAGCTTACATTGGGGTATTAATTGATGATTTAGTAACCAAAGGTACCAAAGAACCATATCGAATGCTAACATCACGAGCTGAATACCGCCTAATTCTTCGTCATGATAATGCTGATTTGCGCTTAAGACCTATCGCTAAAAGTGTAGGAAGCATCACTAAAGAACAATATAACAACTATCTAAATCGTCTTGAAAAAATTAAAGACTGTGAAAACTTTTTAAAAAAAACAATAATCAAAATAGACACCGTTACCCAAAAAATTTTTGCCCAAAACAACATAGCCTTACCAACCAAATCCATGTCCATGTATGATTTATTAAAAAGACCAGAAATTACCATTGCTTTTTTAAATCAAATCAAACCAATTCCATATGAAAATAATATAACAGAAGAAATAGAAATAATAGTAAAATATGAAGGATACATCAAAAAAACATACAAAGAAGTTGAAAAAATGGCTAAACTAGAAATGAAACAAATTCCTCCTGATATAGATTATCAAAAAATCAAAAATTTAGCGTCCGAAGCCAAACAAAAACTATCCCTAATAAGACCTATATCCATCGGTCAAGCTTCAAGAATCAGTGGCGTAAATCCAAGTGACATTGCCATATTAAGTGTTTATTTAAAAAAAGAATACAACAAATAAAGGATTGAAATTATGAATAATAATACATTTATCAAACTAACCAAACAATTAAATTTAAATCTAACAGATGAAATGCTTGAAAAATTAAATATCTATGCTGACTATTTATTAGAATATAATCAACATACCAATTTAACCGCTATAAAAACTAAAGAAGAAATATATTTAAAACACTTTTATGATTCATTAACCTTAACCAAATTAGTTCCAAATTTTGCCGGTAATTTATTAGATATTGGAACGGGAGCTGGCTTTCCAGGGGTTGTACTAGCCATTTGTTTTCCTAAATTACAAGTAACATTATTAGATTCCAATAATAAAAAAATTACTTTTCTAAAAAAATTAATAGCCAAACTAAATTTAAATAACATTAAAATTGTATATGCTAGGGCCGAAGAATACACCAAAAATAATAAAAACACCTTTGATTACATAACCTCAAGAGCCGTTTGTGAATTAAGAGTACTAGAAGAAATAAGTGTCAGTGCTTTAAAAATAAATAAAAGTCTCTTAGTAATGAAAGGTCATTTAGAAGAAGAATATGAAAAATCTTTAACCACCCAAAAAGCCCTTCATTTACAACTAATAAAAAAAATTGAATTTGAATTACCAATTATCAATCACCAAAGAACATTATTAGAATATAAAAAAACTGCCACCACAAGTGACAAATATCCAAGAGCATATGATAAAATAAAAAAATATCCTCTTAAATAAAACAAAAACCCAATCTTTTTTTTAAGTAGCGTTAAAAAGAATTGCTTAAATCAAAAAAAATTGATAAAATAAAATGTAAGTATATAAGGGGCTGATATGTTGTGAATAATGACCAAAAAGTAGAACAAATAGCAATAGAAGATATAATTCCTAACCGTTTTCAACCAAGACTTTCTTTTGATGAACAAGGTTTAAAAGAATTATCCGATTCCATCAAACAACACGGTGTAATCCAACCTATTGTTTTAAGAAGATTAGGAAATAAATATGAAATAATTGCTGGTGAAAGAAGATATAAAGCTTCCACTATGGCTGGCTTAAAAACCGTACCGGCCATTGTATCAGATATTGATGATAACAAAAGTGCTGAAATAGCATTAGTAGAAAATATTCAGCGCCGTAACTTAACAGCTATAGAAGAAGCCAAATCCTATCGAAACTTGCTAGATAGGGGATACATGACTCAAGAACAACTAGCCGCCAAAATGGGAGTAAGTCAAAGCACCATTGCCAATAAACTAAGATTATTAAACTTATCCCAAGAAGTTCAAGATGCCTTACTAGAAGAAAAAATTAGTGAAAGACATGCCCGTAGCTTATTAGCAATTCCAAAAGAAGAACAAAATGAATGGCTAAAAAAGATAATTGATAAAAGAATGACCGTAAGACAACTAGACTTAGAAATCAAAAAATACAAAAATGAAGATGAAAATCCCATAACTTCACCAATTGACAACCAACCACAAGGACAGTCAACAACTAACTTTAATGACAATCTTAATAATAATCCAAGCGAAGATGATAATGTAAAGGAAATAAAAATGACAGAACAACAACCAATAATATCAAATAAATTTTTCAATTTTCTAGAAGATGAAGCTGCTAACATGAACATGGAATTAGACACCAACAAAGAAGAAAATAATATTGAAGTCCTAGAAAATATCGACTTAACAGAAACCAAAGAAGAAAAAATAAATCCAACTACCAAAGAAGACAATTCAGTAGAAATATTACCATTCTTCTTCAACAATAATCAAAATGAACAAACCAATAATACAATAGAAGAAGTAAAACCAATAAATGAAGAAGAAATAATAGACCCTCTAGACTCCGTTATAAAATTAGACCCTAATTATGAAGAAATAAAAAAGACTGAGTCCAATAACAATCTAAAAAATGCTATCAACGATGTCAGAAATATGGTCAATAGCCTTGAAAATGAAGGTTTTGAATTAAAATTAGATGAAATAGATTTAGAAGATACCTATCAAATAACCATTACGATAAAGAAACAAGATTAGTTTCTTTTTTAATTGCCATTTAAAGTTCCAACCTCAGTTCCCTTAACATAATAAAACACCGTATTATTCTTACTAGAAACATCACTTTCACCAGTAATACCATCCCTAACCATACCAATGACATTATAAGGAGTTTCATACCAATCCTTATCATCTTCCCCTAAATAATTTTCCATAGTATTTAACCATATTTCCTTAGTATACAAACTAGCCTTATAATCAATTTCACTACTATCATCATTACCAGACCAAACCAAAGTCAGCAAATCAGGCGTATAACCAACACTCCAAGAATCAGTATTAGTTGTTCCCGTTTTAAGCGCATATTTTCGACTCATTTTACTAGCCAAAGAAAGAGCAGTTGGCGTAGTATAATCATTAAAAGCTGAATTAGAAGTAGCAGTAAGCATTTCATTTAAAATATAAACATCATTACTATTCAAAACATAATCATCTTCCTTTTTCCTTTCATATAAAATATTGCCATCCAAATCTTCAACGCGACTAATAAAAAATAATTCATGCATATCCCCACCATTAGCCAAAGTTTGATATCCTTGTGCAAAATCAATCATATTTAGTTCACTAGTTCCAAGAGCCAAACTAGGATTACCCAAAAGCTGTTCTTTAATACCAGCTCTTTTAGCCGTATCAACCAAAACATCCGTTCCCAAAAACAAATGGGTTTTAACTGCATAAACATTATCTGAAAAAGCAATCGCAGCCGCCATCGTAATATCCTTATTAGCATATATATCATTATAATTACTAGGTGAATAAGTTTTATTAGAAGAAAAATTAAAAGTTGTTTTTTCGCTTTTAAAAGACGAAGAAGAAACCAAGCCATTTTCTAAAGCCGCATAATACAAAAAAGGTTTCATAGTACTACCAACTTGTCTTTTAGCCATAGTTGCTCTATTATACTGACTTTTCGCATAATTAATACCGCCACTTAAAGCCATAATACCGCCCGTTTTGGGATTAACCATTACACTAGCAACTTGTAAATTTTCCTCATCACCCATAGCATTTAAAATAGCTTCCTCCATTTTTTCTTCCGCATTCATATCAAAAGCCGTATAAATTTTAAGGCCTCCAGACTCAATTAATGATTTTGGAATTTCCTTAATATTTTCCAATTCCTTTAAAACCGCATCTTGATAATACATAATCATTTGACTATTATTTTGTTTTCTTTTTCCATAAATAGGAATTTCTTCCTTAAAAAGATTATCATACACATTTTTATCAATATAGCCATTTTTCAACATTGTTAAAGCCACAATTTTAGCTCTTTCAATACACAAATCATAATTACTAACCGGATTAAAATTACTAGGATTCTTAGGAATACCTGCCAACATAATCGCTTCTTCCAACGTTAAATCCTTACTACTTTTATTAAAATAATACTGACTAGCATCCTCAATACCATAATTTCCTTCGCCATAATTAATAGTATTTAAATATCCCTCTAAAATACTATCCTTATTATAATGAACCTCTAACTCTACAGTTAATAAAGCTTCCTCAATTTTTCTACTCCAAGTTTGGTCAAAAGTCAAATACATATTTTTTATATACTGTTGAGAAATAGTTGAAGCCCCTTCTGTAATAGATTTATTTTTAGCCAACAAAAAAAAGGCTTTCAAAATTCTTAAATAATCAAAACCATGATGATGATAGAAATTTTTATCTTCTACAGAAATAACAGCATTTTTTAAATTATCAGAAATATCATTCAAACTTATCCAATCATTAGAACCAGAACCTTGATACATCAATTGACCATTATTATCATAAATAAAAATTTTGCCTAAATTTGTTAACTCTAATTTTGGTGAAAAAAAAGCATAAACATAAATTCCTAAATAAGCAACTAATAAAGACAATCCTAAAAAAAGGAATAATCGTAAAGTAAATTTAAACTTTTTCATTATCTCACCTAATAGTAATATGCCAAAGAAAAGCCTAAATTATGTATAAAAATTTATTTCAAACATTGACACG
>CANQPR010000069.1 GCA_947625715.1 uncultured Bacilli bacterium
GATCAATTAAAAAAATATGAGATTTTATCTGATTATCTTTATTCAGTTAATTATAATCTAGGTACTTATGATTGTTATTCTATTAATTTAGAAAAATTAAAATATTATGATCCAAAAGGCTTTGAAGATGCTAATTTGCAATTAGATATCGATAAAAGTCAGGATTGTGATATTAAAATATAAGGAGGAATGAATATAAGAAGAAAAACTATAAAATTAAAAGGTAAAAATTATAATATAGGAGTTTATACATATTCTAATGGTCGTATGCGACTTCGTTATGAAAACTCTACCGAGTGTCATGACATCACTCTTAATTTAGAGGATGTTTATATAGATAAGGGAAAGGTTATTTTAGATCCATTTATTCAAAATAATGGTCTTATGAAAATTTTAAAGAAAACAAGAATTATTAAAGAAATATGTGGAACTATTACTTACAATTATGTAGAAGTTCCTGTGGCTATTCTTAATATGGGAATTTTAAGGACTTATGATTATGATGGTGTAAATGACCACTTACAAAAGGTGTCAGCTTATGAATAATAGATTAAATTTATATAACTCTACTATTTATACCTATCTTGAACATAAAGATAAAGTTAAATTTCGTAGAATTGCTTTTAAACATAAAAAATCGGTATCGGAGTTTAATAGATACCTAATACTTTTAATTATTAAAATAGATGAAATGAAAAAATTAAATAATCAAAAAGAACTTACTGATTTAGATCTTGTAAAACTATTATCTGAAATTGGGAGGGATACTTTATAAAGGATAAAGAAAAGAAAGTTAAAAGCAAAAAACTTCCTAAAACAATGTTAGACATTGTTCCTTTTAATGAAGTTTGGAATAATTATGTTTTTTTAGATAATAACAAAATAATTGGTGGAATTAAAATTGGATCAATTAACCTTTCTTTATTATTTGATGAAGAACAACAAACAAAGGTAAGTCAATTAAAGAAAGTGCTTAATTCTGTTGATTATAAAGTTAAAATTTTCTGTATTGATAAACCTATCAATCTTGAAAGTAATTTAAATATTCTCGGATCTAAAATTAAACAAGAAACTAATAAATATAAGTTAAAATTATTAGAAGAAGATTACAACTTTATAAATGGTCTTAATAATAAAAAGTCAGTTGTAAATCGAGAGTTTTATCTTGTCCTTGAGGAAGATGCAGAAAATGAAACATTATTAAATCAAAAAATTAATGATTTAATTCAAGAGTTTTCTTCTATGGGACTTCATGCTGAAAAAGTTTCTAGCGAGGAGTGGCGAGAACTATTATATGTTATGTTAAATCCTGTTTCTTCTCTTGATACCTTTAAAAAAGATGCTACTACTATAAACAGGTCATTTAAAGAGCGAATCGCTCCCACAGGGCTTAAAATCAATGAAAAAGACTTGGTTTTAGGTGATGCTTATGTAAGTATAGTAACACTCGTTTCTTATCCATCTATGGTAGCAGTTGGATGGCTTGGAGCTGTTGCTAATATTAACCATACTCGTATGGTAATGACTATTAGTCCTACTAATACTCAAGAAATAAGTAGTACCCTTAAAAAAAGTATGTCCGAACTTAAATCTAAAATGATAAATATTAACGATTATAACGATCAAATTCTTTTTAATAATCAAATGCAAGATTTTGTGGAACTTGTAAATCGTATTGATCGAGAACATGAAAAATTTTCTCTCTTGACCGTTAACTTCTTGTGTTATGGTGAAACTAAAGAAGAAATGGAAAAAACAAAGAAAGAACTTAAATCCACTCTCTCTGCTTATGGTCTTGGTGGTGCTGATTTAATGTTCGAGCAAGAACGATCACTTAAAATGTGTTTGCCTACTATGTATTCTTATTTAGAAAAACAATATGGACTTCCTATCCCAATGATGACCACTGCATCTTCATTCCCTTTCATATTTCAAAACTTACAAGATGATGGTGATGCCATAATGTTGGGTAATGATGCTTTGGGAGGTCTTTTATTTTTTGATCTTTGGAAAAGAACAAATAAAAGAAATAACTCTAATGCTGTTATTGTCGGTAAATCAGGATCAGGTAAATCTACTCTTATAAAGAAATTAGTTAGAGGTGTTTGGTGTCGTGGATCAAAAGTTATAATTATAGATCCTGAACGAGAATATCGTGACTTATGTGAGAATATTGGTGGTTGTTGGATTGATTGTGGTACAGGTATATCAGGAATTATTAATCCTTTGGAAGTTAGAAAAGGTGCTGATGATAATGAGGATGATAAAAGTATTAATAACGATTTATCAAGACACTTTCAAACTTTTAGAACTTTTATAAAATATTATTTGCAAGATTTAAGTGCTTATGAACTTACTAAAATAGAAGAAATATTAATAGAAGTTTACAAAGATAAAGGTATTGATTTTAACACAGATCTATCCAAATTTAAAAGTGAAGATTATCCTATTATGCAAGATTTGTATAATAAAACAAAAGAAACTTTGGATAAAGCTAAACATGATAAAGAGGCTCGTAATGTTATTGAGTCATTAGAAAAAATAAGTTCTATGTTAAAACGAGCTACTATTGGTGCTGATGCAAGAATTTTCAATGGTACTTCATCTATTCATGTAGATGAAGATACAGATTTCATTGTATTAGATATTCATAGTTTAGTTGATTCTGATGATGTTATTTTAAAATCTCAATTCTTTAATATCTTATCATGGTGTTGGAACGAGATAAGTAAAAATCGTGATGAGCAAGTTATACTTGTCTGTGATGAGGAACATTTACTTATTGATCCTAATAATCCTGATGGAGCAGATTTCTTAAAGAAATGTAATAAACGAGCTCGTAAATATAATTGTGGAGTATGGAACATTTCACAAAACTTTATTGATTTTAGTGCTGTTGGTTTAGAGAGATATGGTCAGGTTATTATTGATAATAGTGCTTATCTTCTAATCATGGCACAGGGACAAAAAGAAATTGAGGCAGTAAAATATATGATGAATTTAAGTGAATCAGAAATACAATTTTTAACTACTGCATCAAGAGGTCAGGGACTATTTGTTATTAGTCAAGATACACGACTACCTATTCAGATTCATCTTCGCCAAGAAGAAAAAGAATTGTTTGGTACTGCAGGTGGTCGTTAGTGAGTGAACTCAAAAAAATAGGTTTAATGATGGGAGGAGGAGTTTTACTACCACTTATTTTGGTACTCTTTCTCGCTCTACTTTGTAGTCAATCATCTAGTGGTGGCGAGGCTATTGTTGTAGTTGCCAATGATGATTTTTCTATTCCTTTCGAGTCTAGTAATCTTTTTTCTGTAACATCACCTTTTGGGTACAGAGTAGATCCACTTGGAAGTGGTGAAACAAAGTTTCATTCAGGCATAGATTTAGGCTCTGCTTGTGGTACTGATGTACTTGCAAGTGTAGATGGTGTTGTCTATGAAGTTGGATATAGTGAAACAGGTTTAGGTAATTATGTTTATATAAAACATCAAACTAGTAGTGGAACTTTATATTCAGCTTATGGTCATATGCTAGATGATTCTATTGTTGTTGAAAAAGATGAGCCTATTGAAAAAGGACAAAAAATTGGTCAGGTCGGATCTACAGGAGCAAGTACAGGGTGTCATTTACATTTTATGATTATGAAAAATAAAATTTCATTCAATAGTGAGGATCTAATTGATCCTTATTTTGTTATTTATGGTTTATATTAAGGAGGAATTATTATAAATAAAAAATTAAAAGAATTAGAAATTGCAAAGGATCTTATTCGTGCTGATGAGTCCGAATCATTTCAATTATTCACTCATAATAAAACAACAGGTACAGATGGTGTTGCGACCTTTTATAAAGATGATAAAACTATTAAAGTATTTGAGGGTAATGGCGATGGCTCTGATGATAAAGAAATGGATTATAAAACTTTCGTAAAAAATTATGATTTCTTTGTTGCTCATGAGATAGAACAAATCCCATTACATATAAAAATTTAAAGATTGGAGGTACATAAATGGATAAAGAAAAAGAACAAGCTGTTTATATAAACTCTGAACTTATTGCTTTTCAAATTGCAGGTATTTTAAGTAAAAACAATGAAAGATATATTGATGAGGCATTAGTTTATGAGGCAGTTAAATCTTGTGTTAAAGATGATAATTTAATTGATGATGTATATCGTGCCACTATTCATCTATTAGAAGATAAATATGGCATCTTATTTGATTTAGATAAAAAGGTAGATATCTAGTACAAAAATATTTTAAATAAATGATTTAATTTATTTTTAAAATTTTATATTTTGGTACAAATGGTCTAATTTTTAATAATTAAAAAAGGGTATTTTGTATTACATTTGTAAAGCATTTGCCCTTTTTCTTTATATTTTTTCTCATTTTTAGTAATACAAAAGTAAAACAAAAATAATTTTGTAATACAATTCATAAACTTGCAAAGCCTTTATTTATGGGGTAAACTCGCTACTAGCGAGTTGTTTGTAATACACCCTTATCCTGCTTAAAAAGACCTCGTTAATTGGTACATTTTTTTAGCATATATTAATAAAATCAAATATTTATTTAAGTACATTTAATTGTACTTACTATGGAGGTGATATTTATAAATAATAATGAAAGTTGCGTATTAAAAGGTCGTGTTGATTCAACTCTATTTGAGGTACTTAAACAAATTCTAAATAAAAAGAAAATGACTCAACAAGATTTAATTGAAAGTGCCGTTAAAGATTTCGTTCTTAAAAATTTAAGTTTAATTATACCAAATGATAAGGGATCTAAATAAAAAAAGATGTTATTATAAATTTTAGAGTTAGTCCTGAAGAAAAAAACGAGATTACTTTATTTGCTGAAAAATGTAATATGAAAACATCCGAATTTATATATCAAGCAGTAAGGGAAAAAATGCAAACAAATAAATTAAATGATAGTCAATCTCAATTCTTAAACTTATTTGATGTTGCTTTTAAAAAAAGTTTTGATCCATTTTTTAAACAAATGATGGTGGTACAAAATAGAATTGAATTTGATTCTAGGTGGTTATTAAAACAACAAGATATTTTTATGCAACATTTAAAAATTCCACAAACAAAAGAAGAACTTGTTGTGTCTGTTATACCACACCCTATTACAGAAAAAGCCGAAGAATTGGTACTTAAAGATTTAAGAAAAATGTCATCTAATAAAAAGGAATTAGAAGATGAGTAAGAGTGCCATAGTATTTAATATGGAGTACAAGACTCCTAAAAATAAAAGTGTTGGTCTTTCTAAATGGATTAGTTATGCATCTCAAAAACAAAAAGCTGATTCTTCAAGTATTGATGAATATAATTTATTAAAAGATTTTGCTTTATATTCTAATAAGGAAACTTATCTTACTGAAGATGATGAGACTTTTTTATGGACATCAAATGGTGACATTTTAAAAAAAGATGCTCTTGCTAAAGTTAAAGATATGTCTAATAAAGGATTGTTTTGGCGAGGTTTTATTTCATTCCCATCTGACTTTGCTTTGGAACATGGATTGGTAACAAAAATTGATTTTTATAGTCTTACTAATAATATTATGCCATCTTTGATTGTAGACATGGGACTTGATATTAATAATGTTGAGTGGTTGTGTGCTTTGCATAGAGATACACCATCTCATCCCCATATTCATTTTTGCATATATGAAAAAATACCAACTAAAAGAATTGGTCAGTATCCTAAATCGGTTATATATAATTGTAAAAGTAATATTGCTAATTATTTAATTGATAATAGAAAATTCTATGAACTTCGTGATCAGACTTTCACTAATATTACAGGATCTATTTCTAAAAATGAATTAAATAAAATTAGATCCCAACGATTATTTAGTGATAAATATCGTAAGGAGTTAAATAAAATGTTGTTAAACTTTTATGATACCCTACCGAAAAATGGGCGATTACAATATAATTCAAAAAATATGATTATGTATAAAAAAGATTTAGATTCTATTATAGAATATATTTTATTACATGATTCTGTTAAGTATGATTATGCTAAATATTTAAGACTCTTGGAAACCCATCAAAAAGAACTTAATGATTTGTATGGTCAGTCAGATAGTAATAAAAACAGAAAGTATTATAACGACCAATTAAATAGATTATATGCCAAGATTGGTAATGAAATATTACAAAATTATAAAAGATATCAAGCTATGTCTTTTATGGATCGTGAAAAGGAATTCTTAAAAAAGCATATTCAGGAACTTGATTTTAAAAGTAGAAGTGATTATGTTAAAGATGATACTAAAAAAAATATTGCAAAGGATTTATATAAAATATGTACTATTGCAGGTCTTAATAACAATCAAATGAAAAAAGTTTTTCAAAGATGGTTAAAAAAATCTAAATATGATTATGATGTTGATTCTTTAATAATGTCTGTATCTTCATTAGATTGTGAAATGTCAATTAAAGAATATTACGATGCCTTAAAAAAATTGGGATATGATTCTACTCGTTATAATAAATTAAAGAATAAAAATTTTTATCGAGAGCTTAATTATAAAAGATTTATTAATCAAGCTGTTAATCATTTAATGTATGAGTTAGATCAAGAAGAAAAACAAATTATTAGTGAGATGCAATATGAATTGGATGGTGATTATATTAAATAATGTATGTTATAGATATTACTCGTGATTATGGGAGTACAGATATGCTATGTGGTGTTGATTCAATGGACGCTAAATCTAAAACTATAAATTATATAATGGATTATGCATTAGCAAATTATAATCTATCTCTTGATCGAGAGGTTTTAGATCAAAATTTAAATATAGATAAATTTTCTTTAAATAATTTTTTGAAAGAAAATTATTCTATTACAATTGATAATGATTTGTTAATTCAATCTATACCTACTGATAAAAAGCATTGTTTGTTTTTAAAGTATATGGATAGTAAATCTGATTTTCCTACCATTTACACTTTTCATAAAAGAGAGATAAATAAAGCTAAAAGCCTTTTAAAATTTTTAGTAAATGATGCTCTTATTGATATATATCAAGATAACTTATCGGAGTATGAAAAGTTAAAAATTAAAGATAATGCAGGTATTATTGATACTGTATATCCTAAATTAAATATTGCTTGTAAGATTGTGTCGTTGTATAATGGTGGTATGTTTTTGGAAGAATTATTAAATAATACTTGTTCTCTGAAACAATTGGAATGTTACAATTCACAG
>CANQPR010000070.1 GCA_947625715.1 uncultured Bacilli bacterium
GATATAAAAAATCAAAATTCAAATGTAATTATATATGGACACGATATGAAAGATAATCAAATGTTCAAAGACTTATTGAAATATCAAGATAAGACTTTTTATGAACAACACCCTATTATAAAATTAGCAACAGAAGAAACGGAAACAGACTATGAAATAATATTTGCTTTTAAATCAAGAGTTTTCTATCAAGATGAAAAAAATGTTTTTAGATTTTATCAATATTATAATCTTGAAAATGAAAGCAAATATAATGAATATGTAAATAATTGCAAAAAAATACAATTATATGATACTGGAAAAATAGCAACTTATGGCGAACAACTTATAACCTTAATTACTTGTGAATATTCCCAAGAAAATGGTCGTATGGTTGTAGTTGCTAAAAAAGTACAATAAATAAAAAAAGCAGTAGATTTCTACTGCTTTGTTATTTTATGAAATACGCGCATTATGTCGTTATATTCAAATACATTTTTGAAGATGTCTACAACATCGTCTATGTCGTATGTGTAAGTACACTCATAATTGTATAATTCATATTCTATTATGATGTCCTTTTCTTCTTGACTTAGATTTTTAATCCAGTTCTCTTTTTCTTTCTGTTTTTCTAATATCCAATTTACAATTTCTTTTACCTTACTTTTTAAGCAAATTGTATTATAGCCAAAAGATGTCAATTCATTTTCGCTTGTAGCACCTAATTTTTTCATAGCATTTTGTAATTGTTCATTAGAAAAAGCATAAGTAACATTTTTTTCGTAAAATTCTTCTTCTGTATAACTTTTATTGTAAATTTCTAAAAGTTCTTTCTTTGTCATATTTGACACTTCCTTTCTAAAATTATTTCTGTGTAATATATTTATTTGTCAATGTTCTACTAATAAAAAAAACATATTTTGCGACAATATCAAATAAAAGCCCAATAGGTTTATGACCTTGATATTGTAAAAGCAAAATATGTTAGCCCATAATAGAACATTGATCAATAAATATATGGAAATAATTAAAAAGTGAAAAGGTTGACATAGATTTTTATAATACAACAATTATATATAAAATAAAAAACAATTAGATTCAATATGATTCTAATTGTTTTTTATCTACTAATTGTTATTTCTATTCTTTATAAATGTTTCAAACATTTGGGCTAATTCTTCTAATGTTATTTTAGGTTTATATTCTGCATGATAAATACAATGAGTGTTTTTAAATTCAAAATTTAATATATCTTCAAAGCCTTTTTCAGTTGAATAATATATTAGTAAAATTGGCTCATTATTATTTTTCTCATATATTTCTAACATACCATTTTGCATAATTGGTATAATATTATATCTATCGCATTTTTTCATTGCGTCAAAAAGCATGTCATTAAGTTCTTTATTAGCCTCTGGGTTATTGGGAAATTTAAAATTATTTTCTTCTTTTGACATAAATATATCATCTCCTTTTTATATAATATTTAAAAATAAAAGTATAACTTAATAATATTATAAAAAAATTTTTTTTACAATAGTTACTTGTACAAATTTGGAAATTTTCCTAATTCATTGAAAAAATAAATAAAATGTGATATATTAACTAAAAAAGGAGAAAAAACTATGAATGTTGTAGATATAACAGACGAAGAAGAATTTATAAAAAATTTCAAAAAACAATTTGAATATGCAAGAGAAACAAACAAAACTTTTAAAGAAATGGTTGAACCTATAATATCACATACAAATTCTATTATATTTTGTGAAAAAACTGACCTTAGTCCAGCGACATTTTCACGTTTTAAAATTCCAGTAAATGAAAAAACTGGAAAAGAGTATAAACCAAGTGTACAAGCATTAGTTGCATTTTGTGTAGGCTATGAAATTGATTTACCGAATGCAATAGCAATAAGGCGTTCTTATGGTTATACATTTAATATAACAGACCCAGTTGAATATGCTTATATGTATCTTATAACTCATTATTCTGGACGACCAATAAGCGAATGTAATGAATTCTTAAAAAAATTAGGAATAGACGAAAAGTTTTTATTAAGAGAAAACTCAAAATAGTAATTTAATAAAAAATTTATAAAAATAGTCATAAATTTGTACAATTTATGATTATTTTTTTAATTTGCTTTCACGATGTGAAAATATAATAGCAAAAAAGGCTGATTTTTCATTGCCTAAAAAATGGTAATGTTGAAAAAATCGGCTTTTTTCAATGGTTATATAGTTTTCACGACGTGATATATAAAAAAAAGTCAAAAAACCATATAAATATATATAAGGGTTGCAACCTAAACAATGTACATTAAAAATTTAATAAAAAAGAAAGGACACGTAGCGAAAGTTATGTGAGTGTGAAATTATTATGAAAACAAAAACAAAATACCTAGAAGTAGGACAATCAATATTAGGAGAAAGAGAAAAATATTTACTAATTGCTGTTGAGCCTTATAGAAAATATGACCCAGTTAATCAGAGAACAACAGACGAAATTGAAGGACATCGTTATACAATATTTGTTGATAACCCAGAAAAAGAAATAGATTGTGAAAAATTAGAAGTTAAAATTTTAGGTTTAAATCAAGTTCCGCAATATAAAATTGGCGATAGAGTAGATTGTAGATTTGAGAATTTAAAACTTACTATTTCTAGTATTGAATATGGTAAAGCAGAAATAAAAGCAACAGCAGACAGAATTATACTTGTAGACGATGTTAAACAAGAAGAACAACATAGTAAAAAGCAAATTAAATTAAATGTAGAATAATACTTTAAAGGCTATGGAAGTCGCCCGTAAGGGCGACGAACATAGCAGAAACGTAGTCTAGTATTACCTACGTTTTGTAACAAAATTTGAAAACTCTTGCAAGAGTAAAAATATAAGTTGTTACATCGGCTTGTAACAAAAGTAGCAAAAATAATAATTCTGTAAAGGAGATTTTATATATGCAAAAGCAAGAAGAAAGGAAAGAAAAAAAAGAAATTGTAAAAGATACAATGCACAGAAAATTTATGATAACAATAAATGACCCTTTTCAAAAAGGTTATACCCACGATGTTATAAATCAATTATTACAGACAAAATTTAAAAATATTGTATATTATTGCTTTGCAGAAGAAAAAGGCTCTAAACATCATATACACATTTACATAGTATTTAAAAACCCAGTAAGATTTTCAAAAATTAAAAAAGTTTTTAAAGAACGGACATATAGATTGTGCAAAACGGAACAAGTGAACAAAATCGCCAGTACATAAGAAAAGAGCGGAAAATGGCTAACAACAAGAAAACAAGAAACATCAATTCCAGATACATTCGAAGAATGGGGACAAATGCCACTTGAACATCAAGGCGTTAAAGCAGAAGTTGCAGATGTGTATATGTCAATAAAAGATGGCTTAACAGATACTGAACTAATGGAATTATACCCAAATGAAGCATACAATGTTGATAAATTTGAACGAATTAGACAACGTCTTAAAGCAGATGAAAACGCTAGTATAAGACGTGAAGTGAAAGTATGGTATATTTGGGGTCGGTACTGGTCTTCGGTAAAACACGCTATGTAATGGACAAATACGGCTATTCAAATGTGTATCGTGTAACAGATTACAAAAATGGTTTTGATGGTTATAAGGGAGAAGATATTTTATGTTTAGACGAATTTAATTCAAGTTTAAATATACAATTTATGAATAATTTATTAGATTGTTACCCTTTAACATTACCAGCAAGATATAGTAATAAACAAGCATGTTTTACAAAAATATATATTATAAGCAACATTTCATTAAACGACCAATATAAAAGTATTCAATATGAGCATTTTTCAATATACAGAGCATTTTTACGCCGAATAAATTATATTATACATTTTACAGATATTCGGACAATATGAAGAAAAAGAATATAAAGGAGAGATTTTATATGACGAAGATTAAAAATTTTTTAAATAATAAACATATTAACAATTTGGTACAAAAGGTCAATTCTATAAGGAATAATGAACATATAAATTATATATTAAGAAAAATCAAAGAAATACTAATAAGAGTATTTTGGGCAATTTGCTATAATTTCAAGAAAATTATTATAGGGATTTTTGCAATTTTAACAATAATTATAAATATCAATATAAATAATATTACACAAAAATTATCTATTCCCCCATTTATAAATGGTTTCGCAGATTTTTTGAGTAATATTATTAAGTTATTAACCTTTAATAATGTTCAACTAACTAATATAAATATATTAGTTTATGTATTAGAAATACTTTTGTGGTGTGGACTAATCTACATATTAGATAAATATTTTAGATTAAAAAATAAACATCTAAAACATTTAAAAAAAATGAAAAATTTTAAAAATGCAGAAGGCGAATACCCATACCTTATAAAACAAAAAAGAAATAAAGTAAATTATAAAATTTTAGAAGAAACATTTTATACAAATGGTATTCCACTAAAAGATTGGAAAGACAAAAAAGAAAATCTTGAAGAAAGATTAAATAGAGTTATACTTAATGATTTTGAAGAAATTGAAGGTTCTAAAAATAAAATATTGGTTCAATCAATTTCTCCAAATTACAAAGTGCCAAAAGTTATAGAATGGAAAGATAGTTCTTTAACCTCTCAAAATTCAACATTAGTTTTAGGAGAAAATATGATTGAAAAAGTTATAATAGATTTGAATAAAACACCACACATTTTGACACGGCGGAAGTACTGGAAGTGGAAAGTCTGTTTTGGTAGATTGCTTGATATATCAATGCTATAAAAAAGACATGATTGTTTATATAGCAGACCTTAAAAAAGTTGATTTTATGCACTGGGAAGATATGAAAAACATATATGTTTTAACTGACATACAAGCAGTACTTGAAAAATTAAAAGAAATTGACGAAGAATTATTAAATAGACAAATAAAATTTAAAAATTTCAAAGTGAAAAATATAGACGAATATAATAGTAAATATGCAAATGAATATCATGAGCCATTAAAAAGAATAGTTTTTGCTTGTGACGAACTTACAGAAATTTTTAGCGAAGAAAATAAAGTCACAAAAGAAATAGGAACATACTTATCAAGAATTGCAAGACTAGGTCGTGCATTTGGTATCAATTTAATACTTTCTACACAAAGACCAGATTGTAAAGTCCTAGATGGACAAATAAAAAGTAATTTAGATGTTCGTATATGTGGTAAAGCAGACCCAATTTTGTCAGAAGTTATACTAGGTAAAGGAAATACAGATGCTGATAGTTTAATTCCCAAAGATTCACAGGGTATATTCCTTACAAATAGTAATAAAAGATTTCAAGCATATTTCTTTAACCAAAAAATACTTGAAAAAGAAAAACAAGGGGTTGATAATAATGAATATACCCCAAATAACTGATATTGATACAGCAATAAGTATATATTACCGCTATACAGAAATTGGGACAAAAGAAATTGAAAAACTATTCAATAAACATTCAAAATCTACTATAAGCAGATTAAAAAAATTAGCACAAAAAAACATGATAGAAAACAATATTTATTCTCATGGACTATATAAAGTTAATACAGAATGTGCATATAAATCATGGGGACTAGATATTCAAGACTTAGAAAGACGTAGAAATAAACTAAAAAAATTAGGGTTATAAAACTTATTAAAAGGCTTGTTTTTGAATACTCTTTATGATAATATATAGATAATTCAAAATCAAGCCTTATATATAAGGGGGTTATAAATCATGCCTATATATAAGGTTGGAAATACAAAAAAAGATGGCTTACAAAAATATCATGTGCGTATAAATTATGTAGCAGATAATGGACAAAAAAAGCAAATTACTCGTTCTGTTTATGGAATAGATGTTGCAAAAGATTTGGAAAGACGATTAGAAAATGAAATTAAGGTGCAACATGAAACACCCATAAAGAAAATGACAATTAAACAATTATATGACGAATATATTTCTGTTAAAAAATATGAAGTTAGAGAAATAACATTATACAGAAGTGATAATATGATTAAGCGTTATATATTGCCTATTCTTGAAAATGTTAGAATAGATAAATTGTCAACACAAGTTTTGCAAGATTGGAAGTTATCTATGGAAGAAAGAAATTTAGCATTAGCAACAAAAAGAAATGTATATACAGAATTAAGAACAATGTTAAATTATGCGGTTAGAATGGAATATATACCAAAACATCAATTAGCAAAAGTACGGAAATTTCAAAGACGCTTTGGCTACAAAAAAAGAAATAAACTTTTATACGCCAGAAGAATTTAAAAAGTACATTGAAATAGCAAAACAACAAGCATTAGAAAAGCAATTAAAAGAGAATAATATTTATGAATGGAATTTTTATGTGTTTTTTAATATTGCATATTATACTGGTTTAAGAAAAGGAGAAATACATGCTTTAAGATGGAATGATATTAACGGAAATTATTTAAGCGTAAAGCATAGTATAACACAGAAATTGAAAAATAAGTGTGATGTAGAAACACCACCTAAAAACAAATCTTCTATAAGAACTCTACAAATGCCACTTCCTTTAATAAAGATATTAAACGAACATAAAAAAAGACAAATGCAATTATCTAATTTTAGTGAAGATAGTAGAATTTTAGGAGATGGAAAATGCTTACGAGATACTACACTACAACAAAAAAACATTCTTTATTCAAAATTAGCAAAAGTAAAAACAATAAGAATACACGATTTTAGACATTCTCATGCTTCTCTACTTGCTAACATGGGTATAAATATTCAAGAAGTAGCAAGAAGATTAGGACATACAAAAGTAGAAATAACTTGGAATACTTATTCACATTTATACCCAAAAGAAGAAGAAAAAGCAGTTAAAATTTTAAATGCAGTATAGCGAAAAAGTGTACACGCTATATACACGCTTGGTGCAAAAATCATAAATATATGATTGAAACCAAAAAATACAAGAATGGTCGGAAATGGCTTAATAACAACCTTTGTAGAAACTTTTTGGAATGTAAAGAAACCATAAAAAACTATAAAAATTGTTCCGGCCATCTGCACCAACGACGTATCTGTTCGAACTAATAGAACAGATAATAAAAATATCATTCTGAAAAAGAAT
>CANQPR010000071.1 GCA_947625715.1 uncultured Bacilli bacterium
AAAATATAATATGATAGAGTAAAAATGCAAATTTGCGAATTTTTGCTCTTTTTTTTGCAAATTTGCACTAAACTATATTGACTTTAATATATGAATGTAGTAAGATATGAACATCTTTTGTGGGGTGAAGATCAATGAAAAGTGAAAGTATGAATTTAGATACTATTAGAACTTTTGTAAAATTAGGACAATCTGAAAGTATTGAAGAAGCAGCTAAAAAGCTTAATATGGATGCTTCAAATGTTAGAAGGCATGTTAAAGCATTAGGAGAAACTTTAGGAGTTAAATTATTAAAAGGTTATACAAGAGGTCAAGTAGAACTTACTGATATTGGTAATAAATTATTTAATGAATATGAAAAAGCATATAATATGATATTATTGGCTGAAAAAAAACTTGAACAATCTAAGTCATTAGATAGTGGTAAACTTTCAGTTGGTTGTAGTAGCGACTATGAATTAACCTTTTTATTAGAATATATAAAGAAGTTTAAAAGTAAATATCCAAATGTTGTTATTAAAGTAGTTAATTCAGTTAAAAATGATTTATATAAACAATTATTAAGTTATAGTTTAGATTTTATAATAGATAAAAAGATCGAAGATAATATGAAATCTCATAATTTTAAAAGTATTAAATTATTAGATAATAAATATTGTTTTGTATATGATCCAAAATTTTATAGTAAAGCGATAAAAAAGGATTCTCCTTTAATTGCTCCAATTAGTAGCAGTTCAGATAGAATACCATTAAATAATTATTTAGAAAATCATGATAATTTTAATATAATGTATGAAGTTCAAAATCCAGAACATGTAGTTGAGTATGCTAAACAGGGATTAGGATATGGATTTGTAAGTAAAATTGTAGCAGATCAACATCCAGAATTAGAACAAATAGTAATTCCTAGTACACAAGCTAAATCGGAGATATTTGTTACATATATGACTGATTCATTATCACAATCAGCAAAAGAATTTATTAAATTTTTAAGCGAATAGTCTAGTTTTTTGCTAGGCTATTTTTTTTGTGCAAATTTGCAAATTAAAATGTAAAATTGACCGATAATATTATAGTTATTTTAATTTATAATATATAGCAACGAAAGAGAGGACTATAATTATGGAATTAGTAGCTATGCACTCTAGTTGGTTAGTAATAGATTCAATTAAAGGTTGTACTAATAATTGTAAATATTGTTTATTGCAATCTAATGGAAATAATAATCATAAGCCAAAAATTATAGGAACACCAAAAGAAGCAGTAGATCAATTATTAAATTTTAAATATTATGATGAGAAAATTCCTTTAGCGCTTTTGCCATCTACAGACGCTTTTCTAAATCAAGATAATATAAATTATTTAACTCAGTTGTTGACTGAAATCAATAATCGTAATATTTGTAATGATTTAATATTAATAACCAAATGTTTTATTCCAGATGAAACTATTAAATTATTAAAAGAACTAAAAAATAATAATAGAAATGTTATAGTTTATTTAAGCTACTCTGGTTTAGATAAGGATATTGAGCCAAATATAAAAAAAGAAGATATAGAAAGTAATTTCAAAAGACTAAGTGATGCTGGTATAGATATAATTCATTATTTTAGACCATTCATCCCTCAAAACTCCGATCCAGAGAAAATAGAAGAAGTATTAAATTTTGTTAATAATTATACTAATACATCAACTATTATGGGATTAAAACTTATTAAAAATTTTATTGATAAATTAGAAATTTGGGATGAAGTAAAAGAACAAAAAGAAGAATGTTTAAATGCTGAATCAGTTTGGACTGAAGATGCTTGGAATTATTTTTATGATAATTATAGCCATCCACAGCGAGTATTCCAAACCAACACTTGTGCTTTAAATTATAAATTAAATAAACCATCGACACAATATTATAATTGTGATGAATGTCAAAAATATAACTATTGTGATGAAAAGCAAAGAAAATTATGTGAAAGTAGTAGTAAAAGTATAAATAAAGCAAATGTTATAAATGAATTATATTCTCATTTAGATAAACTAAATATCGACACCAATAATCTTGATTATTCCTTTGATAGTAATGGTGGATTAATTTTAAAAAATGTGCGCCTAACTATAAGTGATTTATCATATTTATCATATATGCTTAATGTTAAAGTCTATCAAAAAGATAATAAACCATTTGAAGAAATATATAATTCTGCTTTAAATGGAGCAAAACCAAAAGTAATGAAGAAGGTAAAACAATGAAAGATATTAAAGAATTTATAAACGAATATTATGAGAGTGGTACAAAGTTAGTTGATGACTTTAATGTTACTACAGAAAAATCGTGGGATGTTTTAGTAAATCTAAATGAATTATATGTTCAAATAGGGCAAGTATATAACATAAGTATAAGTCAAGATTATATTAACGATCCAAATAGACATTTTGATAATTTAGGTGACGAGATTTCTGATATTATGTTACAATTTATGAATCTTGCTAGATTACTACATATTGATTTAAGAGAAATAGGGCAAATAAAAGATACTAATATTGATGACTTTAATGTAGTTCCTATTTTAGTAGGTCAAATGAGTGAAATATTAATGGAGCAAAATGGTTATCGCTTTAAAAAAGATAGAAAAAATTATAATAATAGTATTGATTTTATAAAGGAAAGATTATTTAAAGCTATAATTATTGTATATAATTTTGCTAAAAAAAGTGGATTAGATATATCAAAAGAATTTAAAGAAATGTTAGATGATGCTAATAATTTCTTGGCGCACTTTGATAAAGATCCAAAAGCTAGAAATGAATATATCGATATATATGATGAAAATGAAAATCGTATTGGTTATTCTAGTAAAGATAATGCACATAAACTTGGATATTGGCATAAAACATTTAATACTATATTTGTAAATCCTAAAACAAATAAAGTTTATTTTCAATTAAAAAATCATAAACATAATAAATCATCAAATGAAGATACTTTGGTATTAACAGTTGGAGGTCACTTAAAATCTGGTGAAACATTAGAAGATGGTATTAGAGAGATAAAAGAAGAAACAGGTATTGATGTAGCTTTTAATAATTTGATTAAAATTGATAAGAGAAAAATAGAAAAAGCAATTTCAAAAAATTATATTATAAAAGAATTTCAATATTATTACTTGTATAAATCAGATAAAATTCATCTTTCTGATTTTAAACCTGTAGATGATGAAGTATGTGGTTTTATTGAATTAGATATAAATAGTGTAATAAGCATTTTTGAAAATGATGTTATTACCTATGGTAAACTTAATATAAATGGAAAAAATAAAATGATAAAAGTATCAAAAGATAGTTTTGATAAAGAATATGTAAAAGAAGATTTATTTTTATCATTATTAAATGTAATAAAAAAACAATTAAAAACTAATAAAATAAATTTATTTAAACACGCAAAAATGAATAAACAAATAAAAAAATTATATCGTGTTAGTAAAGTTGAAAGTAAATTGTTAGGGAATTTATATTATTTTGAAGATGGTAATATTCAAAACTCATTTGATTTGAATAAAGAAAATATAAGTTATTCCGTATTGTTAATTGATTTTGAAACAAAAGATAATCGATATATGGCACACTTAATAATTAAATATAAAAATCATCCAATACCATATATACTTTTGAAAACATTTACCGATGAAGATCCAGCATTAAAATATTTTGATAGTTTATGCGACTTTATAAAGTATAGCAATAATAATGAAATTATAAATAGATGTTATTTAGAAAAGATACTTAACATTCAAGAGAATATTATATATCAGTAGTTAAAACGGAAGAAAAATCAGTAGATAATTCAAAAGATAAATCAGTAGTTTTTTGGATATTTACATTTAAAGAATTGTATGCTAGACTTGTTATAGATAGAGATTTTATCGAAAGCGATGATTTCTATCTTTTTTAGTTTTTCTTTTTTTTGTCCTAAAAAATGCAAATTTGCAAAAGAAAAATGCAAATTTGCCTAAAAAATACTTGAAATTTTATTTTGAAAATGGTAGTATATCAGGCAAAAGGAAAGGATAACTATAATTTTGTGCGAGGGGGATACTTTAATGAAACAACTTTTAAAAGAAAATTATATGTCGGGTTGTAACAAGAAAAGAATTAGAAGGGCTGTGTTAGATTTATTTGATGAAATCAAGTATTATGAAATGTTATTAGAAGAATCTTTTGTAACAAATGAAGGAAAGACATTGCCCATTAAGACGACAAATGTATCAGATCCGATTAGTGGAACTTTAAATAGTCTTGAAAAAATGGCTAATATAGTTAATGCATTTTATAAGAAAGTTGATTCAGTTAAAGAAACATTTACAGAAGATGAATTAGTAGTCTTTGAATGTTCGGTTGAAAAAAGAGAAAAAGATGAAATAATTATGTGCACAAAATTTAAAAATGCTCAAAAATATTACCAAATAAAAAATAGTATGTATTTTAAATTAGCAATAAAATTTAAAATAGTTAATCCTTATGAGTATATAGATATGAAACAAACATCAAATGCAATCATTAATTAGATTGCTTTTTTATTTGGCAAATATTGAGTTTATAGGGATCTCATTATAAAAAAACTATATAGGGGGAGGTGATTTGCAAAGTATTAGATGAAAATGTGTAAATTTATAATTTATAGGCTGTATTTTTTTTAGAAGCGCGGTATAATATTATCGAATAAGAGGTGTTTAGATTATGAAAATAGGTAAAAAAAAGAAAATTATTTTTATAATATTAGGTATTTGCTTAATTATCTCACTTTTATTATTATGTGTGTTCCATGATAATAAAGTAGAAACAAAAAGTTCTAAAACTGAAACAAAGGAAGAAAAAAATACTACAAAGAATGACAAAATAAATGATAAGGAAGAAACAGAAGAAACAAAAGTCGATGAGGAAAAAGTAGAACAAAAAGAAGATACTAAAGAAACAAATAATTCTAATGAAAATAGTTCTCAAACAACAAAAAATACTACTTCACAATCTACATCTAATAATAATCAACAAACAAATCAAAATACTACTAATAAACAAAATACAAATACACAAACGACACCAAAAACTAGCAATACACCAAAACAAGATCCAAATGCAGTTGATACAACTCATCCATTATATTCAAGACATCATGGACAAATTACACATAGTGATTTTGGAATATGTAATCAAGCCGGAAAAGAGAAAATGCTCTCTGATCCTACTGTTGAGAGGTGGTCTTGTGTGGAAGTGTGGGCAGTTGGTGATTATGTTTTAGGATATTATTTGGAATTACATTATAAATAGCATATAAAAAGTGCTATTTTTTTTATACGAAGGGGGAATGAAAATGAAGAAAAAGAAATTATTTTTAACATTAGTGCTTTTAATGACACCATTATTTATGTTTAGTGGTAATGTAAAAGCTGCTAGTAATGATTCTAATATCACATATGAAAGAATAAATGGGGTTTATTTTTATCAAAAAGATAAATCATCAGGAGAAACAGATAGTAATCATGTTACTAAGTTTCTTCTTAATGGTAAAGTGGCATATTGTATTGAGCCATTAACACCAATCAATACAAAAGTATATGATTCAAGTGGCGATTGGACACAATCAGGATTATCACAAGATGTATGGCATTTTGTTGAATTAGTAGGTTATTATGGATATGACTATCCGGGACATAAAACGGATAGATATTGGCTTGCAGCCCAAGAACTTATTTGGGAAAAGGTTAGAGATGTAGAAGTTAAATTTACTACCGAAGATAATGGTGGCGGCAGTGAAATCAATATCGATAAAGAAAAAACTGAAATTATAAATTTAGTAAACAATTTTTCTAAAACTCCAGACTTTGGGGTTGATAAAATTGAAGGTAATATTGGAGATGAATTTACTGTTAATGACAAAAACAACATTTTATCTGAATACGATGTTATTTATAATGGGAAACATAGTGTTACAAAAATAGGGAACTCTTTAAAAATTAAATTAAATGATAAAGTAATTAGTGAAGATACTATTAGGTTTATAAGAACAAAATATGATAATCAAACATCTATTATCTATACAAAAAATGATTCACAAAAACTTGCCTTTTTAAGAGTATCAGATCCTACCGCTTCATCAATTACTTTAAAAAGTAATGGTGGTAAAGTAGAAATCGATAAATTAGGTGAAAAATTAGTATATTCTGATGGCAGCTATCATTATGAAAATATTGCTTTACCAAATGTAGTATTTGCGGTTTATGCTAATGAAGATATTTTTGGAGTAGATGGTAATGTTCTATATAAAAAATATCAATTAGTTGGTACATTTACTACTAATGATTTAGGACAAGCTACTTTAGAGAATCTACAATTTGGTAAATATTTCTTAATTGAGGGCGAATCTAGTTTAGGTAATATGACAGATACTGAACGTTATGAGTTTGAAATTACTAAAGACGATATTATTGATGGCAAGATTGTAAAACATTTTGACTTTTCTAACTATTTACCAAAAGGAACAGTAGATTTTACTAAAAAAGATAGTAAAACTGGTGAGGTAGTACCTGAAACAATGGTGCAATTATTTACCGAAGATGATCGTTTAATCTATACTGGAACTACTGATTCAAATGGTAAAATTACTATTAAAGATTTGTATGTAGGTAAATACTATATTATTGAAAGACATCCGGCAGATGGCTATAAATTTACTGATGAAAAGATTTGGTTTGAAATTACAGAAAATGGTGATATTGTTTATCTTGAAATGACAAATGATAAAATCGAACAACCACAACAACCAGAACAAGTAGTTGAAGTTCCAAATACAGCATCAGATGATTATACTTATTTAATTAGTTCAATTTTTATCATAAGTGGAAGTGCCATTTTACTATTTAGTATTATTGGTCTTTTAATTTATGAAGCTGCGAGAAAGAAAAAATAAAGTTTTATTTCCTATTTTAATAGGATTTTTAATTCTTATAATTGGAATAAGTGTTTTTAGCTATCACAAAATAGAAATCGATAATATTGATGAAGTTAATTCTGAAAGTTTAAATGCCTATTTTAATGGA
>CANQPR010000072.1 GCA_947625715.1 uncultured Bacilli bacterium
GATACCAAAACAAGCCCTAATATAATTAAAAGAATTCCTGTTATATTTATTGGACTCATAGCTTCTTTAAAGAAAAAATGACCTACTAATAAAACTAAAATTTGGACTACCCCAGTTGCAATAGGGACAATATATGATAAATCAAAACTAACCAATAACTTTTGCCATAGTAAAAAACTACAAATATAAAAAACAAAACCTAATAAAGATATAAAACCAATCTTTATATTTATACCATTATTTAGTGATAATGATAAGGGATTATTTTGGCCTAATTTCATAAAAAACAACCCTAAAGAAGTAAAAACAATATAAATTATTGTCAATATATATTTAATCATTTTTTATCATCTCCTTCTAACAAGGTAATATGTTCAGCCATTTCAATAACTTTTTCTTGTAACATGGTGATTTTCCTACTACTTTTAAAGTTAATGAAAGCTAAGAACATGATACATATTAAAAACAATAATGATGGAGGATAATCAATTCCCAACATATGAGCAAAATTATCAATTAAATGAGGAAATATTGCTAATATAATCATAACAATGGAGGCAATCACCCACCAAAAACTTTCTTTAATTGAAAATCTTTTTTTCCTAACTTCAATAATTACATAAAAAAATGAACTAACCGCGACAATTATAAAATAAATATTTTTCATGTTTAAACCTCCATTTTTTTCCTTTTCTTCTTAGGATTTTGAATAATAATAAAAACTATTGAATATAACATATTTATCATATATTTTATTGGCTTTATTATTCCACCGTGCATACTTTCACCTGTTTTTCGTAAACGCATTTTTACCGGTACTTCTTTAATTTTGTAACCTTTAAGAAGCATTTCAATAATTAAATTAGCATCAGGAAATTCCGGATAATTACCCATTTTAGCATAATAATCAATGACTTTTTTATTTAAACATTGAAATCCTGATAAAGGGTCTTTAATTTTTTGCTTACAAAAAATATAAATTATTTTTTCAAAAACTTTGGTTCCAATTCTTCGAAAAATGGGACAAGGATAACCTGTATCAATTAAATATCTAGAACCAATTACAATATCGCTTTTACTAGCTATTGCTTCTTTTAAAATCTTTACTGCTTCATTAGCTATATGTTGGCCATCCGCATCAAATTGAATAACATAATCATAATTATGTTTTTTAGCGTATTTTAAACCAGTTTGAATAGCCATGGCATATTTCATATTAAAGATATTTGATAAATATTTTACTTTATTTTTCTTAATAACTTCTAAAGTATTATCTTTAGAGCAATCATTAACTACCAAGATATCTGCAAAAGAAGCGTCACTTTTTAATTCTTTAATAACTTTTTCAATATTTTCTTCTTCATTATAAGCAGGTATTACAATTAAAACTTTTTTATCTTTCATAAACTTCACCATAAATGTGAAAGAAAAATGACTCCTAGTGCATAAAGATTAAAAAACACTAGAAAATAACATAAAAAGTTATTGCTTTTTCTTTCATCAATAATTTTTCTTTTTTTATTATAACATAAAATAGGTACAAGTAGTAAAAGAGGAATAAAATATCTACCTTGGACACCCATAACAACACTATTAGCTACTTTTGTCCACTCCACATACAAACTAGTAAAAATAAGTAAAATAACTATTCCTAATACTGCCCCACTAAAGATTTTAGTATTAAAAGAAATTTCTATTTTATCATTATTATAACAAGCATAATAAATTAAAAGAATAATTGTTATAAATGGGTATAGATATAATAAATTTAAATCTAAATGCTCTAGGGACATTCCCACCATTGTTGTTAAATAAAATTCCAAATTAACTCCCAAAGTTCTAATTAATATAATTATATAAGATAAAGGATTAGTTAAGATATATTTTATTTGACCCCAAGAATTGACACCAGGTTGAATTTCTATTAAATAATTACTTGCTAATTTTAACCACCCTAAATTTATTATTAAAGCTATTAAAACTATGCCTAAAGTTACTTTATACTTATCTTTTTTCTTTTTAAATTTATTAGTAGGAATTAAAAGCAATAAAAAGCAAAGGGGAAAATAAACAATTTTTAAAGTAGCTAAAAAGACACTTATAATTCCTAATTTTAAAACATCATTTTTGGTAACATACTTTTCACTATACTTTAATTTTAAAATATAAGCTAAAAATAAACACGCTAAAGAAATGGTAAGACCATCAGCTGATAAAGATGCTAATTCCATAAGAGTCATAGGCATAAAAGAAAGAAGGAAAAAATATCTTTTAAAACAAGGTAATATTTTCATAGTTAAAGCCATAATTAAAGCACAAAGCAAAAAATTAGCTATTCGGCCAAAATAAGCTTGAATAATTAAGGATTTACTAAAAATTTTGCCAATTATTATTCCTATTGTTTGGGGAATATAACAAAGTGGTGAATATAAAGAAGACCCAGAAAAAGAAATAAATTTATAATTATTACTTTTCTTTAATGACATCTCTTTCTTTAAATCACCATAAGTTGTAGTTTGTTTATTAACAACTTCATCTAATTCCTTTGGAAATATTCTGCCTCCAATACCTTCTTCATTCTTACTCGATAAAAAATGGCCTTCACTAATTTCATAACTTCTTAAAAAATGCTCATGCTCATCAGCTACCCGACCTAAGGGAACAATAAATAAATAACTTAAGCCCAATAAAATCAATAATTTTAAATAATACTTTTCAATATCTTCATCTTTTTTAATAACTTTAATAATAAATAATACCCCTAATGAAAATAAACCTATTATTATGGCATAGATTAATAATTTTTGATGCCTATACCCTTTAATTTTATCGCTTAATGTAACAAAGGTGAAAATAACATTCATTATGACCAAGAAAATTAAAATACCATAATTTTTAAATAAACTTTTTTCTTTTTCCATTTTCTTAACCTTTCTTTTTATTTAAAAAATTAATTCTTAACTCTCTTAATATATCATATTTTTTTTAAAATTACCCTAATTTTATTTCCATTTTGGCATTTAAATCAATAACCGTATCTTTTGGAATAGAAGTACTAATAACAGAGCCAAAACCATCTAGGGAATACTTTATCCCTATGAAATTACAAAAACTTATTATTTCATTAGTTGTCCAACCTGTTACATCAGGCATTTTTATCTCCCCACCATTTGTTTTAATATAAATTTTACTACCATCAATTGTTGTTGTATTAGCTAATGGATACTGATTAATAACAAATGAGCCATTACCAATTACAATTGGATTTAATTTTTTCTTTTTAGCGTCATCTAAAACATCTTTTAAAGCCATATTAATGTATTGAGGTACAACAATTATTTTACTATGGTCAACATCATTTTGGACATTTGTTAAATTGGTTACTCTTGCAATATCTTTTACTACTTGAGCAACGGTATTGGAAATTTTATCGCCTCCCCCGGTATATCTTTGGGTAGCAAAGTAAATAACATATTTGGGTTCTTCTTTTGGAAAAACGCCCGCGAAAGAACGAATATAATCATTGTCACCGGTTAAATAGCCACCATCAGGACTTGCTAGTTGGGCAGTTCCCGTTTTACCGATAACTGTTATTCCATCAGGAGCATAAAGACGATTATAATCAAAACTATTATAAACAACGTTATACAATAACTCTTTCATTTTTTCAATGGTCTCATGCTTAGCCACGGAATGGATTTCTTTTTTTTGTGCTTCAAAAGTTACATTGCCATTACTATCAACAATCTTTTTTACTATTTGTGGTTCTATCATCATTCCATCATTTGCTATGGCACTAAAAGCTTGTAACATTTGCACTGGTGTTACTAAAATACCTTGACCAAAACTAGCATTAGCAAGTTCAGAATCATATGTAAAATCAATTTTTCCTTCTAACTCACCTGGTAAACTAATTTTTGTCTTTTTCCCAAAACCACATAAATTATAATAATCAATTAATTTAGCAGTCCCTAATTTAAACGCTAAATTAGTTGCCCCAACGTTTGATGAATAAGCAAAACCAGTATCATAGTTAATTGTTCCCCAACCAACATTATTAAAGTCTTTAATTTTGGTTCCGTCATCCAAGGTTAAACTACCAGAGGTATAAGTTGCACTTCCATCATATACTCCGTTTTCCATAGCACTCATCCACGAAAAAGTTTTCATTGTACTTCCTGGTTCATATTGATAAGCTACTAGTGGATTTACATAACTTTTTAAATCATTTAAAGTATTAGGATTAAAACTAGGATTAGTTGCACTTCCCACAATTTCACCTGTTTTCGCATCCATAACAGCAAAAATAGTCCAATCAGCTTTAGCTGATTCACTAAAATTATGAACCGCATTTTCTAATACATTTTGAATATCACTATTGATTGTTAAATAAACATCTGAACCCGATACAGCCATAACTTTATTTTCTGGGGTATTAGCCATCTTATAACCATAAGCATCTTTTTGATATTCAACAAAACCATCCGTACCCTTTAATACATCATTCATGTAAGATTCAATACCCATTTCCCCTACTATTTCACCATTATCATCACTTCTAGCATATCCCAAAATATAACTAGCCCAAGAAGAATTTATATATTGTCTTTTTTTAGCTAACGTTTCAAAATCAATACCGGGTAATTCTAATAATTCTACAGCTCTTTTTTCTTCTTCACTTATTCGTCCCCAAGAACCTAATTCAACTTGATATAAATCTTGATTAAAATATTTAATTAATGTTTCTTTACAATTTTCTATGTCTTTCTCATCTTTTCCTAGGACATCACATAATTTTTTGGCTGTATCATCTTTATCTACCACATGATAAGGATGTTTTTCATCAGTTGTTCTTGATGGTGATAAATAAGCAATTATCTTATAAGAATTAGCATTTTTAGCTAAAGGTTTTCCATCCCTATCATATATAATACCTCTATTAGCGTACAAAATTTCTTTTGTAGTATTACGGTTATTTGCAAATTGGGTTAAATTAATACCATCTACATTAGGACTTAACACCACATAAGAAAGTTTAATAATTATTATCATGAAAAAAAGACCGACAATTAACAAAGTCAGTTTTAAATTTAAATGTATTTTATAAAACGGTCTTATCTTTTTCATAAATCACTCACTCATTAATATTTTTTATGTTACTATTATTATAAGACAAACCTTGTTCTGTTGCAATCTCTTGAATTTTATCTAAACTAGCTAATTCATCAATTTGCATTGACAAAGATTCATTTTTCCCTTCTTGGTCTTCAATTTTATTTTTTATTTGTTCCATCGAAATATTAGTTTCTGATAAAACAGCTTTTGTAAACACAGTACAAATAGGCAAAGAAATAAGTAATAGAATAATCATGATTGTTAAAAATTTTTCTCCTTTTAAAAATTTTATTTTCTTTGTTTTTTTCATTTTCTAATTCCTTTCTATAACTCGCATTTTACTACTTCTACTGCGTGAATTTTCTTCTAATTCTCTTTTAGTAGGGACAATTACTTTTTTATTAACAATAGAAATTTTTGGTAAATAATCTTTGGGAATATTAGGTAATCCCTTAACTAAAGGGTCAACTTCACTATATTTTCTAAAGATTTTTTTAACAATTTTATCCTCTAGGGAATGAAAAGTAATCACCACTAATCTTCCTTTAGGTTTTAATAAAAAAATAGCATCTACCAAAGCTTTTTGTAAATGATTTAATTCATCATTTACTTCAATTCTTATAGCTTGAAATATTTTTCTTTCCGGATGATTTTTATAAAAGTAATTGGCTCCCACACTCATTTTAATTATTTCTACTAATTGCATGGTTGTTAAAATAGCTTCTTTTTCGCGATAATGAATTATTTGTTTGGCAATCAAAGAACTCTTTTTTTCTTCGGCATACTTATAAAAAATATCTTTTAAAGCTTCATAAGAATAAGTATTTATTAATTCTTTGGCACTAAAAGTTTGACTTTTATCCATTCGCATATCCAACTGTTCATCTCTCATGAAGGAAAAACCACGATTTTCATCAATTTGAACGGAAGAAACGCCACAGTCAAAAAGAATTCCATCGACTTTGGTTATATTTCTTTTTTCTAATTCTTCTTTCATATTTACATAATCACTATGAATCAGTTGGAAATGACTGCTAATGGCATTAAGAACCTCTTTTGAATATGTAATTGCATCTTGGTCTTTGTCAAAGGCGAATAACATACCCCTTTTTAATCGTTTAAGTATTTCCATCGAATCCCCTGCATATCCAAGTGTCGCATCAACATAAATTCCATCTTCTTTTATTGCTAAGGCTTCTATAGCTTCATTTTTTAAGACTGAGTAATGTTTCATAAATTACCATCCTCATATAAATCTTCAGCTAAATCACTTAAGTGTTCGGCACTATTAGCTAAGAAGTTATTCCATAGTTGTTCATCCCAAATTTCAACTCGATTAAGTGCTCCAATTAAAACACAATCTTTTTTTAAATTGGCATATGAACATAAAACAGAGGTAATACAAGTTCGACCTAAAGAATCTAACTTGCATTCAGTAGCACCGGAAAAAAAGCTACGAATAAAGTCACGAGCATCTTTTTTTGTAAAAGGTAAAGTATTAAGCTTAGAAACTAAACAGTTCCATTCTTCTTTAGAGTAAATGTATAAACATTTTTCTAAACCTCGTGCTATTACAAATTCGTCACCTAATTTCAAACGAAATTTTGTAGGGATGACAAGTCGGCCTTTCTCATCAATAGAATGATGATATTCAC
>CANQPR010000073.1 GCA_947625715.1 uncultured Bacilli bacterium
AATAATGGTAAAATATGTACTAGTAATGCAACTAAATGTAATGATGAAGTAAAAAGAACAACTATTTGGCTGGGTTATGTCGGTTTAATGTATCCAAGCGATTATGGTTATGCAACAAGTGGAGGGAATATAGTAAAAAGACAAATGTGTTTATCATCAAGTATGTATAATTGGAGTAACAGTGATTTCAAATCTGATTGTGCTTCAAAAAGTTGGTTATATAGTAGTAATAATAATCAATGGACCATAACTGCATCAACTCATCAAAATCCTAGTTATGTCTTTGAGTTAGGAAGTAATTATGCAGTTAATAGTAGAAATACTTCTTATCCAAATTCTGTACGTCCTGTTGTTTATTTAAATAGTAATATTAAATTTGAAGAAGATACATCATCTAATTATGGTTCATCAACTAATCCCTATCGCTTAGTTACATCATAATTATTTAATTACTTCTTTAGCACCATTAGAATAAGCTCTTATTAAGCCACCTGCACCTAATTTAATTCCTCCAAAATAACGAACAATAAAAATAGCTTTATTAACTAGCTTCTTTTGTTCTAAAATATAATAAATAGGTAGACCAGCTGTATTAGATGGTTCTTTATCATCACTTTTTCCACCTGTGTTTTCAAATATAAAGGCATAGGGAATATGTGATGCTTTTTTATGTTCTAATTTTAAATTTTGCCATATTTGTTTTAATTCTTCTTTATTTGTAACATCATAATAATAAGCAATAAATTTTGATTTTTTTATTGTATAACTAATTTTATTAATTAAGGCCATATTAATCACCATAACTATTATAAAAAAATAGCTGTCATAGTTCAATGATTTATGTTACAATAACAAAATAGAATCTTTTATTTAAAGGGGTGGTAGTAATGTTAAATGATAAATTAAGTCAAATACCTAATTTACCCGGTAGTTATCAAATGAAAAATAAAGATGGTATTATTATATATGTTGGTAAAGCTAAAAATTTACATAAAAGGGTAAACTCTTATTTTAATCGAACTCAAACTGGTAAAACTGCTAAAATGGTTAGTGAAATAAATGATTTTTCTTATATTGTTACCTCAAGTGAATTAGAAGCCTTTTTACTAGAGTATAATTTAATTAAACAATATAATCCTAAATATAATATTTTACTTAAAGATGATAAATCATATCCCTATATTGAGTATATATCAAAACCTTACCCTAAATTAAAAGTGTCCCGTTATTTAAAAATAAGAAAAAAAGATAATAAAAAATTATTTGGCCCTTATCCCAATGCTTATGCTGCAAGAAGAATTGTTAATTTATTAAACCGACTATATCCTTTAAAAAAATGTGATGGTAATCCTAAAAAAGTATGTTTATATTATCATATTAATGAATGTTTAGGTTATTGTGAAAAAAAAGTTTTAGAAGAAGATAAAATAAAAATGGAAAATGATATCCTATCTTTTTTAAATGGTAATGATAAAATTTTAAAAGATAAAATAATGGAAAAAATAAATAGTTATAGTCAAGCAATGAATTATGAACTAGCTCTTGAATTAAAAAAAGAATTAGAATATATCAATGTTGTTTTGGCTAAACAAAAAATTGATTTAACAGATTTAGTAAATCGTGATGTAATTGGTTTTTACTTTGCAAATGGTTATATATCTTGTCAAATTCTTTTCTTAAGAAACGGGAGAATTGTAAAAGGACATACTGATATTTTCCCTGTTATATCTGATTTTTGTGAAAATGCTGAAGATTATGTTTTAAGTTTTTATAATCGCCATGAAAAGCCAAAAGAAATATTAATTAATGAACTTGATAATGATTTATTAACGAAAGCTTTAAATATCAAATTTTTAACCCCTAGTAAAGGGCAAAAGAAAAAATTATTAGATATGGCTATTAATAACGCTAAAATCAATTTAGAAAATGAATTGCAATTGATATTGAAAAAAGAATATTTTACATTAGAAGCTAATGAAGAATTGCGAAAACTTCTTCATCTTGATGTTTTAGACCGTATTGATTTATTTGATAATTCCAATTTGTTTGGTGATTGGTCAGTAAGTTGTATGGTTGTATTTAAAAATGGTGTTGAAGCCAAAAATGAATATCGAAAATACAAAATAAGTGTCGATAAAAATGATGATTATAATATGATGAGAGAAGTCATATATAGACGCTACCAAAGGGCTTTGATGGAAAAAACTGAGTTACCAAATTTAATAATTGTCGATGGAGGTATTGGTCAAATTCATGCTTGTAAAGAAATACTAGATGAATTAAACCTTTCTATTAAAGTATGTGGTTTAAAGAAAAATGATAAACACCGTACCAACGATTTAATTGATGGAGATACTTTAAATATCGTAAATATTTTAAAAGATAGTAATGTCTTTCATTATTTAACCAAAATGCAAGATGAAGTACACCGTTTTACTATTAATTATCACAAAACCATTCGTAGTAAAGGTTCTATAGCAAGTGTTTTAGATGATATTAAAGGGTTGGGTGAAAAAAGAAAAAAAAATTTAATTAAAACTTTTGGCAGTGTCAAGAAAATGGAAAATGCTTCTTTAACCCAATTAGAAAAAATAATCCCAAGTGATGTTGCCAAAAATTTATATAATTATTTACAAGCCCGCAAAAAAGATAAAGAATTAAAAAATAATAATATAAATAGTGATGAAAATAACCATTTCTAATGTCACTATTTTTTTCATAAATTTTACTAGTGAAATTGACAATTGTTTACAAAAAAGGTATACTTAATTAGGGTGATAGAGGTGAAAAGAAAATATATAATTTCCTTAATTTTAATATTATTAACATTAACTATGTGTATTGTCATTGGGGTAGGATATGCTAATTATCAAGAAAACGTTGATAAAACAACAGCAATGATAAAAGTTAAATCAGGCTTATCTATCAATTATTTAAATGGCAATGTTATATCAACTAATGAAGATACATATGAAATTAATTTTTCTATCACTAATACTAGCTCTTCACCCCTATATTACTATATAAAATTAAATAATCAAAATTATAATGAAAATGTAACTTATAAATTAGTAAACCAAAGCGATAATACGCTTCTTAAAGAAGATAAAATAACTAAAAACAATTTAGCTAATCGAATTAAAATTAATCAAAATGAAACTAAAAGTTATAAATTAATTCTTTATAATCCTTCTAAAAATTTATTAGAAACAGAAATAGAGATTGATTTAGAAGTAATTGACCATAGCTTAAGAAGTCTAATCCTTCAAAATAATGAAATTAATACAGCTCCTATTTCTTATAGTGAAGAGAGTGTAACAAATGGTTTAATGAGCCTTGAAAAAGATGATAATCCTATATATTATTTTCGGGGTAATGTAACAAATAATTATCTTTCTTTTGCTAATTTAATGTGGCGGATTGTTAAAATAAATTCTGATGGAACAACTTTAATTGTTTTAGATGATAAAATTCCTGATAATTCTTCTTTCTTTATCAATGAAGAAGAAGCTAACCCCAATTTTTTAGCTAGTAATGTTTATACAACTTTAGCAAATTGGTATAACTCTAATCTTGAAAGTTACGATAGTTACATTGCTAGTAGTAAATATTGTACAGACGATAATGCTTTAGTAGAAGAAAATGGTACCATATATTATTTACCAGAAACTAGATTATTTCAAAATTATGAACCAGTCTCTACATGTCCTGGCACTTCTTACACATCTAAAATCGCCCTTTTAACAGCTGATGAAGTTATGATGGCTGGTGGTTTTGTAAATCCTAATGCAAACTATTATTTATATAAAGAAGGTTTAGATAGTTATTGGACTATGACTCCTAATAAAAAAGAAAATGGTGTTTTTAATTACATTGTCGTTAATAGCGATGGGGCCCTTAATAAAGACAAAATCGAAACATCTGTATTTGCCATTCGTCCTGTAATAACACTAATAAAAAAATTAAATACCACTGGAAGTGGAAGTATAACTGACCCTTATAAAGTAAGCTTAATATAAAAAAACATTTGTAAATAATCGTCAAAATTTCAATAAACTTGCGAAATTACTTTCGCATTTTTTATTTATTTGATAAACTACAAACAGAAGAGGTGTTTATAAATGAATATCATCCTAGATATAATTGCAGTACTAAAAAGATTATCTTTCATAGATTATGTCCTATATTTTTCTGTACTAGCTCTTATTATCTTAACCATAACCCTTTTATTCATCATCAAAGATGAAGATGAGCAAAAAAAACTAGGAAGTGATTCACACGTGGAAGATAATGAAATCGATTTAAAAACAATTCGTGATACTATTGATGAAAATCCAAAACCATTAATAGATATGACTAGCTATGAAGAAGAACAAGAACAAAAAGCTATTATAAGTTACGATGAATTATTAAAAGAAGCTAATAAAAAGCAATTAAATTATACCGAAGAAAAATTAGTTGATGATTGTATACCTGTAAAAAAAATTGATTTAAATAATATTTTAAATGAACCAATCATTAATGATATTAATGTTATAGATAAAGAAGAAAAAAAGCTAAATTTATTTCATTATGAACAAGAAGAAGCTTTCTTAAAAGCCTTAAAAGAATTAAATGAGCTTTTAAACTAAAAAAGTGTTACAATATAGCTAACATTTTTTTTAAAGGGAGGCTATTATGTCATTTTATATATATACTTTAGGTTGTAAAGTAAATACTTATGAAAGCGAATATATTAAAGAACTATTATTAAAAGAAAATTATTACTATGATGAAATAAATCCTAAAATCATCATTATTAATACCTGTAGTGTAACCAATATGGCTGATAATAAATCAAAAAAGATGGTTCGCCATTTTAAAAATAATTATCCTGATGCCATAATAGTTGTCTGTGGTTGTTCTTCCCAAAATAACCCTGATGATTATCAAAATCTTGGTATTGATATATTAATTGGTAATCAAAAGAAAAGTGAAATACCAAAACTTATCAAAGATTATCTTAAGAAAAATGAAAATTATAAATATATAAACAATAATCGTAAATTACTATTTGAAAATATGAACTTGGAAAAATTTACGACTCATACTAGAGCTTATGTTAAAATTGAAGATGGTTGTGATAATTTTTGTAGTTACTGTGTTATACCTTATGTAAGAGGTAGTGTTCGTTGTAAAGATTTTTCTCTTATTTTAAAAGAAGTTCAAACTTTAGTAGAAAATCATCATCAAGAAATTATTTTAACTGGTATCCATACTGGGTCATATCATTTTGATAATTATGATTTAACTGATTTAATTCATGAAATAAGTAAAATAAAAGACTTAAAAAGAATAAGAATTTCCTCTATTGAAATTACAGAACTTAATGATAAATTTTTAGAAGAATTAAAAAATAACCCTAAAATATGTAATCATTTGCATATTCCTTTGCAATCAGGTAGTGATTTTATTTTAAAAAAGATGAATCGTAAATATAATTTATATCAATTTAAAACCATTATTGAAAAAATCAGAAATATTAGAAAAGATATTGCAATAACAACTGATGTTATTGTCGCTCATCCTTATGAAACTGAAAAAGAATTTAATGAAACATTAGAAACTTGTAAAGAAATAAATTTTGCTAAAATTCATGTTTTTCCATATTCTAAAAGATTTAAAACGGCCTCTGCTGCTATGCCAATGCAAGTAAGTGATAATGATAAAAAAATACGTAGTAAAAAACTAATTGCTTTATCAAATGAATTAGAAAAAGCTTACTATCAAAAATATTTAAATCAAGAATTAGAAATTTTAATTATTCAAAATCATGAATATTCAATAGGTATAACAGATAATTATTTAAAAGTAAAAATAAATCAAAATATTCCTGTAAATACTTTTGTTAAAGCTAAAATAATTGATTATAAAAATGGTTATTTAACAGCTAATCTTGTCAATAATATAATCAAAAATTGATGTCTTAAAAAAAATTTTGTATAATAATAAAAGATAAAAAGGTGATAAAAAATGTTTGATAAATTAAAATTAACTGAGTATAGCCTAGAAGATGGTGGAAGTACAGTTGGCCTTGTTAAAGCTAATTTAAAAAAATTATATAACAATAAATTTGCTTCTTTAATAACTAGTGATAAACAAAAATATCAAGTAAAACAAATTGGTCGTGTTAATTATGCATATTTAGATGCTTTTATTATTAAATCAATGAATGATTATTATCAAAAAGTCAGTAATACTACCACCGAAGAAAAAGCAACCTACATCAAAAACTATAATCGCCTATATCAATCATGGCAGGCTATTAATGAAGCTAAAAAACATCCTGATATTACTTTAAATGATTTATATGATGCTATATTATATGAATTATATATGTTAGGATATCATGAATAAATAATTAAAATTAAAAAACGAAAAAATAATTTTCCATTGACACGGGGGGGGGGTATTATTATAAAATAATACTAGAGGTGTTATCATATGAAAAAGAAAACAATAATAATTGTAATATCAATAATAGCTTTAGTATTTATAACAGTAGGAATAAGTTATGCATATTGGACAGTTACTCATAAACAAACAGGAATAAATGAAGTATCCACTAGTTG
>CANQPR010000074.1 GCA_947625715.1 uncultured Bacilli bacterium
TTTTTTGAGTAAGCCAGATTGTTTCATCTCTTAAAATTACATCTATATTTATTTTTCCATCTTTTGTTTCATATAAAATAATATTACTTTCTTGCATTTTTGACCTCCTTGATAACAGCATTATATATCTAGAACGTTTGTTTGACAATATATTTTTTTGAATTATTTTAATCTTTTTTTGATATAAATAAAACAAACCATATAACTGGTTTATTTTAAGTTTTCTAATCATTTAATTTACTATGCTTTTCATCAGATACGCATTCTATTACCTTGAACAATTATTTTTCTATTTAAATTTTTATAAACTATGGTTATTTTGTTTTATTTCTTCTTTACTAGATACATAAACAGGTTCACCCATAATACTATCTAAAATGACAGTATGTCTTTTATATTTATTGCCTGATCTATTAATCATAGCCATTTCACCATTATACATGATTATAGTCTGACAAGTTCTAATATTTGGATTATTTATAAAATACTGATATAAACTATCATAATTAACAAAATCTTGAAGTGACAGATTTAATCCTGCATCTCTTATGTATTCATGTTCTTTTACATTTTTTGGCAAAAAATTGGCTAAAGTTACTTGTTTTTCAGATTCCGGGATATTAGGATGTGTATGTCCTAAACTTATAAAATTATAATCATTTTTAATAGCATAATTTATTGTTGCATTTAATTTATCATTATTTATATGTGTTTCTCTATCACTTAAATTTTCACTTTGTAAATTGCAATCTATTATTTGATCAACAAAATAACATTCCATATCTCCTACACTAGCTTTTTTACCTAAAAGGACATAAGAATATTCTTTTGCAGTTGAAGGAGTATTTATCATTTCTACCAATTTTCTATAGGAATCCATAACACTTTTAGATAATAATATAGGGGTTAAATCATCTTCCATTGACATTGGAGAAATTGGTGTATCACCTATATCCATATTTCTTTCTTTAAATATTTCACTATGGTTTTGTAAAACTTCCATAGATTGTTGCATAATATAATCGTAATCATTATCTTTAAACAATCCATTATTTTTTACATCTTCTATTGTCTTATATTCCATTTTAACCACACACTCCACAAATTCTAAATTAATAAAATATAATTATTCACAATCGATACTTATCTAATTAAATATATTCTTTTCTTTTAAACACTTATCTTTTCTATAAAATTATAACAAAATTTTTATTGACATAACAGTCCTTTATTTCACTGTAGTATATTCTTTTATTCTTGCTTTCTGATACTTTCTTTTTTTGGAATCGCCATTTTATTCAATTAAATAACAAGCATGTTTTAATAATTTATAGTCAATAATTTAATTTTGAAACTCCTTTTGACATTTTTATAGTTTTACCGACATCTGCAAAATGATCATTAATATTATTATGACTTAACTTGCAAGTATTTGTTGCTTTTTTATCTCAAAAAACAAATCATATATTTGCATTGTTTTATTTCTAATCATTTAACTTGTTGTATTCTTCCACTGTTACAGGTCCTAACAACTTATTGATGTGTCTTACGGCTATATGACTAAATCAGTCCTATAGTAGGCTAGTATTTTGTCAAATCTATTTTGAAACTAAGAAGTTCATTACTAAATCAATTAAGATATCTTTTTCTTTAGGATTAGATTGTGCAATGAGTAGCGTAATTGCAACAAGTGTATTATTATCAATTACTTGGCCTTGTTCATTATATAAAATATTATAAAATTTTAAGAAATATATAAACAATGTTGCAGCTATTCTTTTGTTTCCATCAATAAAAGTATGATTTTTAGTTATTAAATATAAGAAATTAGCGGCTTTTTCTTGAATAGTAGGATATAAGTCTTTTCCATCAAAAGATTGATAGATATTACCTATTATAGATTTTAAGCCTTCGTCTCTTTCAAGAGCAAATAAATCACTATCTTTTTCAAATTTAAGTTGACTAACTATATTTTTACAATCTTCATAAGTAATTTTTTTATTGTTTTTTGTTCCCTGTGGTTTTGTAATTTTTTTATGATCATAATCATCAAGTAAATTTAAAGCATTTGAATAATTGTTTATTACTTTAATTATTTCTTGAGCTTCTGTTCCTTTTAATTCATTATCTATTCTTCCTGCAATATCTATTAGCTTAATCGTTTTTTCAAGATATTCTAATCTCTTTTGATTAACAGCATAACCTTTAATCATATAATCTTTTAATACTTTAGTTGCCCATTTTCTAAAAATAACACCATTTTTAGATTTTACACGATAGCCAACACTTATAATCATATCAAGATTATAGTAATCTAATTCTCTAGTTTGGGTCTTATCTGATAATGCACCATGTTGAGTGGTATGTGCAAATTTTGCACATACCTCATTCTTATCCAATTCATTATCTTTAAAAACATTATTTATATGTCTTGTTATAACTGTTCTATCTCTATCAAACAATTTAGCCATTTGTTCTAAAGATAGCCACACAGTTTCATCTTTCATATTGACTTCTAACTTAACATTTTGATTTTCAAACAATATAATTTCATTTCTCATTATTTTGCACTTCCTTCCATTTGATTAATGAAATAATTATACGCCAGAAACATTTGTTCGTCAATGTTTTTTTTGTTATTTATTAGTTGTATTAAAAACAAGCCACCTAACTGGTCTGCTTATAAGTTTTTCTGGTTATCTAATTTATTGAATTCTTCATCAGTTACAGGTTCTAACCAAACATTCTCAGTTTCTTCGCCTGAAATTTCTAATGTTATATGACTAAACCAAGAATCTTTTCCTGCTCCATTTCTTTTCCTTCTCTAACTTTTAAGACTTTTCTTAGGTGTTGGTAAATATTCTGATAATTCATATGAACTAACTCCAATAGGTTTTATGATATCTTTTAAAGCATTTTCAACCGAAAATTTATCTTTATCTCAACAAAGTATTAATCCTATACTTGGATTATCTTGTTTATCTTTGACTAAATCATCTATTGCTGATAAGTAAAAATTAACTTTTCCTATATATTCTGGTTTAAATTCAGTATTTTTTAGTTCAACTACAACATAACAATGAAGTTTAGTATGCTAAAATAATAAATCGATAAAATATTCTTTGTTTCCAACTTCTAATTCTAATAATACCGTTTTTATTTTTTCAACCATAGCTTGTTCCAATTCAATTTCAATGCAGTTTTGTTTTAATCCGGTTAAATTAAGAATAAAAGGATCTTTCATCATATCTTTTGCTAAGTCACTTTGAAGTTTAGGTAGAGTTTCATAAAAATTATTTGGCTTGTCTCCGAAAACTTGACTTTCATACAATTTGCTTTTTATTTGAAATGCTAATACATCATAGCTCCAACCGTTAATTAATGTTTGTTCCATGTATCAAACTCTTTTAATATTATCTTCAATCTTGTCTAAAATAAACATATTATGTGAACATGGAATTTGTGCAGACGATGTCTGCACTTTTTCACTTTTAGAGCATTCAATATAATATTTTTTCATATTTTTTAAATTTCGTACAGAGAAGCCTTTAATATTTGGAAATGTCAATTACTTTTTTTCTACTATCTCCATTTTGTGCAATTAAATAACAAGCATATCTTGATAATTTATAATCATTTTGTCTTCTTTTAGCACCTGAACCTATAGATACCATTTTGCCGACGTTGGCAAAATGGTCATGAACAAACATATTGCTATTCTTACAAGATTTCTTAGCTTTGTCTATAACTTTTTCAAAATTTCCCCATTTACTATATTTTAACACTTGCATCAGTTCTCTAGCATACCAATATTCTTGGCCATATTCATCAACATGTTTAATACTTTCAAATGTTTCAGTAGTTTCTTCAATTTTTATAATTTCTTGCATTATTATTAGCCCCCAATCCTATCACTTATTAGCATTTTAACATCAAAACATTTGTTCGTCAATTCATTTTTTAAAATTTTATTATATATAACAAAAAAACAAACCATTTAGATGATCTGCTTATATTTTTCTAATTATCTAATTTATTGTATTCTTCATCTGTTACAGGTTCTAACCAAACATTCTCGGTTTCTTCACCTGGAATTTCTACTGCTATATGACTAAACCAAGAATCTTTTCTTGCTCCATGCCAATGTTTGACATTAGCAGGTATTACGACAATATCACCTGGAGATAATTTTTGGGCATCTTTACCCCACTCTTGATAATATCCATATCCACAGATACAAATCAAAACTTGACCTCCACCTGATTTAGCTTTATGTATATGCCAATTATTTCTACAACTAGGCTCAAAAGTTACATTTGCAAAACTAACTCCATTATCAGTTTTAGCAAGAGGGTTTAAATAACTGGTTCCTGTAAAATACTTTGCATAAGCATCATTTAAATTTCCTAATCCAAAAACATTTGCTTTATCAAATTCTTCTTTATTCATTTTTATCATCACTTCCATATACTTCCTCAATTAAAGGGAATGTACTCCATGCTTTAGGCCATCCACAATAAAACGCTAATTGGGTTACGGTTTCAACAACTTCCTCTTTGGTAAGTCCATGTCCTTTTCCGATTGCTAAATGTGATTTTAATTGTGGATATAATCCCATTGCAAATAAGGCTGATATTGTTATTAAACTTCTATCACGAGCTTTTAATTTATCTATCCTACTCCATACCTCTCCAAATAATACATCATCATTTAATTCGGCAAATTTAGGTGCAATATTACCTAATTGATCTCTACCTGCGGTTTGTTTCTTCATTATTCATTCTCCTTTTCTAAACTTGTAAATTTTTCTACTTTCATATTTAAATTATATTTGTTTTTTAACTCGGCTATTTCTTTCATCATTTCTGATTTATGATGAATATCTAGCGCTTCTTCGTTTTTCCATCTATCAATAAGCAAAACCGTTTCATTATCATCGAAGGGTAAGAAGTATTCATATTTTAGATTACCAACTTCTTTTCTTACTCTATCTACAATGCCACTAGATACCATTTCATGAGCAAATTTTTTAGCATTACCATTTTCACCTTTATAATAAATATTAATCGTTATACTCATAATTCACCTACATAATAAGGCTTGTAACATCATTTTCTGATACGTTACTTGTTAATCTTTTAGCGTTAACAAAGTTAAGATTATTATAAGTATTTTTTAAAGTATTAAAACTATTATTTACGCTTGAAGTACCTGATGTTGCAAAACAAAAGATTTTTTTGCCTTCAAGATTATTTTCTTCAATAAATGTATTGATAACTCTAGGTGCTAAATCCCACCATATAGGAAAACCAATTAAAACAGTATCATAATCACTTAAATTAGAAACTTTATTTTTTACCTCTGGTCTTGATGATGGATTACTCATTTCAATGGATGATCTACTATCATTATTATTCCAATTTAAGTCTTCATTTGTATATTTATTTACAGGTTCAATTTCAAACAAATCTCCACCAGTAATATCAGCAATTTTACTTGCTACCTCTTTTGTTACACCACTAGCTGAAAAATAACTTATTAAAATTTTACTCATAAATTCATTCCTCCTTAATAATTTAATTTATTAACCCAATTTGTTATTTCATCTTGATTTGTCATCGATGAAAATCTTTTACCATCTATCCAATTAACATTTTTATTATAATTTTTAAGAGTATTTAAACTACCACTAATGTCTGTACTTCCAGATGTACAAAATAAAATGATTGATTTATCATTCAAATTATGATTATCTAAAAATGTTAAAATTATTTTTGGCACATCTCCCCACCAAATTGGATACCCTAAATAAATGATATCATAAAAATCAGTGTTTATGTTATTTAATATTTCAGGTCGGGCTTGAGAATCATTTTGTTCTTTCGTAGCTCTAGAGTTATTATTTTCATAATTTAAATCACTATCAGTGTATTTTTCTTTGGGAATTATTTCGATTAAATCTCCACCTGTTGCTTCTTTGATATATTCAGCAACCCTTTTAGTAGTACCTGTTGCTGAAAAATAAATGATGGCAACTTTTTTATCATTAGTTGTCCCATTATCATTATCACTTTCATTACTATTCTTGGTTTCAGTTATGTTTGTATTATTAGTGAATTTTAATTTTTTATTAAAACTTATAACCCCAATGCAACCAATGACAATTACTACTACCCCCACAATTAAAGCTATTATTTTTTTATTCATTTTTATTTTCCTTCCTATTTAATAATCCTTTTAAATTTTTCGAAATAAAACTTTAATGCATCTTTAATTTTAAAAAAAATTCTTTTACTTCGTACATAATTTACTTAAAATTATATTATTGCTAATTTAATCCAATATAATGATACCACTAAAAGAAGCATTTTCAATTATATGTTTTAACAATTTTATATAAAAAAGAATATCAGTTTTATTTGATAA
>CANQPR010000075.1 GCA_947625715.1 uncultured Bacilli bacterium
GTTATTATTGGATTTAAATATTCATAAATAAAATATTTTTAAATAAAGTTTATTAGATTTAAAGGATGTGAGAAAAAATGAACTTAACAAAAGAAATATTAAACAAAATTATTTATACCAAAAACGGTCGTGAATTTTTAAAAGACATTGATTTGGAGGCCTTAGAGTATTTTATTAAACTTAATACTTCAGCAATTGATGATTTACAAAGTATTGATTTAACTATTATTCCCTATGGATTTCATTTAACGAATGATAAAGATTATTCTATAATGGTTCTTATAGACAAAATATTATTTAAAAAAGGGCCGACGACTTATGCAGTTATTGAAAAACAAAATAACCGTTTAATGAATACAATTAAAGATTATAACACCAAGTGTTACTTAGTATTAGATGGCCATACTTTTTATTATTATGAGTATGAAAATAATAAATATTTAATTGGCGGTAGTTTAACTTCCTTAAAAACGATTATTGATGATAAAGAATATTTTGAATATAAAAATTTTAATATTAATCAAAAAAATTTATTTGATCAATTAATAGGTGTCAATAAAAATGGTGATAGTTTTTATGAAGAAATTTTTAACAAACTAGTCACCAAAGTAAAAAGTCCTAAAAAGACTAATAAAAGAATTTTAAAAAAAACGGCCCATCAATTTAAAAATTAAAGTAAAGACTTCACCCAATTCATTTAATGTTAAAACATTTAGGATTTTGTCAATTTCTTTTAATTCATTGGGATTTAAAAAATTTAATTGTTTTAAATTATCTTGGGCTACATCTTTTATTTTGCTTTCTATTTTCAAAGTTATTAAAGCATAGATAATATAAATACCAATTAATCCTAAAGAAAGACTTATAATCCGCAAATTTTTAGCAAAAATACCAATTATTATTAATATATAAGCTAAGATAAGTAATATTGAAAATAAAGGTTTAATAGTTTCTTTTATTTTCAAACGCTTATCTTTTTCTTGTTTTAAAATTGCTTTTGCTATTTCATAAACACTTATACAAATAGCTTTTAAAGAATTATTATTGTATAAATTATTTGATATTCTAAGTACATTTCTTTTATAGTCATAATCAGCATATAATACTTTTCTACTAGAAACAACATAAGTATCTAAATTATGTTTTTTGATTAATTCATCAACTATATCAATATTATCTTTTTTAGCTTTTAATGTAACTTCTTTATTTTTATCTAAAGTAATACTAAGTATCATTTGGGCTAGAAAAGGAATTAAAAAAAGTATACTTACTAAATAAATGTTCATCATTATCACTCTTTCTAAAAAAAGTATATCATAAAAAAAAACAGAGATTACATTTTTTCTCTATTTTCTATATTTTTTCTAATAACACATCAACATTCACATAATGCGTTTTAACTGCTGTATCCCACAATTGATAAAAATATGTTTTTTCATCAGCAACTAAAGTATCTTTATCAACTAAATAATAAATATACTCTTCATTTTCATAAGCATATAAATCTTTTAATTTATAAATATTTTTCCAATATATATATAAATTATCTTGGTCAAATTTCTTTGATATACCTAAATATATGTTAAATTTTTCTTGACGATAAGTTGTATTAACTAAATCTACATTATAAATAGGTGCCAATTGTAAAGCATCATCATTATTTGCTAATATACATTTAACATTACTTGGTGTATTAATAATTTGAACTAATGAATGTGTTTCAAAATATGCGGTGGTTGTTTCAAAATTCTCAAAATCCCATATAAAATATGAACTACAAATAATAATCAGCCAAAAAAAGATTTCTATCTTCTTTCTTCTTTGTAATTTTTTTAAATAATCCATTTAAATTTTCCCCCTGAATATGAACAGATTATAGCATTTTTATTAACAAATGTCAAATTTTGTAAAATAATTAACAAAAAGATTGCTTTTTTCATTTAAATGTTAAAAAAGAATAGCTTAACTATTCTAATCAAAAGACACACCTTCCCATGATGGATGCACATCTTTATCTGGTTTGTTTGCTGGACAATCTTCAAACATACTGCTTGTATAAGCTTCATCATTATGAATAAAGTTTGGGCCATAAGTAATTTTCGTTAATTTACTTGCACTGTCAAACATAGAACTCATATCGGTTACATTGCTGGTATCAAAAGTACTTAAATCTAATTCTTCTATATTACTCATTCCATTAAACATCCAACTCATATCTTCTACTCTACTGGTGTCAAAATTTTTACCAAATGTTAAGGATTGGAGATTACTCATATAAGAAAACATATCTTGCATAGTTATTACACTACTTGTATCAATACTACTTATATCTAATTTTTGTAAATTTTGCATACTGCCAAACATAAAACTCATATCGGTTACATTATGAGTATCAAAATTTTCACCAAATGTTAATGTTTGAAGACTGCTCATTAGAAAAAACATAGAATCCATATCTGTTACACTACTTGTATTAAAACTACTTAAATCTAATTCTTCTATACTACTCATTCTATAAAACATAGAACTCATATCTGTTACATCACGAGTATCTAGATTTTCTATTCCTTCTATTTTGGTTACTTTTGAAAAACCATAAAATAAATTTCGACTATCACTATTTAATTTTATTCCACCTTCTCCTTGTAAATAACCTGTACAATTGGTTTCTTCTGTGTCACATACGACATAACTTTGAATAGCATCTTTTTCTCTAAAATCTCCTTCATTAAATGGGCCATGTACTGTTTGTCCTTCACTTCCTGTTTTTTCACTTTTCTTTGTTTCTATTACTATCTTTGTTATTTTATCTTTGTATCCCCACATTCCTTTTGTATCAGACACAGAAATTGTTCTTAATGTTCCACTATTAACAAATTGGTCATATTTATATTCAGCACTTAAGGTTATTTTGCCTTTCCATGTTGCATTTTGGGTTTCTTCATTTAATGGGGTTTGTTGGTCTAAATATAATAATAAATTATAATTTTTTACATCATTAGCTTTTAAGGTTATATTTTTTAAACTATAAGCATGAAGGGATTCTTTTATAACTTTATTTGCATCATTGAGTGGATTTGCTGTTAATTGCGTAGCTTTGTTTAATTTACTATGATAATCTGTTTCATATAATATGGCATCTATCCATTCATCGGCTAATTGTCTTTCAGCCTCTGCATTTAAGCTTTCTAAGTTTATCGTAGCGCTTGCTTGACTATTACAATTATTTGTTATTGTAAAATGGTAAGGGGTTGCTGTACTCAAAAAACTTTCTAATTCATCATCTTTCATGGGATAAGCATTAGGAATATCGATATCATTTTCACCTGTAAAATCAATACTAAAACATTCGGTGTTAACAACATTCTCTCCTGTTTGAGTATTTGTATATTGCCAAAATGAATAAGTTAAACCAAAAGTAAAAATTACTATTCCTATTATTACTAACATTACTAATACATATATTTTTTTGTTACTACCATTTAATTTCATTATAAAAGAAGACCTCCGTATCTTCTTTTATTCTACTATATAATACCCCCCCCCCGTCAATGAGTTTTTGAATCAAAATTTCCCGTTTTTTACAATGTAAAATTTGCACTTTTTTCATTTAATACTGTAAATTTTAAATATTATATGATATATTTTTATTAATAGAATGGAATGATTTGATGAAGAACATTGATTTTAAAGAAATGGGTAAAGCCTTTTTAATAATTATTTTATATTTAATAATTGTCCCTGAAATTATTAGTATTGTTTTTTATACTTTTTTTAAATCTTTAAGAGATAATTCAACTGCAATTATGATTATAAATACTCTTATTTACGTTATTGATCTTATAATCATTTTATTTATTTATCGAAAAAGTGTTAAAGATGAATTTAAAAAATATATTGATAATTTTAAAAGTTTTTTTAAAACTGCTTTTAAATGTTGGGGAAAAGGTTTTTTATTAATGATTATTTGCAATTTAATTTTAATTCAAATTGTTGGTAGTATCGCAAGCAATGAACAAACTAATCGCGAGATTATGCAACAACTACCTTTATTTTCTGTATTAACTATGGTTTTCTTTGGCCCTATTGTTGAAGAATTTGCTTTTCGAAAAGGCTTTAAAAAAGTATTTAAAAAACCTCAAACATTTCTTATTTTTACTGCCCTTTTATTTGGGATGATGCATATTATTAATAGCATAGATTATACATCAACAGCTAGTTTATTAGCTAGTTGGAAACAATTGTTATATATAATTCCCTATAGCATTTTAGGTTACTACTTTGCCAAAGCATATCTTGATACAGATTGCATTTTTACAAGTATTACTTGCCATATGCTTCACAATGGTTTAAGTATTTTATTAATCTTTCTTGCTCAATTACTAATATAGGTGTGTTATGGAAGAAAAAATTATCAAAAGAAAATTAGGAATTATTCCTAAAATTTTTATTGTCATTACGCTTATCATTATTTCTTTATTTTTATGGATGCATTTTATAGAACCCAAATTAATTGTTGTAAAAGACTATGCAATTACAAACAATAAATTACCTAAATCTTTTGATGGCTTTACAGTTGTTTTATTTTCCGATATCCATTTTGGACGCACGACAAATGAAGTAGAAGTTACCAATCTGGTTAATAAAATAAATGAATGCAAAGCTGATATTGTTTTATTTGCCGGAGATTTATTTGACCCTTATATTAATTTATCTGATAATAATATTGAATTTTTAAAAACAACCTTAAGTAAAATTAATGCCAATTTAAAAAAATATGCCATTTTAGGTGACAATGATTATTTAGATGAAAATAATTTTCAAGCCATAATGAAAGAAGCTAATTTTCATATTTTAGATGGTAAAAATGAGGCAATATACTATAAAGGTAACACCCCTATTTATATAAGTGGTATTTCTTCTATTACTAAAAATCAACCTGACTATACTTTAGCTTTTAAAAAAGATGTTGAAACACTTCAATTATTTTTAGCCCATGAACCTCAAGTTATCTTAGATGTTGAAAACAATAGTGATATCGTGTTTACAGGTCATACCTTAGGAGGTTTAGTAAGAATCCCCTTTTATGGAGGTTTACGAAAAACAAATAATTCCCTTTCTTATGAAAAGGGAAAATACTTAATTAATAATACAACTATGTTTGTTACAAACGGAATTGGGACTGAAGATATATCTTTAAGATTTTTAAATATTCCATCTTTCTATTGCCTACGCTTTTTTGCACCTCAAAAATAAAATTATTTTATAATATCATTTATAGAATACCAACCTTCAATTATATTATTACAAACTGCTAAAACACTTATAATTTGTCCCCCATCTTTTAAATACTTATCAACTTCTGATTTTAAATTAGCTACTTTTATTTTATCTTTTATTTTTATTCCTAAAGCTTTAACTTGACGAAGTACATCAGGATTGTAATATCCACATCCCATACTATCTAAACCATCTAACCCAATAAACTCTGTTTCATATAAATTAGAATGAAGGCTAACTTTAAAATTATCTTTCAACTTAATATTTACACTAGTCTCATTATTATGATGATAATTATCTTTAAAAAATTCTTTTTCAACTTCTAACATATTTTTATCATTTAATATTGCATATTTCTTTATTTTATCTAAAACATTATCAAAATTTATTGGTTCTTCTTCTATAAAATAGGGATTAATATCATCAAAACTAATTGGTTTTTCTTCATTATTAATAATTTTTAAAGAATCTTTTTTCTCTATTTCTAAAGGTTCATTTTCTTCCCAAAAATTTTCTTCGACTTTATATTCTTTATTATCAGTACCAATTAAAGAATTAGCTGTATTAAAAATACTTTTATATAAATCATTTATTTGATTTTTTATTTTTTGTCTTGTTACTTCTTCTGATATTTTATTATAAATAGAACTATATTTAGTCAAAAATTGAATTAATATTTCCAAATTTTTTTGAGAATTTTCACTTAATGTATCCCATTTGGTATCTAATTGTTCACATATATTTATAATCCAAGTTAAATATTCTTCATTTTCTTTTAACCAATTTTGATATTCTTTATTAAGTAATTCATTTTTACTATTAGCAATTTCTAATGCTATTTTATCTTGTTCATTTTTAATTTCTAATATTTTGGCTTTTAAAATTGGGTAATTAATAGCAATATCTTTTAATTCAATAGCTTGTTTTTTTAATAAATGAATATTTTTTATTAGTTCATCCATAACTAGTCTCTCCCTTTATCTTAAATAGATTATATCATGATTAGCTATTAATGACTAGTTAATTTAAAAAAAAC
>CANQPR010000076.1 GCA_947625715.1 uncultured Bacilli bacterium
TTGAACCGCCGTATACCGAACGGTACGTACGGTGGTGTGAGAGGGAAAATAGTCATAAAGTTTTCTCTACTCGATTAGCAAAAAATATTTAAAAATATAAATTTGGCAAGTACATTTTTTTAGATGAGACAATACTAAAATTATGCATTATTTACAGGAAAATATTTGATTATTTTAGGATATGAAGCAAATAGCACATTATAATAATGGCGTAAAAACTCTTAAAAATTAAAAGTTATTACGTTTAACCGTAATAACTTTACAAAAGTATAAAAATGATATATAATGTAAAGAGAGGTGATTTATATGCTTTTAAGAGAAGATTATTTATCTAAAATAAGAGGATTTTATGATTCAGATTTAATTAAAATATTAGTAGGTATAAGAAGATGTGGAAAATCAGTTATTTTAAATCAAATAATAGAAGAATTAAAAGAAAAAAGAAAAATAGATGAAGAGCATATAATATTTATTAATTTTGAATTTATTGAATTTGAAGAATTATTAGATTATAAAGAATTAAATAAATATATAAAAGATAAAATTAAAGATGATAAGATTTATTATTTGTTTTTGGATGAAATTCAGAATGTGGATAACTTTGAAAAAGTTGTTAATTCTTTGCGTGCTCAGATAAAAAATATAAGTATATTTTTAACTGGATCTAATAGTAAAATGTTATCAGATGAGTTATCATCAGTTTTATCTGGTAGATATGTTTTATTTAATATTAATCCTCTATCTTATAAAGAATATGTGTCTTTAACTAAAAAAGATGGAAAAGACTTAAATACTTTTTGGGATTATGCTAAATGGGGAGGACTTCCAAATAGATGTGAATTTACAAATGAAATAGATATAAAAAATTATCTTCATAGTGTATATGATTCTATTATTTTAAGAGATGTTGTAAAAAGATTAAATTTAAAGGATATTATTCTTTTTGATATTATTTTACAATATTTGATTGAAACCGCTGGTCGTGAATTTTCTGCTGATAATATTATAAAATATTTAGATAAAGAAAATAAGAAAATATCTAATGAAACACTCTACAATTATATAGATGCCTTATGTAAGGCATTAATACTTAAAAAGGTATATAGATATGATATTGCTGGTAAAAGTGTATTAAAAACATTAAATAAGTATTATGCAACAGATTTAGGAATTGCTCAAATTAAAAATAATAATCCAGAATTTAAAAGTTATGTTGTTTTAGAAAATATTGTTTATAATGAATTAATAAATAGAAACTATGAAGTATATATAGGTAAAACTAAAAATGGTGAAGTAGATTTTATAGCAAAAAAAGATGGAAATATTAAATATATTCAAGTAACTTATGAAATGGAGAATAACGATAATACCATTGAAAGAGAGTTTGGAGCATATAAGTCTATTCCAGATAATTATCCAAAATATGTAATTTCTCTTGATAAAATAGATTTATCTCGTGATGGTATTATTCATTTAAATTTAATTAATTTTCTATTAAGTGAAGAGTTTTAATTAATATAAAAAAAATATAGATAAATATACTGAAATAGAATCTATTTTTTCACAATTAGAATTGTGTTTAGCTGATTATGAAACGCAGTTTTCATATGTCTATTCTCTATTTCCGATTAGCAAAATTTTATCGAACGTAATGAAAAAAATGTTGATAAATTTTAAAAATAGGATGATTTTTTCACTGAAATAAAAAGAATGCTAATATATACTATTGCATTCTCCTTTATTGGGTCTATAAAAGCAATGATTATTATAACGTCCTGCTAAAGGCATGGAATACCAAGTACTTTTACACGAACTATTTTTCCCTGGTGCATAAAACCAAAGAGCGTGGGTGGCTGGATAATAATATTCTCCTGCTAAAATTCTTTTAGCTAAATTTTTTTCAAAAGTTGTCGGACTAGCTTGAAAAAGTGAGCTATTAATTCCTACAAATTGATTTGGTTGATAAATAACATCCGTTATAGAATCAATATTTTTAAAGGTATAGCAATCAGCTAAAGCCCTATTAACAACAACATTACCAACCATAAGCATTCCTAAATCACCTTCATTTAAGGCTTCGGCTCGCATAATTCTTGCTAATAATTCTAATTCTTTAGTCGTATAACTAATAATCATAGTTAGCCTCCTGTAATTAATTTATGCCAAAATTATAAAAAACTATCCTAATTTGATAGTTTCTTCATCTTTATTCGAAAAAAATTGATTGGAATGTTTAAAAATATAATTTGTGATGCGAGCAAGTATTTCATTGGCCGAAAATGATTCAATAGAATGATTGTTAAAAACTTTTTTAGCAATGGTTGATAAGTAAGGATGAATGTTTTTTACTTCATCATTTAAACATAGATAGATTTCATCTATATCAAATGGAACACCTTCTAAGTAATTAGTTAAATTAATTATTAATTTATGAGTATTTATTGAAGCCATATTAAAGCCTAATTTAAAAAGGAGAATAGATATTTCAGCACTTAAAACATATTCATGCTTTAATCTATTTTGAAAATATTCTTCAATAATAAAAGTATTGCTTTTACAAATCGATTTTTCTTTAATATCGGTATATAATTTAGGAAATAAATAAATATTATGAAGGAGAATTATATCATCTTCATCCAAAGTTTTATAACTCAGGTGGTTAAGTAAATCTTTCATATTATAGGGCAATTAAATTTTAATTTACTTGCTATGTGCTCCTTTCGCCATTATTATAATCTTTCTTATTTGTTAAGTCAATTAATTAGTTTTTTTCCTTGTTAGAATAGTTTCATAATCTAAAAGATTGGTTTTTAAACTATTAAATTCACTTGTATAATAAAGATAAATAAAATCATTTTCTTCGATTTCTCTTAAAGCATTGAAATTTGGTTTAAGCACTTTAAGATCTAAAAATTCATCATTTTCATCAAATGTTTTAGGGTATTGATAAAAATTATTAAAAAATTCACTATATATTGCATCTAAATCGTTAATTATATTTCGAAAATTTTTTTCATAATAGACGCGTTTATTAACTTGGTTAAAATAACCAGCTTTTGATAATATTTTTTCTTTTAAATAAACTTGATAGGTTTTACTTTGAACGGCATCAAAATCAGGATGTTCATAACTATAATTGATAAGTTTTTTTAAACAAAAACGATAAACATCAGCAAATATTTCACTACCAATAATAGCTCTTATATCATTTTTGGAATACTTATTTATAGTATCATCGTATTTTTGCATAATACTTCCCTCATTAACATAACCTGCGAAAACATCTGATAATTGATAAAATAATTTTATATCTGCAAATGATTTAAGGCCTAAATATTGATATAATTTGGTTAAATTAGTATCAAATATAGCATTATAATAATCTTTAATATTTTTATTTTCAGGCAAGGATAACATTTGAATAAATTGTTCTTCATTACGCTCCGTACTATAAGTCCAATACTCATAATCTTCTAAGCCTAGATAATCAGGTTTATAATAATTTAATTTGGCTGATTCAGCAGAGCTTTCAAGTAAATAGTTTAGTGTATTATCAACTTTGATAGTTGTATTTTTTTGGCCATTTTTTTCACGGTGGGGACAAATAAATTGTTTAATATGATTTAATTCATGTGTTATCGCGTTCTTTTTTTCGTCTAAACTTAAATTATTAATATCGAAGATAACTAATTTTAAATCATAATTGGTAATAGCAACCGAGTTATTAAGATTACCGCAGACAAATTTATAATTTTGTAAAGTACATAAATCTTCATTTAAATCATTAGTAGAGTTATTTACTAGGTTTATAAGAGCTTCTTTTAGAAGTTGGTAATTTTCACTTTTTAAATCTTGAGGATTAATAAAGTAATTAAATTGAGGATATTTTTTGATATATTCATCACTATTAGTAATTATAAGAGATAATAATTTATTAACTGTTAAATCAGTAACTTTATGGTCAAATGTCCGATAAGTTTTACTATAGGCAATAATTTTTTGAATTTCATCATCATTAATTAAATATTTAGCGCCTTTATATTCAATATCTATATTATTAAGTTTAGAAAGATAAAAATTAGCTGATGGTTTAGAATTGATAGTAATAGGAATCATACCCATTATAGCTAAAGATATAAATTTGGCTTTATTTTTCTTAGTCATATTAACCCCCTTATTAGGGATGTATTCTACTCTTATTTTAAGAAAAAGTCAAATTTTGATAGAAAAATTGTGAATAATTAGTAAAAATGTCTCTAATTTTTTAACGAATAATAAGTGAAAATGGCCTCATGAATATAATGTATAAGTCCAATTTTTTTCGTTTCAAAAATATTTTATGAAGCAAAATTAATTTTTATGGGTTGTTTTTAAACGTTTAAGGGCTTCTGTTTTATCATTAACTTTGATTCGTAATTCACTATTAGGAACATTTATCCAAGTGCGGTCATTATTACTTGTTTTTTCATAAGTTTCAAAACTATTTGTTTTCATAAGGGTGATAGTTATATTTTTAATTAATTTATTAAAACATCTTTTCCATTTTTTCTCGATTTCATCAGGGTTAATGTCATCTCTTAAGTTTAAATTACAATCATAAAAGATATCAATAATTTCTATTTCACTGTCACTTAGAGTTGATAAAATAAGATTAACTTGGTCATTAGAAAAACTAGGAAAAAAATCATAAAAAGAATCTTTTAAATTTTCGATAAATGTACTATAAATATTAACATTTTTTTTATAATAAGTAATATTTCTTTCTGATGCTCCGGGATTCGATGTATAATCTAATAATTGTAATGTGTCTTTTTTTCTTCTAATCTTTTTCAAAGCATGAGATTCAATTTGTCTAATTCTTTCTCTCGTAACATTATAAAGTTTGCCAATTTCTTCTAAAGTTTTAGGATTTTCACCATTATACCCAGTTCTTAAAATTAAAATTTCTTTTTCTTTTTCAGATAATTTGCTATTGTTTAAAACTTTATCTAAATCTTCTTTTAAAAGATTATTAATATAATTATTTTCAATATCTTGAGATGAATCACCTAAAACATCAATTAATTCAGTATCTTCATTTTCATTAATTTTATAATAAATGCTTAAAGGTTCATTCATATAAATTAATAAATTTTCAACAGTTTCTTTTTTGGTATTCATTCTTTGTGATATTTCTTCTGTAGTAGGAGTTCTTTTTAATTCTTTTTCTAAAGTATCTATTGTTTTTTTCAATTTAAAGATATTATCATTAATATAACTAGGAAGTCTAATAGTGCGGGCTTGTTTGCTAATAGCTCTTGATATGGCCTGTTTAATTCCCCACATAGCATATGTTGAAAATTTATAACCTTTGGTGTAATCAAATTTATCGATAGTTTTTATTAAGCCAATAATACCTTCTTCTACTAAATCTTCTAAATCTAGACCACTATTGGTAAATTTTTTGGCAATAAAAATAACCAATCTTATATTTCTTTTTATAAAAATATCTTTGGCCTCTTTATCACCATTATGTATTCTTTTTGATAATTCAATTTCTTCTTCGGCAGTTAAAATAGGATATTTTTGAGCCTCTTTCAACAAAAAATTTATTGGTTTTAAATTAGTAAAATCATTTTCTTCTAAATTTATATTAGTTATCGAAATATTATTTACAAGGCAATAACTTTCCATAACTAATTTATGTAAAGAATTAATGGCAAAAGAAAAATCATTACATAAAAGCATATCTTTATAAGCTTCATAACTTAGTTTAGCCATTTGTTCAATAGATTTATTTTCCTTAACTAAAGAATTAATAAACTCTAAAGATGGTTTATAAGCACAAATTTTAAAAAAGGCATTTAATTTTTGAAAATTTTTAAGAGCAACATTATTATTAGTACTAAAGGGAATATGAAATTTTATATAATTGTTGATAACTTCATATTCGTTTTGCTCTAAGTCTTCTTTGACTTTTATAATTAAAGATTTTTGAAACGACTTTTTAAAATATAGTGAAAATTCTTCATTTGTATTATCATAAGTTTGTTGACAATTTTTAATAATAAATAAAGCTAAACTAGTAAATTTTTCTTTAGAAATATCTAGAAATTGAAATGATTTAAAAAGATTATTAATAATAGGATTTAAATCTTCTTGTAACTTTATGGGATTAATATTTTTAATGTCATTTATATGTGTGTCGTGCATGACATTTAGCTAGAGGGTGAAAGTCCCTTATACGCGTAGGTATCGACGAAGTATTAGAGAA
>CANQPR010000077.1 GCA_947625715.1 uncultured Bacilli bacterium
TACCCTTAAATACAGCTACTCCTGTATATTCCTTTGCTTTTTCTTTTTTTTGTAAAACTCTTAATGCCCCTGATGCTAAAGCTTCAAGTTCATATTCACCAGGCATTACAACTACTTTCGTCAATTTTTTAATATATTTATTTAATATTTTTACTAAATCTTCGTCATTTGCCATACCACCAGTTAAAATAATGGCTGAACAATTACATTTTAAAGCTACAAACATTGCGCCAATTTGTTTAGCAATTTGATATATCATTGCTTCATATAAAATTTTGGCCGTTTTATTATTATCGGCAATCATTTGTTTAACTTCTTTTATGTCACTTGTATTTAAATAAGCTTTTATTCCTCCATTTTTACTGATAAAATTTTTGATTTCTGCTTCTGTATATGTTTTTGAAAAACATAGTTTTACTAAAGCCTTAGCTGGTATAAAACCACATCGATTTGGTGTCATTGGACCATCACCATTTACAATATCATTAGAATCAATCATTTTACCATGATTATGTGCCGTTATGGAAATACCGCCCCCAATATGACAAATTATTAAATTTAAATCTTCATAATTTTTTTTCACTTCTTTAGCGTATCTTAAAGCTATTTCTTTTTGATTTAAAGCATGAATTCTACTTTCTCTATAAATACCTGGGATACCGGTTATTCTTGCTTTAATATTAAATTCATCAACATCAGGAGGATTAACACAAAAAGAAGGTTTACTATACATTTGACCAAGTTCTTTTGCTAAAACAATCCCTAAAGCTGATGGATGTTTGACTATCTTCATTTCTCTGGCATCTTTATACATTAAATCATTTATTATATAACTTCCAGATACTAAAGGTTGCAGTGAACCTCCTCTACCACTAAAAGCATCAATCGTTTGCATATCTATTTTATGTTTTTTTAAAGTATCCATAATAGTTTTTAGGCGAAATTCTCTTTGATCAGCTATTTCTTTATAGGCTTTTAATTCTTCATCGCTATGCGCAATGTTTTCTTTGAATAAACATTTTTCATTATTAAATAAACCAATTTTGGTACTTGTTGAACCTGGGTCAATAGCTAGTATTAAAAAATTATTTTTTGGCATTTTTTTCTTCACCTGCTCTTACAATTGAAAATAAGATATTGCCAACTAATTCACTAACTGGAGCTCCTCTTGAACAATCACTACAAATTAATTTAAAACCTTGTAGTAATGGTCCATAAGCATTTGCATGACCAAATTGTTGAATTAATTTTACACCAATATTACCGGCATTTAAATCGGGAAAGATTAAAATGTTTGCCTGTCCGGCTACTTCACTTTGTCTTTTCACCTTTTTTTGAGCAACTTCTTTTACAATGGCACTATCAAGTTGAAATTCACCATCGATTTTTAAATCAGGTCTTTTAGTATTAGCTATTTTAACAGCTTCTACAACTTTATCAACTAAAGGTCCATTTCCTGAACCTAAAGTTGAATAAGAAAGCATTGCACACCTTGGTTCCCAATCAGTTATAGCTCTAATTGTATCACAAGTAGCAATGGCAATTGATGCTAGTTCACTAGCAGATGGGTTAGTTGTTACAGCACAATCACCAACGGCGATTAAATGCCCATTATCACTAAATGTATAATCAGGTATCTCAGCGATTCCAACTGATGATATAATATCTAAATTATCTTTTAAGCCAATTATTGTCTGAGCCGCTAAAATAAAGTCACCAGAAGTACTTTTTATGCCCCCAAAAGTTACATCTACTTCTTTAACTGCTTCCATCATTAAAGCTAAATATAATGAATCATTTAATCTTCTTCTTAAAGATTTTTCACCATAAACTAAATTTGGTAATTGTAAATATTTCTTTAAAATTTCTTCTTTATATTTTTCATCTGCTATATCAACATATTCCCATTTACTATCATCTATTTGCATATCTAAACACATTTTTTTGATTTCTAAGGGATTACCTACGACAACAATTTTTCCATAATTACCCTTACTTACTTCATCCATTGCTTTTAGCATTTTTTCATCTTCAGCTTCTGGAAAAGCTACTTTGCAAGGATTAGCTAAAGCTTTTGCTCTTACTTTGTCCATTAAAGTCATATCATTCACCTATCTATAAATATAATCACCATCAGCATATCTTGGTGGAATTTCTGGTACTAATAAATATGAATTATATTTACCACCTGTATGAATAATGTGTTCCCCTTTATTATCTGCAAACCATACTAATGGTTCAAACCACTCATCTCTTATATATCTTCCTGCAATTTGTAATTGTAATTTTTGTCCTTTATGCCAAATTCTTGATAAAGGCCATATTTCAATATCGACAGGAACAATTTCGCCTGGTTTTAATTTTTCTACTCTATCATGAGTATGAACTGGTTGATATTCAGTTGATTTTTCTTCATCTAGGTGTCTTGCTGAAACTCTTAGTTTTCCCCAAGCTCCTGGATGACGTTCACTACCAAAAATTGTTACTGGTAATTCTTCATTTTTCGTTGATAATTTTTTGATGGTAATAAATAAGTCCATATCATCATGTCCTTTAGCTTCTACATACATTCTTAATTTCATATATCCTGTTAATTCTGTATCTTTTCTAAAGGTATAAGTAAATGTTGTCAAGCCTTTTTCACCATCATAGCTTACTTTGCTTTCATTTTTAACTGGAGCATCACCTAATTTATGAGTACTAGCATTTAAATATAATTTTTTATAATTAGTTCTTGCTAGTGGCCATTCATTTTCAGGTCGATTAGTTTGATAAGGATATTCAAAGGCATCCATTACTTCCATTCTAATTCTTGGTGTTAATTCCCAACCATTATATATACCTTTTAAATAACGGTCAAAGAATAATTTTAAATCTTGTAACCATTTAGAATTATATGTATCAGGCCATTCAAAGACTTGATGACAACGCATCCATTTCTTTTTAGATTTAATGTGTTTAAATCCTTCCCAACTTCCTCTTAAATGGAAATGGTTCCAATTACAAGTCATATATACGGGAATATTTATTTTTTCATAATGAGGAATTTTGTCTTGCCAATATGGGCTTGTTACAAATGGTTCTTTTTTAGCCATGGCAACTGTATTATCTATATAGCCTCTTCCTTGGGCTGCGATGACAATTGAGCCTCCAAAAAAGCCTGGAATTCCACCTTCCATAATACTTTCACGATATTGGTCACCTGTAGCTTCCCATGGTGCTATACAAACTAGGTGTGGTGGGCACTCGGCAGCAATCCGCCATTGACTCATTGCTACTCCGGAATTACCAAATAAAGCAATTTTACCATTACACCATTTTTGAGTTGAAGCCCATTCAATAAAGTCGTATCCATCTCTTCCTTCTTGGGTTCCAAATTGTTGTTGATCTCCTTCACTATTACCTATTCCCCTTGGATCAACATTAGCTACAGCATAGCCTTGATAACACCAAAATAATGGGTCTGATGATTCAAATTTACAAACATTTGATACGGCACCGGTTGGTACACCCATTGGTCTAAATATTTGAACGGGTTGATGCCATGGTTGTTTGCCAAAAAATGACCAACTAATAATTAAAGGCACTGGTGTCTCTAGCGCACTTTTAGGGATATAAATATCAGCATATATAGTCACGCCATCTCGCATTTTAACTGGTCTATCTTGTAAACATACTACTCTTTTTTCATCATCAACATAATATTCTTTAGTTTCAATAGGCACTTCAATACAATAGTTCATTGCTTCTTCTCTTGGAACTTTTAAAAATTCTTCTTTTGGAATTGGTTGAGTCATTTTCGTAAATATAACATCACAACTAGTTCCATCAGGATAATCAATTTTAACTATTTTTTCATCTCTTTTTGGCATTGTTTTAGGTAAAGATAATTCATTTTCAACCTTACTTTTTTCTTCTTTCATTTTTTTCTAATCTCCTTTTATCCTTCAATTTGTTTTGCAATTATTTGTGCAGCTTGACCAATTGTATCAGCATGCATTAATTCTGTGTATTTAATATAGCAGTCATATTCTTCTTCTAATTTAGAAATAATACCTACCATTTCAATACTCTTTAAATCAATGTCTGTTTTAATATTGGTATTTTCATTTAAAGTACTTTCATCTACTTTCAATGTTTCTGCTGTATAAGCAATTAATTTTTTTTCAATTTCTTCTTTCATTTTCTAAGCCTCCTAATCATAATTATTATATCACAGATGTTTTTTAATATCTCTATAAATACATCATATTTACATTTATTGTGATATACTTATGATTAGGTGATGAATGTGAACATTGGAACTGATATTTTATATATTCCTAAATTATCGAAGACAATTACTAATTTTCCGTCTTTTATAAATAAAGTTTATACTAAAAAGGAATTATCTTTAGCTAAAAATTATCAAAACCCTCTTTATTTTTATGCGACAAGATTTAGTGCTAAAGAGGCTATTATTAAAGCTACTAATGGTTTATTTGATTTTCAGGATATTGAAGTATTAAAAATGCGTGATGGAAAACCTTTAGCTAAAATTTTAAATCATGATGAAATAAAAATTGCAATTTCTCTATCCTTTGACCAAGATTACGCGATAGCATTTTGTATAATCACGTAAAAAAAATAACGCTGACAAGACGTTATTCTAGTTTTTGAATCAACTTTAGCTTTAGTCGAACTAAAATTGCTCACTTAGAAGTTTTCTTTCTTCTAATACGATCGTACGCTTAATAATCATGAGACCCACAAAAGGCATTCAAACGAGCTTCTTCATATACCAAAATATGATAAGAAATAATAACCAATAAACATGCGTAGATTAATTATTATTAATTGCTAAATATAAATCATTAAGCAATTTAATTGTAGCACTACTTTTTACATTTGACAAGTCCCATAATAAACAAAATTTACATATGTTAATTTACTGTTAAGCGATAGGGATTATCTATACTGCCATAATCTTCACTATTATCTTCTTCAATTTTGATGTTACTATTTAAATACACAACAGGACGGATAGCATGAGGAGAACTAGCGGATGCACTACCATCTACTAATCCATTATCGTAAATATAAAAAACATTAAAATCATATCGGTCTTCAGGAGAAGGCGTTATCGTCCATGAACTCGCAGAATTATCATATAACCAACTATTTTTAGCACAGTTAGTTTGATTTGTTCCACTACCCCATTTATACATACCTGTTGTTAAACAACTTTGCCTTTTTGTCTCTCCACCACCACTCGTTGCAAGCCCATAATCACTTGAATACATTAAGCCAACATAGCCTGTCCAATGTGTTGTCCTTTCTCTAACACTACTACATATAGATACACTACTATCACATAAACGACCATTATTTTCACTTCGCTCCATTTCATACATATATGTCGGTGTACCTAAATCTTGGTTTAAATAAATATCCACTGGGGTTGTGCCTGTATTCCATTTTATTTTACTTACCATGGCTCTTGCATCATCATTTAAACCTATACTCTCCCATTTCGGACATTCTTTTACATATTTATTGTCACCACTATAGCATGTACCTCCTGCTTTTTTTTGATAAAAGTTTTCATTTAAAACTTTTGCTATAGCAGACGTACTCCATTCATTTACTCCATAGTCGCTTCCATTTACACTACTTTTTGATGAATCCCAACTATAGGAACCTATACTGTCTCTAATAATTTTTATGTGACTTTTTAATATTTCATTTTCTTCATCTTCTATGTTATTCATAACTCCTATTATCCGCCAGGTTTCATTATTAAACGCAACATAATTATTAGGATTTGCTCCTATAAATCGTAAATTATTATCAGAAGTTCCATCATAAACTAACTCTGTTGGTTTAGATTTCTGTAAATTTCCAAAATATTCTTTACTTTGATTTTTAACAAAATATAAATCACACTTAGTTCCTGTTGTTGTTAAATCAGATATCAATGCTTTTTTTATTTTACTATTCCATACTACAGTTGCATTATTTGTACAAATTCCCTTTTCAAAATCGTAAAATTCTTCTTCTTTTGGTATTTCATTTACCTGTTTGTTATCTTTATAAAAGGCAAATATAATATCTCCTTTTCCTTCATAGATGAAATTGCCTTCCATTACTTTAAATGATTTTTGTACTTTAAAGTTAGCAAATGTCTTTTCCATTATTCTAAACATTCCTTTCCGCTTCACTACGTTTTGCTTAAGCCACAAACCGCAATGAAAATAATTATCTAA
>CANQPR010000078.1 GCA_947625715.1 uncultured Bacilli bacterium
TTCAGTTAATAATCCAACTTATGGAGCTTATAATATGAGCTTTAAGTATGCGGATAATAAAATTACATATACTAATATTAGAACTGGTGGAACAGATAATCAAAAAGTTTATTATTCATATATGGATGATTTATTTTTCAATATATTAATGCTTACAACATTTGATACATACAAGATACCTAGTAAATATTTATTAAGTGCCGGACTTAATCCTGAAAATGGCATTAACCGAGTTTCTAACGAATATGTTTATGGCAGTTTATCAACAGGTGGAGTTTCTGGAATGTATGTGACAAATAGTATCGTAATAGATTTACAAAAATATAGTGAGACTTTTGCTTCGATTATTGGAACAATGCCTGATGATGAATATAATGATTTTGAAGTAAAATCTAATGCTTGGCATGGTATGATAAAACTTAATTTATTACAAAATAATCCAATGCGTGATAATATCGATGGTCTTAGTATTGATTCAAAAGAAAGCGATGAATTAACACAAAAAATTACGGCCATTATTCTTGAAAACCAAGGTAATGCTGATTTAGATAATTTTAGTAAACCAGATAATTATGATAAAAGTGTGGTTAATCCTTCATTAGAAACTAAAGAAGAACCATCAGCGCTTGAAACTATCCAAACTAAAGAAAATCCAAAAACGGGAACAGAACTTCCAATTGCTTGCGGAATAGGTGTGTTAATAGTTGCATTTTCATCACTTTTAGCGCTTCGCAAACAAAATCTATTTAGAAATATTTAAAGCATTTTAAAAATGCTTTTTTTGTATAATATGGTTAATTTTAACAATAATAATATTAAACCTTTTATTTTACTGAATTATTTGGGGTTCACTTTTATCTAGTTATAAGTGTACAGTAAGTGTCAAAAAAAATTTTTTTGGCAAAAAAACATTGACCTTTTATATATAAGTCTGATATCATTTAAGTAAGATAGAAGGGAAGTTTTATATATGAAGAAAAAATTAACATTTATTGGTGCATTCTTATGCATGATGTGCTTTATTGGTTTAGGATCTGCAAACGCTGCTGTTGCAGAATGGGATAGGTTGGATCAACCTGACATCAAAGATATATTTACTGGCTACATTAATGGTCTAACTGCTTTAAAAGATAAAGTTAACATTAGTGAAAGTTCTGATATGGAAGGTAGACCTAATACTGAAATATTAACTATTTCATTAGAAAATCCTGTTTATGGTCATTATGCCATGGAATTTGCTTATAATACACAGGATAAAACTATAACTTATGAAAACAAAAGAAACATTGAAAAAGCAGTAGATGAAACACAAATTTATTATACATATTCAGATGAATTCTTCTTAACATCAATGTTTTATGCAATACTTCAAGATATGAAAGTTGGTGCTGATCAAGGCATTAATACATCTAACTGGGAACAATATGGTGTTACAGTAACTATGGATGAAAAAACATTAGTTTATAATCCAGATGAAACTACAAACATCAATATTCATCCTTATAAAAAAGTTGTATTTAATTTAGCTACAGCTGATAGTACTACAACTGAAAAACAAAATACATTAGATCAAGATAAACAAAAAAATGCTTATCTATATAAATTAAATGATTTAATGTCAACTAGAGATCCAATGGGAGATTGTTTAAAACACAAAGCTGAACCAACTCCAACTCCAGTTGTTCAAACTAAAGTAAATCCTAAAACCGGAGTAGCACTTCCAATTGCTGCTGGTGCGGCAGTATTAGTACTAGCTCTAGCATCATATATGGTAGTTCGCAAGAAAAACTTATTTAGAAGCATTTAATAGCTAGAATAAGAAGTGAACCCCAAATAGTTTAGAATGAAAGAATTAAAGGGACTATAAGAGGCTTAAAACAAGCCTCTTTTTATAATGAAAAAGAAACCATTTTGGCTTCTTTAACTTATTTTTTTCGCATGAATAACTAATTTTTGTTTATTTCCGTAGCAAGTAGATAAAGTTAAAATTTTATCATTTGCTCCAACATTAACTCCAAAATTATAAATACTACGGCCTTTAACTTTGTTTATATAATTCATAAATGCTTCATTAGATTCAAACTGAATATATAAATAATCATTAGTATTATCAATGGCATAAATAGAGAATATTTGCCATGTACTATTTTGTTCTTTAGTATTAAAAGTAATTATTTGATTGCTTTTATTTGTATACCATTTTTTATTTTTGGTTCGGTATAATCCAGAGAACATTACTGAGCCACTATCATGACCATAAATAATAGTATTTTGATCTAAAGGTGTAATTTTATTTTGATAATCAGCAAATAACCATCCATATCTATTTTTTTCTTTGTTAAAATCATGTTTTAAATAAAAGTCATTATCGCTATGTTTAACAACAGGGTAATCAATGTTGGTATTATTAACAGTAAGCCAGCCGATGGTTTCATTATTAATTTTTAAAAGCTCATCCCAAACCCTAGAATATTTTTTGTTATAAGTTGTTTCAATAAAAGGTGTATCTTTATTTTCTTCAGGAGCTTCAGGAGTTTCTTCTTCCTCTTTGACAATTTTTTCTTTAACATTAACTATTTTTTTCGAAAGAGTTTCAGCTTCTTTTTGTTCTGTTAAATTAATAATAAATATTCCGGCAATAGTTAAAATAATTACTAAAATAATAACTTTTAAAAGATTTAAATTTAATTGTTTTAATCTATTTTCATTTTTATATTTATCGGAATAAATAATTTTAAATTTCAAATTTTTATTTTGTTTTTTAAGAACGTGTAAATAATCGATATCGGGAATAATATTTTTATCTTTTTCAAAGATATGTATTTTTATATTCCTTTTACGATATTTGTTTAAAATATTAATAATTTTATTTAAGGATTCTTTATTATAATATGTAATTTCGATAACCCTTAGAAAATTATTTATTTTAAGAAAAGCTTCAAATTCTAAAGCATCAGTATCATCTAAAATAAAATCAATTTTTAAAACTTTTTTATAATATAAATCAGAATAAGTTTTTAGATTATCATGATACATGAAATCACTTATAAAGAATATTTTATTTTGCAGTTCTACATGATAACCACGGCGATTTAAATCTTCAAACATGTATTCTGTCATATTATAACATTCAATATTATCGAAATATTTATGTTCATTTAATTTTTCATATACAAGGTGAGGTAAAGTAGCTTTTGGTATAAAGATAACATCAGTAAATTCAGGTATAAGTTTTAATAGATCTAAAACATAAGGCGCAATACTATAATGTTTTATATAAGCTTTAGAAATATTTTTCTTTAGAACAATAACTTTAACAAAAGCTGCTACTAAATCTAAGTTTTGCGTAAGATAATCCACTGTAAAAACGATATTATTAGTATCAATAATATTGGTATTGTTAAGTTCTTTATTACTTAAATCTTTAGAACACTCTGAAAATGTAATATTGTCTTTATGAATATTAATAAGTATTTTTTCCATATGTATCCCCATCTCTATTCTTTACCATTTTAACACATCCAAAGATTTATGTAAATATTTTAAACTTGAATAAAGTAATAAATTAATATATAATATACTTGGTGATATCCATGAAAAAATGTGTGATTATTTGTAATCCTAATAGTGGCCAGCACGATAAAAAAGTCTTGTTAAATAAATTTACGGATATTTTAGAAGAAAAAAATTATGAAACGGAAATAATTTTTACCAAATATAGTGGTCATGCGAAAAAAATAGTCAGTGAACTACCAAATGGTATTGATTTAGTCATATCATTAGGTGGTGATGGAACCTTTAATGAAGTTATATCTGGAAATATTAAAAGAAAAGAAAGACTTTTGCTTTCTCATATTCCTCTTGGAACGGCTAACGATTTAGGAGCTTTATTTGGAATGGTTAAAAATCCTATTACTAATTTAAAATTAGTTTTAGATGGTAAAGTAAAAGGAATTGATATTTGTTCTATAAATAAAAAGCCTTTTGTATATGTAGCAGGATTAGGTAAATTTGTCGATATTGCTTATGATACACCTAGAAAACTAAAAAAGAATTTAGGTTATTTTGCTTATCTTGTGAACGCCTTTAAAATTTTTAATACAAAAACTCACTTATTTGAAATGGAATATACTTGTAATGGGGAAACTTATAAAGGCCTTTATTCTTTAGTCTTAGTTTGTAATGCGAAAAGAATAGGGGGAATTGAAGTTTTTAATGACATTAAAATGGATGACAATCAGTTCGAAGTTTTAATGACAAATATTACTAGTAGAAAAGATATCATTAAATCTTTAGTTTTAGCCAAAACAAGTGATATTACAAAAGTTCCCGGTTTTTATTTCTATAGAACAGATCACTTAAAAATAAAATTAACGGAAAGACCACGTAAAAATTGGTGTATTGATGGTGAACAGCTTAAATCTAAAGATAAAGTATTTGATATTAGTATTATCAAGGATGTTAAGATGTTACTACCAAAAAAAGAACTATCAAAAATTTTTAAAAACTAATAGTTTAAATTTTAAAAAAGCTATAAGCAAACGTTAGTGTAGAATAAGTGTGGAGATTCATTCCCTAAAAAATAAGAATATAATTTAATTAAATTTTATAACAGAGTGAGTAGATAGTCAATATCTATTCCTTTTTGATTAAATAAATTTAATTCCTCTAAAAGAGGTTAATTCTTTAAATTTGTTATTATCAATAGGAGAATCAAAAAGAGGTAAAGTTGTATTAATTTCATAGCATTGAGAATAATTAGAAGTAAGTTTTTGGTCATATTTTATTTTAGTTAAATTGTTAATTTTAATATTAATATTTTCGTATTCATCTGTTCCATATTTTAAATTTAAATAATCTTCAATAGTTAAATCATGTTTGTTGGCATGATATACAAGTAATTTAAGCTTATTTTCTAAACCTTGATGGGAAAAACCATACGGAGAGGAAGTAATATATCTAGCAAAAGCTTGATTAACATGCCCTTCCATAGAACAAGGACATTTGTAATCTTTATCATGTTGATTTTTAATACCATCTAAATTATTAATAATGTAATTCATATGTTCAATCATTTTTGATTTCTGTTCAGGATATTTTTCAATTTGAAAATTAACAAGAGTAATGAAATCATCTATTTTGTCATTTCTAATATAACTATCAGCGATATATTTTAAATCATTATCATTTTTAAAAATATAACCTAAATGTTTTTTCATGTAATGAAAAGGATCAAGGACAAATTTAGCATTAGGGAAACAATTAGAAAAGTCTTTAATACCAGAAGCACCATCACCAGAGACAAAGATAACCTTAAACTTATCAATATAATATTTTTGATCAACATAATCAAAGATTACTTCCCAAAGTTCTTCATAAGATAATTTAGAAGAGGCAAAATAATGAATGTTTTTAAGTTGTTTTCTTTTTACGAAAGTTTCAACATAACCTTCATGAACAATAGCACAAGGACAAATTTTATTTCCCCCATGTTGAAGATTAGCGTGAATTTCATCCATTTCGATATATAGAATATCAGGTTGATTAGTCGATTTAGTAATATTTTCATGAATAGAGCCATCAAGAACTTTGATTTTTTTGGAGACAGTACTACGTGACACTTGAACATTTCTTAAAGCATGACGTGCAGCTTGAGACATATTTTCATCCATAGCATATTTAATTAATTGATATTCAGCTTCATTAGTAAGTCTTTGATAAGGCTTTAAATAAAGGATGTCTCTTAAAGGAATATAATACTGTTTACTTTTTTTATGGATATAGGAAGTAGAATTTACGGTAATATAACCAATAGAAGTAGTAAGAGTTCTTTGTCTGGTTTGCTTAACGTAATATTCACTTTTTCTTTCTTTAGAATTTTTAAACTGTTTATCAAAATAATTAAGAAAAGATTCATATAATTTTAAAGTAAAAGTATCTCCAACAGTTTTAATTTTCGCTTCTAAATTCAAAGGATTAATATTTTTTGAAAAAATTTTATTGAAAGTATTAATAATTTCGTCAAATAATGGTATAATTTCCATAGGCAAGAACCTTCTTTCTAATTTTTCTTTCAATTAAATTATAAAGTATTTTTTAGGTTTTTGCCTATTTTTTTATTTTATAAAGCTTTTCTTTCAAATCTCC
>CANQPR010000079.1 GCA_947625715.1 uncultured Bacilli bacterium
AATAATTTATTTGATAAGGGAGAAATTATTTAAAAACTTCCATAACTTTTATCTTGACATATTACCAGATGTCTTTTATTGGTTTACTATTATACTATTTATGTTTTTCTTTGTCTACATATTTACATATATTAAATAATTGGCAATTTTGACACTGAGGTTTTAGGGCTTTGCAATTATATCTACCAAATAAAACCATTTGATGGTGAAATAAAATCCATTTTTCTTTAGGTATTTTTTTCATTAATTTTTGTTCTACTTTATTGACATCATCCTTTTCTTGGGCTAAATTTAGACGCTTACTTACTCTATTTACATGGGTATCAACCGCGATAGAAGGGACATTATAAAGATTTGCTAAAACGACATTGCAAGTTTTTCTCCCAACACCTTTTAAATTTTCTAAATATTTTCGGTTATTGGGAACTTTACCTTGATAGTCTTCTATTAATTTAGTAGCTATTTCTTTTAAATATAAGGCTTTTTTGGTGTAATTACCAACTGGCCTAATAATATTTTCAATGTCTTTTATAGGCGCCATGGCTAAAGATTGTAAATCATATACTTCCCATAATTTTTTAGTTACTAAGTTTACGCGTTTATCGGTGCATTGGGCTGATAAAACAGTAGCTATTAATAGTTCATAATCTTTTTGATAATTTAATTCACATGTTGCATTAGGATATAAAAAATCTAAGTAATTCAATATTTGTTCTACTTTATTCTTCATCTAACCAATTATAATCAAATAACTCGATTTTTTCTTCTTTTGGTTCCCTGTTTTTTAAACCATTTTTTATATCTTCTTTATTTTTATATCCTTTTTTTTGCCATTCATAGAGAATTTTATCAATATATCTTAAACTATTAACTCCATTAAATACTGCTTCTTTTAAAGCTTCTAGGATTATTTCTTTACTAAATCCCTTTTCTAGCCAGGCATTTATTATTTCATATTCAATAGGTGATATATTGCGCCCTAATTCTTTTTGAAAAATTTCAAAGAGATTTTGTTTATTATCAATATTGTTTTTTTCTTGTTTTTCAATAAACATAGCATTATACATAGGAACTAAACTAATTATTTCACATCTTTTATTTGCATCATCTTTTTTAGTTTCCATTTTTATTAAGTTTAAGACAAGAAGTTTATTAAAAGCACTTAAAATATCTTGTTCTTTCATTTTTAATAATTCCTCTATTTTAGAGACATCAAAAGTTTTATCAGTGGCATCTTCAAAATACATTAATAATAAAAATTCATTTAAATTTAAATTTAAAGAAAGAGATACTTCTATTAAATGCGTTGAAACAGTAAATCGTTTTTCAGTCAAAAATTCAATCATGGGCATTTTTTCTCCTTCTTTCTATGTAGTCTAATAAGTCTTTATGTTTATTTTTTAAAGAGCCATTTAATATTTTCGTTTCTATTTCTTGTAAAACTTGACCTATTTGTTCTTTGCCTACTAATTTTTTTATTTCTTCAATTGATATGTGAATGTCATTGCGATTTTTAATGGGTAGGCGTTTAGCCATTTTCGCAATAGTTTGTCTTTGAATTCCTAAAATATCAGCACTTAAAAAACATTCATATATTCCATAGTTATATATGTTTGTTAAGTTAATTGTACCACATTTTATTATTTGCGATACTTTTTTTATAATGTTCTTTAGTTCTTTTTCTAAAGGAAAATCTTCCCAATTTAGAATTTGAGCCCATAATCCCGCTAAATCGGGAACATAAGTAATATTTTGATATTGTAAATCTAAAACTTCTTTTATTTTATATTTAGAAAGTAGTGAAAAACCATTGGCAATAAAAATTCCATCTAATTCTTTTTTTATTAAATTTTTGCTAATTGATTTTAAATAGTCTTTACACTCTATAATACCTATTTCTAAGTCTTTTTGAAGTTGAAAATTTAAGGTTGCTTGAAAACGAATAGCTCTTAATATGCGAATGGGGTCTTCCATTAACTTTTTATTGACATCACCAATGGCAACTATTTTTTTATTTTTTAAGTCTTTAAGGCCATTATAAGGATCTTTTTTTTGCCCATTTTTATTGACGTAAATGGCATTCATTGTAAAATCTCTTCTTTTAGCATCGAGATATAAATTATCGGTATATTTTATTTGCTCAGGTTTATGATTTTGATAAGATAATTCTATTCGATAAGTTGTTATATCAATTATTATGTCGTCATGTTTTATAGAATAACAGCCATATAATATTGGTCTATTAGGAGGACCAAATAATTTAATTAAATCTTGAGGTAAAGCATTGGTCGCGATATCATAATCAGTGGTTTTTCTTTTTAAAAAACTATCTCTTATACATCCCCCAACTAAATAGGCTTCAAAACCATTTTTTTCAAGTTTTTTTAAAATTGTTTTTATATAAGTTTTTACCAATTTATATCACCTTTTTTAATTATACTATAAATTGTCGATAAAAAAAACTGACTAAAAAAAGAACATATTTTTATATGTCTTTTTATAGGACTTTATTTACTTTAAAGCTTAGAGTTATTTTATTTTCTTCTTCCTTGAAGGTTTGTTTATCAATACCATATGTATCAGTATTAGAATCATAAATTTTATCAGTAATATTTATTAAATCATTGGTTGTTTTTTCATCATCATCATTTAACATTTTTATTACTTGTTTGATTTTTTCTTTAGCTTCTTGTTTTAAACTTACATCGTCTATATTAACACTGATGGTAATTTGCATTTGCCTACTTTTTTCTTCATCAGTAAGAGGTACATCACTTTCATATGTTTCTTCATCACCATTAATAATTGTTATCTCATCAATAACTAAATTATTTAATTCATTAGTTTCTCTACTTATTTTTAAAACTTCTATTGACCCATAGTTATATAAATTATCTAAATTAGAAAAAGCATTTAATAAAATATAATTTTTATTTGTTTCATCATAATCAATATAATAGTTATTAAAGCTTTTTGCTTCAACAGGGGTAGTCGTTTTACCATTTCTTAACATAGCTTTGGCAAAATAATTAGTAGTTTTATTTAAATTATCAAGCATTGTTTGGGATATTTTCTCACTATATACTTCTTTTAATTTAGTTCGATATTCACTTAACATACTAATCATATTGGTTACTTCCAAAATAATAGGACTTTTTTGATAATTTCTCGCATAATTTAATAAATTTTTGATATTAATTCGTTTTTCAATAACAGCATTTATATCACCAGTCCACGCTAAACCATCGATATTTAAATTTTGGAAATTCTTATCTTGATTTAAAATAAAGGAAGCTATATCAAGATTTTTGGCTTTGAAATAATCATCGATAATACTTTGAACATTTTTTTCATCTTGATAAAAATAAGTATTAAGATACCAAGTAAATATTTCTTTTAGATTTTCAGTGGTTGAAAAATACATTTCATAAGAATTATCAGCATTTTCTTGATAGTATTTAGTTCTTGCATAACCAATGAAATTATTGGTTAAAGTTATTATATATTTATGATTAACATTATCAAAGGATACATTTAAGCCATTTAATTTTATGGTATTTACAGTTTCTTTTTGAACATTTTTATAAGGAAGTAAATATTCTTTTATTTCAACTAATGGTGAATTAGGAACATTAAATTCATCATATGGTAAAATATAATAAGTATTAACCCAGTTTACTAACATATCATAAAGATTGGGTAAATTGCTTTCTTCAATTTCTAGTTGTTCTTTGGTTATGGTTGGAAAATTATTTAAAAAATCATGTTTTAAAATTGCATAATCACTAGTTAAATATAAGAATTTATCTTCATCATTTATTTTTTCCAATACTTTTAAATTAACAACTAAAGAGTTATTTACTTCGATAGAATCAATAGGACAGGTTACTAGAAAGTCAATTTCACTTTTTTCTTTATTAGTATTAGAAAAAGTAATCGTATTATCAATTATTTGTGCACCTGTTATACTACATCCATTACTTACTTCTAGATAGTATTCATCTAAATTACCAAGGCCTAATTCATCACGATTAAAATTATATCTAAGGGCTAGAGTTTCTTTAGAAGAATTGGTTTTACTAAAGACACCATTTATTTTTCCTTGATATAATTTATTTAATTTATTTTCATATATTAAGGCATAATCAACATCTTTGATGTATTTGGAGTTGGTGGTATTAAAAACGGTAAAGTTAATGATACCCAAAATTATCAGTATATAGTAACTAATTAACACAACCTTTTTATTCTGTATCAAAAAATTTTTCATGAATCATTTTCCCCCATACTACATTTTTATTTGCATAGCTGAATAACCAACGCGCACAATATCATTTAATGACGCATCATCAATTACTTCATCATATAATTTACTTAATGAATTATATTTGACACTAATGATGTATTCTTTTTTTAACTTTCTATTTACATCTGCTATATCAATGTTATCTGTAAATTTATATACTTCATAATCAACATTATTGATTCTTCTTAACCCAACGTCTGTTGCATTTTTTATGGCATCACTACTTAAGCTAGGATTTAAAATGAATGATTTGTTGATGTAAAAATAAATATATAGTTGTGTTTGAACTTCAATGTTTGTTGTATCAACAGAAAATGCATAATCAATTCTTGTTGGTCTATTAATACCGATGTTACATTTTTTAGTTTCATCGTTTAAAGTAGGATTGCAGTTTAAAGGATTAATTGTTACATCAAATTTGGCAACTCTTGCACTATCAGTATTAACCATTTTGGAAATATATTTAGAATATGTTACCACAGTAGTAAAACAAACGAGGACTCCCACATACATTATTATCCATTTAACTAAATTTTGACGAAATCTTTTATTTTTGATAAACCATTTCAAACTCTTCACTTCTTTCTTTTGTTTTTCTGGTTATCCTTTTTATTCTTTTCTTTTAAAAATTCGTTATATTCTTGTTCATTTATATCTATTTTTTCAGTTTTCATACTTATTAAGTAACATAGACAAATACCAATTACAAAGATTAAGCCACTGACTAAGGGATTTTTTAGGGAAGTTATTAGTTGCCCTAAGAAAGATATTTTAAATTTATATTTACCAATAATTTTATCTTTTTTTATTCCTTCATCAACAGTATCATTACTATCTCCTTTGGTTATATAAATATCGTTATCAATATTTACTATGCGATGGGTAACAAGAGTGTTATCATTATCACTAAAAGTTATAATGTCATCAACAAAATAATTATTATCTAAAGTATCTATGACAATTAAGTCCCCTTTTTTTATGGTTGGTTCCATTGAATAAGAAACAACTTTTAATAATGCATAGCCATTTACGGTAGTTAACTTTTGATGAAATAATTGAATATTAAGAAAATTATAAATATTAAAACTTAATATTAAAATGAGGATAATAGTTAAAGTACTAAAGATTGGCATTTTAATTTTTTGCATTTTTATCCTCCACCTTTACATACACTCGTTTTGTATTGAATTGATAAGGTTAAGGTATAACGAGTATTTTCATCAATCGCCGCTAGATTACCAATGTATGTATCTAATTCATCATCTTTATCAAGCCACTTCCAAAGTAATGATAATTCAAGACCTTTTTCTTTAGATTTTAATTGAATAGGCATACTTATAACATTTTTAGTATGGTTATTATTGATGATAGTATTAATGTTACTATTAAGTATTTCATAACCATTTATATTAGATGAACCAAAGTAATAATGATTGTTAGGATTATCTTTTATTATATACCCCATATTTAGACAATGATTATCTTTACATATGGTATCTTCTTCTAAAGTGATACTAATTATTTCAATATCATTATCAGTTATATTATTTAAAGTTAAAATATAACTTCC
>CANQPR010000080.1 GCA_947625715.1 uncultured Bacilli bacterium
TACCATTAAAACTTGCATCAATTTTATCGTTTATGTTAGGAATTTCATATATATTACCAACTTCTATATGCATATTACTCCTCCTTCTTATAAATGACTATATGGTTTCTTACAATACTCTCATTTTTTAAAGAATCATATACAAAGCTTCTTCTTCCCCAAAAATCTAAAAATATATGATTTTCTTTTTCATATAAATACTCTAAATGATTGAATAAACTAAAGAAACCAATGTAATTTTTTCGTCCAATTGTAGAGGCTCCCCACTTTACTGCATACCAACATCCATTATCATTTTTAAACATTAAAGAGTAAGCCAACGGATTATCATTTAAATCACATACTACCACTAAATTACTATTTTTATTATTTTTTAATAAAAAAGGTAAATATTGTAAATCTTCTCTATCCAAACTTTTCATATCAGAATTTTCTTCTTTTTTCCAAGAATGAAAATCTATATCAAGTACATAATTCCAAAGATGTATTACATCATCAATAGATGAATTATAAAATTTATAATTATTTTTATTTCTTATATAATTTTTGTAATTTTTTCTTATTTGAGAGTGAAAATTATTTTTTAAATAGTCTTTTATATCTGTATCCAAAAATAACAAAGGTGCTTCCCATTTATCAATTATTTCATAAGTAAATTGGTTTTCGTTCGCCCAATTTTTAATTTTTTTTAGTAATTCTGAATCATTTATATAATTAAATTTAATCTTTTTATGATTCAAAACTTGGACTTTTAGAGAATCTAATACATTAGTTCCAATATCAAAATCAAAAAAATGTTGGCATTTTAATATGTTTTCATTTTCGACAAAATAAAGATTTCCAATTTTTCTAATTTTATCAATCGGATATCTCAAAATAATAGAATTGTTCCAAACATCTGACGTACTAAAATTCATTTTTAAAATCCTCTAATTTTTTTACGATAAATTTTAAATGTTTTGGTTTTAAAGAAGCGGATAAACTAAACCAAGCAACTCTTCTAAATAAATCTTCTGTGTTTGGACATTCTTTATCTTCATAATTAGAAACATTATATGGAAAATTGGAACTATGCCATGACGTCTTATACTTAAATGTATCAAAGTGGTTAATCAAATTACTACAATATATATTAAAACCTATTCCAAATTTGTTCATATATTTTATAAACTGCTGACACTCTTCTTGCGAAGAAAATTCTATTGCAATGTTTGAATGAACTAATCTACTATTATCAATATGTGGTCGTAATTTATAAAAGTCAGTATCTAAATTATTTACAATATACTCATATACTTGCTTTTGCTTATTTAATATTTTATTGACCTTTTTTAATTGTTCATTTGCTATAGCACTTTGGATTTCTGTTAATTTAAAATTTTCTCCATAAATTGTTTGTCCATTTTCCCATGTAGGATAATCGCAGCCAACTCTATATCCTCCATTATCGTGATACATTTTTGCTATTTGATATATTTTTCTATTATTTGTAGCAATAAATCCACCTTCACCACAAGTAATCGTCTTTCCTGCTTGTAAACTAAAAGCACCAACATCTCCTATTGTTCCAGTTTTCTTGCCATCTATTTCTGAACCAAAAGCCTGTGCAGCATCCTCAATTACAATTAAATTATGTTTTTTGGCTATTTTCATTATACTTTTCATATCACAGGGTTGTCCTTGCATGTGAATCGCTAAAATAGCTTTCGTTCCTGTTGAAATATTTTCTTCAATCTTTGATGGATCAATATTCATTGTATCATCAACATCTACAAATTTTGGAACAGCACCACATGATAAAACACTACTTGCAGAAGCAATAAATGTAAATGGCGACATAATAACTTCATCTCCAGGTCCAATTCCATTGGCAATACAAGACAATTTAATAGCTGCTGCCCCATTTGAACAAGCTAACACATATTTAACATTAAGATATTTTGCCATATTCTTTTCAAATTCATCTGTTTTATATAAAAGATTTGGTCCATGATATCGAAATAAACTTTTACTCTTTAAAATTTTTCTTACTGCTTTTTGTTCTTCTCTTCCAATATAGTGTGTACCTAAAAATGGATCATTTGGTATCATCATACTTTCACCTCATTTATTTTCCTCATAAATAATATTTGCAATTTTTTTTGAAGCATCCTTTTCAAAATGTTCTACATAATCATTCCTTATTGAATAAAATTGGTTTTGATCTTCATTAAAAAATTCATCAACCATTTTATTAACAAATTTTCTATAATCTCCAGATAAATACTCTTTAATATTTGAAACGACTAAATTTACACCAGTTTCTTCATCTAAATATTTAGGAATGTTTTTATAAAAATCAAAATCTGACCAATTAAGAATTTTAAATCCAAATTTTTGTTCCTTATAATAATCAAGCTGTTGTAATTGACTATAATTTATTGCTGGTAAATACATAATATTTTTATCTTTTCCTATTGACTCTATAAAGTTTCCTAATCCTGATGCCATAATACAATATTTTGATTTTTCCATTTCTTTTAAGTAATCTTCATTTGATAAAGTACATTTTTTAATAATAGGACTTTTATTTTCTATTTTAAGATTATTGATTACACCACTTCCACCACAAATTATTATAGAAGAAAATTGATTTATACTTTTAGTATTTAAAATATCATTGATTAAATTATTATAAAAATTTATTATTAGTGAATGATCTAACAAAAATGATTCTGCACCACCGATACTTATCATTAACTGATTTAGTGGCTTGCACTTTTTTGTTTCTACTTTTCTAATAGGTCCTACAAAAACAGGATTTTTTATTTTATTGCCAATTCGCTTATAGTTTTCTTGACATGGGATAATTTCAGAAATAAAATACTTCTTTACCTCATTAAGTTCCTCTGGTATTTTATCCCACATCCACATTAAATTATCCAAATAATATGTATTAACTAGACCATTTTTAAGTGCAAAAATTGCACCATTTACATTTTCAGCAGATAAAAATATGTTATATGATTTAAATATATTAATATTCTTATATAAACTATCAAAATCATAAGTATCACATAAATAAAATTTATCAAAGTAACCACTTAATTTAGCTTGTTCTAAAGCAATACCAGAGCCTATAAAGTCTAATGTTACGTTGTCATACTTTTTTAATTCTTTTACAACATTTAATCCTGTGGTTATTGGTCCATATCCAAAACTTTCAGCTGATACCAAAATTCTCATATTCTTATTCTCCTTTTAATTTTAAAATACACTTATTAAATTGACAGTTTGCTTCATCACATTTTGTTTTACAATCAAGTTCACTATTAAGTAATTTATCCTTTAAGCTTTTTCGTAGTTCTCCATTCCATATTTCTCTAAAAGATTGTTTTTTCAATTCTCCAATTTTATATATTTTTCTATCTCTATGAATACTACAATCGCAAGGATATACAAAACCAGTAGGAGCATCTATAAACGCACAATATGAAGGATATATGCATTTTAAATCTATATTATTAAATCTATCTCCTAAATTACTAACTTTCCTATTAAAGAAATCTATATTATCAGATAAAAATTCTATATTTAAACTCTCTGCTAAATGATAATAGTAATCTAATTTTAAATTGTAATTTTCTATTTGTTGTTCATCAAAGAACAATTCATCACAATCTTTAATTACAATTGGGTTTATATAATCAAAATTGTAATTTTCTTTCATTCTAATAAACATTTCAAAGTCATCTATATTTTTTTTATTTAAAACATGGTTTAATACTATTTTTATATTAGGCATATATTTTTTGATTAAATTGATATTTGTTGTAGCCTTATTCCAAATTCCATCCACTCTTCTTAATTGATCATGTATTTCAGGTTTATGACTATCTATTGAGAAAAAAATAGCTTTGATATTGTAATTACTTAACCTTTTTATTTTTTCTTCAGTTAAATTAAGACCATTAGATATTAAAATAATTTTAATATTTTTTTTAGTACAATATTCTAAATATTCAAAAATATCATCATTGATAAATGGTTCTCCACCACCGGTAAAATGAATATATTGTGTACCTAATTCTGCTAATTCATCAATTACATGCTTTACATTGATGCAACACTTTTTTTCTTTGTTTGTTCTAACCTCACAAAAAACACAATTTGCATTACATAAATTAGACAATGATAAATATACGTAAAATGGTTTTTCATAAAATTTAATTATTTCTTTTGGATTCTCGTCTATTAACTTTAAATACATAACTACATTCCTACTTTCAATTTTAATTCGTCTTTAACAATCTTTTCAATTTCATCTAACATAGATTTTTTCAAAAATGCGTTACATTTATGATATTGAGTAGAAGTTAATGAATTAAGACCTAATAATACAGGAGAATATGAAAAATTATCTTCTAACAATATATGTATTTTTTTCCCTAAAGCAGATGCCCAACCTAATTCTACATGAACACCTCCTGAAATACCATTTGATTCATTGTTTCCTGGAATGACTATCAATATATCGCTATTTTTTACTCCTTCATAATCACTTTTTGTACATTCTTCTGGTCCTTTATGGTCTATTCCCCAATTTTCTCTTTTTATTGCTAGATAGTAATCACATCCCATTTCTTCTAATTTTGTTGTAAGATTGGTGAAAAAAGGTTTATATTCTTCTTTTATTTCATATCTTGTTTCATCACATAAACCCGTAAATGGACAAGAAATAAAAACTTTCATTTTACTTGCCTCCTTTAAAATACATTTTTTTCTCTAATATTTTATTTGTTAGGGAAGTCTCTTCTATACATAAATTATCATTTATACCTCGCCCTATTAATCTCCCATCAGAATTGGTAATTCTATGAAAATCACTTCCAACAGAACAAAGTAAATCATACTTTTTTGCTATTTCATTTAAATACAAACTATCTTCATAACTACAATCAGATTGATAAACTTCTATTCCATCTATTCCTAATTCAGTAAGTTTTCTTATAATTTTTGTAATATCTTCCCTTGATAATTTATAGGCCATTGGATGTGCTAATACTACTAGTCCATTGGCAGATTTTATTCCATCTATAACTTTGCTTGCTTCTAAATCATACTCTTTTCCATAACTGAATTTATTCTTTTTAAAGTATTCTCTATAATATTCAACTATATCTGGAGAATATTTTTCTTGTTCCATACATTTAATAATTTCTCTATCAAACCAACAATATCTTTCCATATCAATTTGAGAAATACTTTTTTCTGGCAATTCAGTTAATTGTTGTTTTAAAAATTCTAATAATTCTTTATGTGATTTTAATCTCTTTTCTTTTTGTTCATTCAATAATTTTAACAATTCAATATTATTTTTTTCAAAACCATATCCTAAAATATGCAATTTTACCTTTTTATTTTCTAATTGAGTAAAGGAAGAAAATTCAACTCCATCAACCCCTATCATTCCAGGTTGTAAGTTTCTATGGAATTCATTTAATCCATTAATTGTATCATGATCACTTATTGCAATAAAATTAGTATTATTTGTTTTCGATAAATCAATAATTTTTGTTGGAGAAAAATATCCATCAGAATTAAAAGTATGAATATGCAAATCTATATAACCTTTTGTAAGCATATCAACATCACCTAATTTAATTATATATTCAAATATTAGACAATTCTAATATCAATTATTTATATATTATAAGTTTTAGTTATAAAATCGAGTAGAGAAAACTTTATGACTATTTTCCCTCTCACACCACCGTACGTACCGTTCGGTATACGGCGGTTC
>CANQPR010000081.1 GCA_947625715.1 uncultured Bacilli bacterium
AGAGATATTATACAACATAAGTACGTATACATTTTAACTAATGATACGTATACATTTTAAAAAAGGATTAACATAAAGATACAAAGTTAATTGATAAAATAAACATTATTCGTTATAATATTAATGATAACGGGGTCGATAAAATGAAAAAATATTTACAGGATAATGTTATAAGTAATAAAAAAATTATACTAAGAGTTGATTATAATGTGCCTATGAAAAATGGTCAAATTTTAGATGATTCTAAAATCAAAAATACTTTAGAAACTATTTACTATTTATTAAGTGAAAATTGTAAAATTATTATCTTAAGTCACTTAGGTAAAGTAAGAAATGTTGAAGACAAAAAAAAGTATTCTTTAGAACCTATTGCGCAACACTTAAAAGAATTATTAAATAAAGAAGTATATTTTTCGAAAGAAAATTATGGTACCAATGTTGTTAAAAGAGTCAATGCAATGGTAAGTGGGGAAATTCTTGTTTTAGAAAATACCCGCTTCATGGATATACCCAATCGCTTAGAAAGCAATTGTGATGCTCAGCTATCTGAGTTTTGGGCAAGTCTTGGAGATATTTTTGTCAATGATGCTTTTGGCTGTGCTCATCGTCGCCATGCTTCAACCTATGGCATAAGTAAATATCTTCCTAGTTGCTTAGGCTTTTTAATGCAAAAAGAAATTGGTATGTTAAATCGCCTTGTAATTCATCCTATCCATCCTTTTACCGTAATTATGGGTGGAGCTAAAGTTGATGATAAATTACCGTTAATTGAATCTCTACTTCCTAAATGTGATTATTTACTATGTGGTGGGGGTATTGCTAATACCTGTTTAGAAGCCCTAGGTTTTAACATTGGTGAATCTTTAAGTAGTGATGATAAAATGGTCATTGATAAAATGAAAGAACTATTATTTAAATACAGAAATAAATTTATGTTACCCCTTGATGCTATTGTTGGTACAACCTATTCACCTGATTATGTCCAATACAAACTTATTAACAAAATAAATGATAATGATATGATTTTAGATATTGGAACCAAAACAATTGCTAAATATAAAACCGCGATTATGGAAAGTGAAACCATCTTTATTAATGGTACAGTAGGATACTATGAAAATCCTAAATTTGCTAACGGAACTAAAGAAATATTTGAAATATTAAAACAAAGCAAAGCAATTGTTGTTGCAGGAGGAGGAGACGCCACAAGTAGTATTAACAATCTTAATTACACCAGTGCTTTCACCTATATATCTAGTGGGGGTGGAGCAACTTTAGACTACATCGCCAAAGGTAAATTAGTGGCTATAGAAAATATCATTGAAGGAAGTGATGATATTGAAACCCTTGATATTTAACTTAAAAATGAATTTTACCTTAAAAGAAATAATACAATACAAAAATAATCTTGAACAACTTTCTTTTCCTATTATCGTTTGCCCATCTTTTTGTTACTTACCCCTAATGCACTCCAAAAAATATAAACTAGGAGCTCAAAACGTAAGTGCCTATAATGATTTTGCTCACACTGGAGAAGTAAGTGCGAAAATGTTAAAAAGTCTTGATGTAAAAGCCATTTTATTAAATCACTTTGAAGCAAATGAAGACTTAAAAACTATAAAAATAAAATTAAATGAATGCCTTAAAAATGATTTAGATGTCTATATTTTTTTAAGTGATAATTTCACAGAACATAATTATCAATACACAATTCTTAAATTAGCCAAAGACATGGATTATCTACTACAAGAGGTAAAAAAACAATATTATAAAAAAATAACCTTTATATATGAACCAAGTTGGTTAATAGGAAAAGAAGCATCTTTAAATAAAAATGAAATAATAAGTATCTTTAAAACTTTAAAAAACATCATGAATAACCGCTACCAATATCTTTTTCCTCTATATTATGGAGGCGGTATAAATAAAGATACTTTTAAAGAACTTATAAACGTCAAAATAATTGATGGTTTAGTCTTAGGACATAGTTGTTTAGACCTAAAAAATCTTTTTTATTAACGATAAAAGTCAAAATCATTCAATATTCGACATAAGTAGACACAACAAGACAAAGTATTTTCTAGTATTTTGACGAAATGTTTGTTATGATTTTTTTGGATGTTGTAAATTAAGGTACTAGAGGAGAAAAAAATATGGAAAAAATTAAAGCATTAGTAGTAGATGACAATATGGAGTTTACAAATAATGTCGTGAAGTATTTTAGTAACAGCGAAAATATTCGCGTAGTACAACAAATTAACAACGGAAGTAAAGTAATTGAATACTTAAAAGAAAATCCTGATATTGATATTATCTTTTTAGATTTAATCATGCCAGGAATGGATGGGATAGCTATATTACAAGAAATGGCTCAAAACAATATGAGTCAAAAAGTAATTGTTTTAAGTAGTTATCTAGAAGATTATAGTTTAAGAATGTTAAAAAAATATAAAGTTGATTATTTTATGCTTAAACCTATTGATTTGAAATCACTTGAACAAAGAGTTTTAGAAATAATGGAAGTTCAATCAAAATTTACAGTTATTAAAGAAGTTGATCAAAATTTAGAAATTCAAACTAGTCAACTACTTCATAACCTTGGGGTTCCATCGCAAATCAAAGGTTATCAATATTTAAGAGAAGGGATATTATTATTATATCGTAATACCGATTTTATTGGTGGTATCACTAGTGTTTTATATCCAGAAATAGCTAAAAGACATAATACTACACCAACAAGAGTTGAAAGAGCTATACGTCATGCCATAGAAATTTCTTGGAATCGTGGGGATTATCAAATTATGAATAAATTATTTGGTAATAGTATTGACTTTGACCGTTCTAAACCAACTAATTCAGAATTTTTAGTAACAGTAAGTGATGCCTTAAGATTAGGAAGTTATATGCTAAACGCTTAATGAGTTTTTTACATCTTTAAAATATTGTGATACAATGTTTGTAGGTGAAAAAATGAAAAAAATATTAACAATCGTTTTTGATGGCTTTGGTTTATCAAATAATAATTTAGGAAATGCAGTTAAATTAGCTAATCCCATTCATTTTGAAGAATTATGGAATGATTATCCTCATGCCCTATTAGAAGCATCAGGAACGAAAGTTGGGTTAGCTGAAAATCAATTTGGTAACAGTAATGTTGGTCATCTAACCATTGGGGCAGGAAGAAAAATTAAGCAACGTGGGCAATTAGTAAGTGAATTTTTAGATTCTGATATGATGGAAAACGAAGTTTTTAAAAGCATGATAGATGATATATTAGAAAATCACAAAACCGTTCATATAATGGGGTTACTAAGTGATGGCTTAGTTCATTCTGATATAAACCATTTTTTAAAAATGTACAAAGCTCTTATAACAAATGGCATCAAAGATATAAATTTTCATGTCATAAGTGATGGAAGAGATACTAGTGAAACAAGTTTTTATACTTATTATGATACCCTAAGTAAAGAATTAAAAGAAAATAATGCTGGAAAAATTGTTAGTATATGTGGTCGTTATTATGCTATGGACCGCGATAAAAGATGGGATCGAACAGAAAAATATTTTAAGTTAATAACAAGAGGAATCGGTATGGCAGGAAGCAGTGTTCCATATATGCTAAAAAGATGTTATGAAGATGGAATAACTGATGAATTTCTACCACCAATGAAAACCAATGATTTTCAAAAAATCAAAAATGGTGATGTTATTATATGGATGAATTTTCGAACTGATCGTTCTAAACAAATTTTAGCGGTCTTTAAAGAAAAAAACTTTGATGATTTTCTAATGGAATCACAAGCTGATACAACGGTATACACTTTTTTCCCTATCGATAGCAAAATTAAAACTAATAATTTTTTAGAAATGCCCATCATTGAAAATCCTTTAGGTGTATATTTATCTAAACTAGGTTTAAGTCAAGCAAGAATTGCTGAGACAGAAAAATATGCCCATGTTACTTATTTCTTTGATGGTGAGAATAATAATTCTTTAGAAAATTGTCAAAAATTTTTAATTCCAAGCCCTAAAGTTGCCACTTATGATTTGAAACCGGAAATGAGTGCTGTTGATGTTACAAAAAAAGTGGTACAGTGCATGGATAAAGATTATGATTTTATTTTTGTTAATTATGCCAATCCTGATATGGTGGGACATACAGGTAATCTAGATGCTACCATAAAAGCTGTCACTACCGTAGATTTATGTTTAAAATTATTATATGAAAAAGCAATGGAAAACTTTTATACATTAATATTATTAGCTGATCATGGTAATGCCGATCAAATGCTTGATGAATCTGGTAATAAAGTTACTACCCATACATTAAGTAAAGTTCCCTTTATAATTACTGATAAAAAAGTAAAATTAAAAGAAAATGGTGACTTAACAAATGTTGCGCCAACAATATTACAATACATGGATATAGCTATTCCAAAAGAAATGCAAGATACGCCATCATTAATGGAAAAAAATTAGGTGAATTTGACAATTTGCCTTTTTTTTGCTATTATATCACCTAAGAAATTAGGGGGTCCTTTTGTTATATTACCTTATGTTTAGACCTAATTAAATGGGGGAAAATATGAAAGTAATTAGAATGTCTAAAAAAGTTTTTAACAGTTTAAGTCTATTACAATTAACACAAGAAATAATGAATACTGAAGGTTCAGTTTATAACTATAATTATCATGGCGAAGAAAAAGTCTTTAAAAGACTATATCATATTGAAGGAAAAATTTTTGGAAGTAAACTATATACAATAGAAATGTTAAATAATATGAAAGAATATTTACCAAAATCTTTTTATATACCTGATGCTTTAGTAACAGTTAATGATACAGTGGAAGGCTTTACCATTCCCAAAGCTGATGGTGTTAATTTAGCAACAATTTTAAAAACAAAAATGGATTATAAAGAGCATCTTTATTATTTAAAAAAAGTTGGGGAAATATTAGAACAACTTCATAATATTAGAACATACACGTCATTAGATGACGTATTTATAAATGATTTACATGAAGCTAATTTTATTATTAATCCCAACAATCAACAAATGGGAGTTATTGACCTTGACAGTTGTAAAATTAAAAATAATATGATTTTTGCCTCTCGTTACTTAACTCCATGTGGTCTATTAAATAATAATGAAAACAAATATCAAATAATAAATGAAACAGAAAGTAATTACCATGTTGGTTATGTAATTCCTAATGAAAATACCGATTTATACTGTTACTCTATTATGATATTAAACTATTTATATGGCCAAAATATCAATAATTTATCAATTGATGAATTTTATGAGTATCTTAATTATTTAGAATCATTAAAAATTAATAAAAATTTAATTGATGTATGGGCAAAATTATTAGTTAATACACCTAATTTAAATCCATGTGATTATATAAACAGTTTAAAAGAAAATCAAATATATCGTTCAAGAAAAATAGTTTATGATAAAGTAAAATAAAGACATCTGGTAATATGTCAAGATAAAAGTTATGGAAGTTTTTAAATAATTTCTCCCTTATCAAATAAATTATTC
>CANQPR010000082.1 GCA_947625715.1 uncultured Bacilli bacterium
GATTTTTATGATAAAATAATTACAGGTGGTTAACAATGGAATACATCAAAGGAAAAATACGTTCAACAATCTTTTCTTCTGATACAGGTTTTTTTGTAGGAACATTTAAAATCAAAGAAACCAATGATGAAAGTTTAGAAGAAAAAGTAAATAAAACCATTACAATAACAGGAATTATATTAGAACCAAATGAAGAAGAATCTTATATTTTATATGGGGAATATATTCGAAATGAAAGATATGGTTATCAATACAAATTTTCTTCTTATGAAAAAATAAAACCCGAAGGAAAAGATGCCATAATTGAATTTTTGTCTTCTAATTTAATCAAAGGTTGTGGACAAAGAAGTGCCAAACAAATAGTAGATACCCTAGGAGAAAAAGCTCTAGATTTAATAAAAGAAGATAAAAACAATTTATTATTAGTACCTAATATGACAGAAGCAAGAGCTATTAAAATTTATGATTCTTTAATTAGGTATTCGCAAATAGATGATATATTAATTGAATTAAAAAAATTAGGATTTACAATAAATGAAGCAACTTCAATTGTTAAAAAATTTGGACCAAGTACAACTATACATATTAAAGAAAATTTATATTGCTTTAAAGATATTGTTCCTTTTGCTAAGTTAGATAGAATATTTAAAAATAATCATGATTTATATGATTTAGTTAGAATTAAAGAATGTACGATTGAAGCTATGGAAACTTTAAGTGAAACTAATGGCGATACATATTATTTAAGAGAAGAAATAGTTGATGTATTAAAACATAATTATCAATTAACTTTAACAATGTTAGAATTAAATCCTTATTTAGAATTATTAGAAAATGAACAAATAATTACAATTTATGATGATAAAATTATACTAAATAAATATCAAGAAATGGAAAAAACAATTGCTAAACGATTATATGATATTTCTAATTTACCACCAATAAAAATTAAAAATTATAAAGACCGCATTAAAAGGTTGGAAGAAGATTTAGGGGTTTTTTATAATGCTAATCAAGAAGATGCTATATATAATGCTTTAACAAATCGGGTGACAATTATATCAGGGGGTCCTGGAACAGGTAAAACAACAATTATAAATGCTATTACAAGATTATATATTGAAATGCACAAATTAAGTAATATTGATATTGCTAGTAATATAGCTTTAGTAGCCCCAACAGGAAGAGCCAGTAAAAAATTAGCTTTATCAACAAGCCTAAAAGCTATGACTATTCATCGTTATTTAAAATGGAATAAAGAAACTGATGAATTTCAAATAAATGAATTCAATAAAAATATTCAAAAATTAATTATTGTCGATGAAACAAGCATGATTGATAGTTATTTATTTTCTTCATTATTAAAAGGAATAAATGATGATATACAACTAATTTTAGTAGGTGATACCTTTCAACTTCCTAGTGTAAAAGCAGGAAATATATTAGCAGATTTAGTAAAAAGTGAAATGTTTTCGTTTTGTCCTTTAAATACCATATATCGCCAAAGTGAAAATTCATATATTCCTATTCTTGCTCAAGAAATTAAAGAAAAATCTTTAAGTGAAAATGTTTTCTTGAAAAAAGATGATTATAATTTTGTGGAATGTAGTAATGCTAATTTAAAAGATGCTATAAAACAAATATGTGAAAAATGTCTTGAAAAAAAGATTAACATTGATGATATTCAAATATTAGCGCCTATGTATAAGGGGGAAAATGGAATTGATAATTTAAATGAATTAATTCAAGGATTAATGAATAAAAAAAGTACTTTAAAAAAAGAAGTAACTTATTTTGATGTAACTTTTAGAGAAAATGATAAAGTATTGCAATTAGTAAATAATCCTGATTGTAATGTTTATAATGGGGATATTGGTCATATAATAAATATTAAAGAAGTTAATACGCCTAAGAAAAATGTCTTAGTAACCATTGATTTTGATGGTAATTTAGTAACTTATAAAAAAGAGGAATTAAATAATATTAAACATGCTTATGCAATGACAATTCATAAAAGTCAAGGTAGTGAATTTAAACATGTTATATTACCAATTAGTAAAAATTATCATAAGATGCTTTATAATAAATTAATATATACAGGGGTATCAAGAGCTAAAAATAGTTTAATAATTGTTGGTGATAAAGTGGCATTCTTACAAGCTGTAAATAATGATTATGCCATGAATCGTAAGACACTACTATATGAAAAAATAATGCATATCTTTAATGAATAGGCGCATACTAATGTAGAGGTGAGAAAATGAAAAAGACACTTATCTCTATGAGCATAGGTATGGCAGGAGGAATGGCACTTGCAACATATATGTTAGCTGACCCTAAAATAAAAAGGAAAGCCGAAAATATGATGGAATGTGCTATGGATGATATTAAAGAATCTGCTGACTGTGTCAAAAATTCATTAAAACAGAAGTAAAAATCTTCTGTTTTTTTGGTGTATATTTTTAAAAACTTTTTTCATAATAAAAATGGAGGAAAAATATGGATAAATATGAATATCAAAAAATCGTTAAGGAAAATAAACCCAAAGAACCCAAATTAAAAAATGCTATAGTATCTTTTTTAGTGGGTGGATCCGTTTGTTTTATAGGCCAAGTTATTGCAAGTATCCTACAAGTTACATTTGGTATGGAAGTTAGTGAATCATATATTTGGCTTTGTATAATTACGATTTTTATTGCATCTTTATTAACCGCTTTAGGTTTCTTTGATAACTTTGTTAAAAAATGCCAGTGTGGTTTAATAATACCAACAACTGGTTTTGCCCATTCCATGACTTCATCTAGCCTTGATGTTCGCTTAGATGGAATGATTAGTGGCCTTGGTATGAGTTTTTTTAAATTAGCTGGAAGTGTTATTTTATATGGAATAATTAGTGCTTTTTTCTTTAGTATTTTAGGAGTGATTATATATGGCTAGTAAAAAAATAAATGGCGTATATATAAAAGATAATTTTATCCTTGTCGGGCCCAAAGAAAGAGCAATTAAAAATTTTGATTTAATTATGAGTGATTATTACTATGGAGAAAAGACTTTTGAACAAGCAGAAATAAAAATGCAACAAGTCGTAATAAATAGTTTACTTAATAAAAATAGATTATTACATAATGATATAAATTTTATAATTGGTGGTGATTTATCTAATCAAGTTAGTGTTTCTAGTTATGCAGCAAGTAAATATAATATTCCTTTTTTAGGTGTTTACAGTGCCTGTGCATCTTTTTGTGAAAGTTTAATATTTGCTTGTGAATTATTAGAAAACAAGAAAAAAGAAAGGGGAATAGTTGTTAGTTCATCTCATAACTTACATGCGGAAAAACAATTTCGTTTTCCAATAGAGTATGGAGCGCCTAAAGCAAAGACATCAACATTTACGACAACCGCATCCGTTGCAACTTTATTAACAAATGAAATAACCCCAATTAAGATTGAAAGCTATACAATAGGAAAAGTTATTGATATGGGTATTAGTGATGTATCTAATATGGGTGCAATTATGGCTCCCGCTGGGGCCGATACAATTATGAGGCATTTAAATGATTTAAATAGACAACCTGATTATTACGATGTTATTTTAACAGGTGATTTAGGAATAGTTGGTTCAAAATTATTAAAAATTTATTTAGAAAAAACAGCTAATATAAAACTTAAAAATCAAATTGATTGTGGTATTGATATATATAAAGATGATAATGAAAATGTTAATTCTGGAGCTAGTGGACCAGTAGTTTTACCCTTATATTTATTTAGTAAAATTTTAAAACAAAAAAAATATAAAAAAATCTTAATTGTTGGAACCGGTTCTTTGCATTCGCCTTTATTTGTTAATCAAAAATTATCTATTCCAGCTATTAGTCATGCTGTTAGTTTGGAGGTTATATCGTGATTTTTTTAAATTCATTTTTAGTTGGGGGATTGTTTTGTTTGGTAGGCCAAATTATTTTGGATAATACCAAATTGACACCAGGTCATGTTACAAGTTTATTTACCGTTTTAGGGGTTGTATTATCATTTTTTGGCATCTATCAAAAACTAATTGATTTTTCAGGGGCCGGAGCAACCATGATAATTTCTAATTTTGGCCATGTTTTATACCAAGGTGCTTACACAGGATATCATGAAATGCAATTATTAGGTTTTGTAAGTGGACTTCTTACAAAAGCTAGTAGTGCTATTGTAAGTTCTATTATATGTGCCTTTGTTTTAGCTTTAATATTTAAACCTAAAGATTAAATAAGTGGTAAATATCAAGCAAATTTAAAGCATTATGTACGTTGCATAATGTTTTTTGTTATGTTACAATATTCTTGGTAAAAGGGTGAAAGGTATGAAAAAGAAAAAAAATAATCCATATGAAAATGTTGTTATTAATAATGTTGAATTAATGCCAACAACAATTGGTGAATGTAATAAAAAAGAAGGAAATCCATTTATTGTTTTATTTATTTTTATATTTTTAATAGTTTTAATTTTGATTTTGCCTAATTTGACAACTTGGATAGATAATTTAAAAGGTAGTAATACATCGGTGACAAATACTCCCATCATAACTAATCCAAATAATGAAACAAAAGAGGAAGAGAATAAAGAAACTATGGATGTTGAATATTTAGATTTAAGTAATCCAGTCGAAAAAATGATTAATAATTATCGTTTTAATGCCCAAATAGATAATAATCAATTAACTTTGATGGTTACTAATGTTAATGGGGCTGTAAATATGTTTGTAAATACACCTTATTATTTAGAATTATATTCAAGTGAACATAAATTATTGCAAAGAATTAAAATTGCTAAAGAAGAAATTGTAGCTTCAGTAACATATAATTATTCTTTAACTTCTGAGGTAACAACTAATAATAAAGTCCTATTAGTTATTACTGATAAAAATGAAAGTGATTATCCTGCAGTTAATTTAAAAGTTGATGAAACAACTAATAATCCTTATTTAACGTGTACCAAAGATAATGAAACTTTAATTTATTCATTTGATGAAGATTATAATTTAAGTAAAATTAAAGACCGTTTAGTTGTAAGTGGTTATACGCAAGATACATTGACAACTTATGAGTCTTTAGCTAATGCTTATTCATCAATTGAAGGTGTGACATCAAATGTCAATGGTGTTAATAATAATTTAGTTTTAGAAACAGAAATTGATTTAAGTAAAGTGGATTTAGAAAAACATACTAAAGTGTTAAATAATGAAGCTTTTTATAAAACAAAAACCCCAGCAAAAACAATTAATTTTGAACTAGAATCCTCATACTATACTTGTGAATAAACGATTGAATTAAATTTGAGATTCCCGGAAGTAATAAAAATTTAATTTGTAAGAGAAAAGTCCCAATAAAAAAGGAATT
>CANQPR010000083.1 GCA_947625715.1 uncultured Bacilli bacterium
ATAACTAGCTAAACTATTATTTAATATTAAAATATTTAAATTTAATAGCCAAAATAATAAACTAATGCTTGAAATTATAATACTTAAAATTAATAAATTTTTTTTCATATAAAATAATATTTCTTAAACGCCAATTTTATTATATAATTATAATGGATGGTGAAAATAATGGAATTTATAAAATATATTATCTTAGGAATTATTCAAGGAATAACGGAACCACTTCCCATTTCAAGCAGTGGTCATTTAGTTTTAATAAGAAATTTATTTAATACTAATTTTGCTAGTGATGTTAATTTTGAAATATTTGTTAATTTCGGTTCTTTTTTAGCTATTTTCTTTATTTTTAGAAAAGATATTATTCGATTAATAAAAGGCTTTTTTAAATATTTTCAAAGTAAAGAAAATAAAAAGAAATATTATCATGATTTTAAATATTGTCTATTAATTGTCATTGGTAGTATTCCGGTTGGTATAAGTGGTGTTTTATTTAAAGATACTATTGATAAATTTTCTTTAAATCTTAAATTATTGGGAATTGCTTTTTTATTAACCGCTATAGCGTTATTTTTAGTTAGAAAAGCTAATGGAAAAAAAGAAGATAATGATATAACTTATAAAGATGCTATTATCATTGGTTTGATGCAAGTTATTGCTTTAATGCCTGGTATTAGTCGTAGTGGAACTGTTTTAGTGGGTTGTTTATTATGTGGTTTATCAAGAAAAGCATCTTTAAAATATACTTTTATGCTTTATTTTCCTGTTAGTGTAGCTTCAATGGGATTAAGTCTTTTAGATTTATCATCTGGTAGCATGAATTTATTTGGACCTTATATTTGTGGACTTATTTCAGCGGGCATTGTCACTTATTTTTCTTATCAATGGTTAAGTGATTGGGTAAAAAAAGGAAAACTTTGGAAGTTTTCGATTTATTGTTTAGCTATAGCTATTTTTACTCTTTATTATTTTCGATAAAATCGACTTTATTTATGGAATCAAATCTCTTAGTTATTTTTTCAGTCGTAATATGAATATCTTTGACATCTTTACTGACTGTGTCTATGCTTCTACTTAGCTTATCCCAACGTTCTTTATAACGTTCAAAATCTAATGCTAAGCGATTTAATTCTTCTTGCATAACTTTAGCATATTTATTCCGTTCAAGATTTTTAATAATCATATAGACTGTTGTTAAAGTACTCATTAAAGTTGTGGGTGATGTTATCCACACTTTTTTATTGTATGCATAATTTAAAATATCAGCATGATAAGCATTTACTTCAGCAAATATAGCCTCCGCTGGTAAAAACATAAGAGCTTGGTTAGTAGTTTCTCCTTCTATAATATATTTAGAACTAATAGCGTCAATGTGTTTTTTCATATCACTTTTAAATAATTTGGTTGCTAAATCTCGTTGTTCTTTACTTAGACTTTTATTCATCATTCTTTCATAGTTTTCTAGTGGAAATTTAGAATCAATACATACATTTCCTAATGGTTCTGGGGCATGAACTAACGCATCAGTAATAGCGCCATTAGATAATTTATATTGTAATTCATAGATATTTTTATTATTGTCGCCAAAGACACTGGATAAAATATAATTTAAATTTACTTCCCCAAAAATACCTCTTGTTTTTTTATCAGTTAAAACACTTTGTAAAGATACAATTTCAGTTGATAAGCTATCAATTTTTTTCTGAGCTTCATCAATTTTTGAAAGGCGCTCCAAAACAGAAGAAAAAGTTTTGGTAGTTTTTTCAAAGTTTTCATCAATTCGGGAATTTACTTTTTCATTCATAATTAATAAACGTTCTTGAATTCTATCATTTAAATTAGTAAAATCTTTATTTATATTATTAGAAAATTCATATTTAAATTCCCCTAGTTCTTTAACAAAATTAGTTTCTAAGAGTCCTAATTGTTGTGTTATTAAATTATCACTTCGTTTATTTTTAAATAGTTTAATCAAGATTATTAAACTAATAATTAGTAAAATACTAAGTATAACAATTATAATATAATCCATTTTATCAAACCTCTATACTATTATATCGAAAAAATAGAGTTTGGAAAAGATTTTATTTGGTTTTTACGACTTGCGTTACATCATAACCTAGGTATTCTAAAATGGATGTTGCTTTAGCACTGTGAATTCCTTTACTACAAATAAGATAATAAGGTTTGTTTTTATCTAAATATTGTTCATGATGAAGCATTAATTTTTGATATGGAATATTAATAGCCCGATAATCATGTTCTATTAAAAAATCACTAGGATTAGATAAGTCTATTAACTCTCCTTTATTTGATTGATAATTTTCTATACTTATTCTTTTCAAAATATCTCCCCTAGTTATAAAATATGTTGTTTAATTGGCGGGTTTAATTATATACAACTAAAAAAGATGCATTTTCATACATCTATTCATCACCAAAAAAGTCATCAAAGAATTCATCATCAGTTATAACAGAGTCGTTCATAACAACTGAATCAGTATCAATATTTATTTTAGGTTTAGATTCTTGTTCTTCTTCTTTTGGTGTTTCTTTAGTTATTTTTTGGTTCTTTTTTTCTTCTTGTTCTTGTTCATCAAGTTCTTTTATTTTTTTATCAATATCGGCAATCATACGGTCAATATCAGCACTTGATAAATTACTTATATCTTTTGGTGTTTCTTTATTTGTTGGAAAAGAATTACTCATAAAGGGATTAATAAAAGGATTAGGAAAATCATTTGGAGCTTGAAAAGGATTGAAAAGATTAGCATTATTATCTATTTTAGGGGAATTTTCAAGCATTTGTTTTCTTTTGGCTTCTGATACAAATTTTTTAATATCAAAGATTTCCACTTCTTTAGTTTGACGATGAGGAAAAGATAATTCTTTACGGTTAATTCCCCAGTCCATTTTAAAATCTGGTTCTAAATCAGTTTTAAAGGGTGCCATTCTTGAACGAATAATAATGGCTTGAAATAATTTCATTTTTTGTAAGTCAGTAATAGATACTAATGGTGTGGAAGCCGTTTTATCTTTTTCTTTGCTTTTTACTTCACCACACATTTTGCTTATTTCTTCTAAGGCAGCCATTTCTGTACTTATTAAATATATCCAGTTACGACAGTTACCTTTTACAATTTCAGCAACTTCTTTTCCATAAACATCATTTAATTGTGAAAAGTTTTGAATAATAAAGGTAAATCTTATATCTCTACTTCGAGCCGCAGAAACCATGGAATCTACATCACTTAAAGGAGGCATATTAGCAAACTCATCTAGGATAAAATTTGTTCTAATAGGTAATTTACCACCGTTTTCTTTAGCTACATCAATTAAAGTTTCATAACATTGTTTTAAAAAGACTGTTAATAAACTATGATATGTTGTTTTTTCATCATGAATAATTAAGAAAACAGCTGTTTTTTTCTCCCCTATGCTTCGCATATCAAAATTACTATAGGAAAGCATTTCACTTAATTTTTCGCGAGATGAAAATAAACGAATTTTTTGCCTAAAAGTAGATAAAATGCCACCTTTGGTATCGCTTGGTGCATTGATGGTAGTAGAAGCAAAGATGTATTCAGATGATTCAGCACCTTTTAAATTAAAGTATTCATTTATATAATGACTAGTTGCAAATCTTTCTTCACCAACAGTACTCATATAGTTGATGGAATTTAAATTTACTTCTTCTTCTTTGGCATCTTCAAATAAGCCTAGCGCTAAAGCTGAAAAATAATCGGCTGCAGAATGTTCCCAAAAGCCTGATTCTTTATTTTTGGGATCGATTAAAATATTGTTTGCTATATCATCTAATAATTCGGTAGCTTTATCTTTGTCGTTTTGTTTAAAATATTTATAAGGAACCGTTAAAGGATTCCAAGAATTACCATATTCTGGATCACGAAAATTTAAAACTATTATATTATAATTTTGATCTTTTAAATAATCACCACAGTATTTGTATAATTCACCTTTAGGGTCAGTGATAATCATACTTTCCCCTTTTTTAGCTAAAACATTAACTTGAGGTTTAACGATACTTTCACTTTTACCAGAACCAGTTGTACCAATTACTAATGTGTGATATTCACTATTATCAACCCAAAGATCGGTTCCATTATTTATTAAAGGTACACCTGCGCCATTGATATTAGAATCTTTTGCTTTAATATGAACAACGCCTATATCTTCTTTAATTTCTTTTTCTTTGGCCCATCTTGAATAACCTTTTTCTTCTTTTTCTTTAATATTTATAATATGTTTACCATTTTTATCTTTATCAAAGATGTATGAAGAAACACTAGAAAATATCATAATTAAAGCGATAATAAACATAAATAAAGTCATAAATATATAATCTGGTAAAAAAGCAGGAAAAGGATTTAATCCATAAAAAGTCCCATCATTGGCAAATGATGAAAAATTTAATACAGCAATAGCACATAAATATAAAAGAAATATACAAAAAACAACAAATATAGCAAAATCTTTTGGGGAAACTCTAAATTTCATAAAAACCTCCTTTGTAAACTGATTATTATTATACAATAAAATTATAAATAAATCTATCTAAGTTGTTCTTTCTTTTTCAAGCATTACAATTGATTTTAATTCTTGCTTATCTAATTTATATAAAATCATTTGAGGATTATTTGTTAAACTAATATAATTTTTATTAATAATAACCCCTATTCTTTGATTATTTTTTAAATTGAATGCAGAAAATAGCTGATAACCTGGTAATTCTTCTTGATAGGTTGTACTTTGATATTCTAAAATATTAATTTCATTATCAATGATTGTATATATTATACTGAAAAAATATTGATCGGTATGATTTAATAAATTGTTATTAACTACATAGACATAATCAGTTATTTGATTGTCGTTTAATTGCATTTGATAAACAGTACTATTTAAGTTATTTAATTCATGGTCAAAATCTTCTTTTTTTAAGAGGTCTTTTAAGGTATCTAATTCAACATCGGTTAAAGTAGATCTCGTAGTAAATGAAATGATATTGGCATTAAGGGAAGGCGAAAATGCCGTAAAATCAGTTGGAACACTTTGCCATTCATGGTTTAAATTATAATGATTCCAAATATCGTTGTAGCGCATTATCATGTTTCCTAAAAAAGTTGATTTATAATAAACATTAAAGGTTGTTTTTTCTTCACTTTCATTGGTAAACATATCGTTTTTGATGGCTTTGCATCGTAAATTTTCACAATAAAAGCCTCCTATATCACCGGTAATGATATAGCCTTTGACATCATCTTTGGTCAAAAAAAGGACAGAGGCAATGATTAAACCAAAGACAAGTGATAATAATATTATTGTAATTATAAGCTTTTTTTTCATAATATCCT
>CANQPR010000084.1 GCA_947625715.1 uncultured Bacilli bacterium
GAATATGGAACTGATGATAATAATTTACGATTTTTTGGGTCTACTCCTGATAATTATGTAACATTTAATAATGAAAAATGGCGAATCATTGGAGTAATGAATAACGTAGAAGATGAAAGTGGAAATAAAAAAAGCCATGTAAAAATCACAAGAGACAGTGATTTTGGACGTTCTCTTAGCTGGGATTCATCAGAAAGTAATGTAAATAAAGGTTATGGAGTAAATGAATGGAGTCAAGCTGACTTACAGAAAGTCTTAAATGAAAACTATTATAAGAAAGAAGCAGGAGGCACATGTTATGGTGGCTATGGAAATTCAAAAACATCATGTCCATCTTGGGGAAGTATTGGTTTAAATGATGAAGCACGAACAATGGTAAGTAAAGTAAAATGGCCTATAGGAACTCTTGAAAGCGGGGATATGTCTTCTACGACTCTGACGAAATAGAAAGAACAACTACTTGGCCAGGATATGTAGGGCTTCCCTCTATGTCGGATGTTGGATTTGCACCAGCTGATTATTACGTCAATATTAAGTTCAGCACTGACTGCGCCAAGGCGAGTTTCAGTAGCAGTTCTTGGAACAATGATAACTTATGTCATAGTCACAATTGGTTATCGAGGAGGATATCGTGGTTACTTAACGCGTCTCCTACTGCCAACTTCTATTGCGCTGTTATTCAGGAAGTATCTGGTTATAACACCTATAAATCTTTTTCTTTCGATAACTGTGCTAACGCTAACTACTATACCTATCCTGCTGTCTTTCTAGACTCTGATGTTAGAGTAAGAACGAAAGATGATGAAAATTATGGTAGTTCTTCTAATCCATTTCAAATATTAATGAAAAAATATTAATGTAAAGTATAAAAATATAATAAACTAATAAATAATTGAATGATGAATGAAATTTATAAATCATCATTCTTTTTAAATTTCTTGAATAGTATAGAAAAAGAGAAAAAAGTTTGTTATAATAAAGAAGCAAAATAAGAAGAAAAGAGGTTTTTTAATGACTTTAGCAAGTGTTTGGTCTTTGCTTACAAAGATTTTAGATATATGTATTGTATGGTTATTATTTTATTTTGTTTTAAAAAATATTAAAAATAATGCCAAGATGGTTTTAATATTAAAAGGGGTTTTATTAGTAATTTTTATTGAAATTGTTAGTAAAATGTTAAATTTATATACGGTAGGTTTATTACTTGAATATGTTGTTGAATGGGGACCATTAGCGATTATTGTTATTTTTCAACCGGAAATTAGAGGCATGTTAGAAAGTATTGGTCGTACTCAACTTCTTGGTCGTCACAAAACATTAACGGTTACAGAACGTGAAAAAATGGTTAATGAAATAATGAAGGCAATTGAATTTTTAAAGAAAAATAAAATAGGTGCTTTAACGGTAATAGAAAGAGATGTATCCTTACAAGAATACATTGACCGAGCTACTAAAATATATGCTGATATAACTAGTGAATTATTAGGTAATTTATTTTATCCAAATAGTCCTTTACATGACGGTGGTGTCATTATTCAAGGTAATCGAATTACATGTGCAGGAGCAGTATTTAAAACAAGCATGAATCCTAATGTAAATAAAAAATTAGGAACTAGACATCGTGCTGCCTTAGGTGTAGCAGAAGAATCCGATGCCCTAGCACTTGTGGTTTCAGAAGAAACAGGTCGAATTTCTCTAGCTTATGATGGAGAACTACATTATAACTTAACATTAGATGAATTTCGCAAGAGCTTAATGGAAGAATTAAAACCTAAAACAGAAATTTTCTACGGATCTGATGTAGAGGTAGAAAGTGAGGAAGATATTCATGAGTAAAATGTTTAAAGGTTTAGGTCATTTTTTCAAAGGAATATATCGTTTTATTGATAAAAGATTTATTACTCCTATTAGTCGTGCGATATATTATTTAATTGATAAGGTTCGCAACAAACCTATTCATGTTGAAAAATTTTTGAATCGTCCTCAAATACTACTTTATCTATCTCTTGCTTTAGCGCTTTTATTTTTTGGATTAGTAGATAGTCAAGTTATTAGCTTGGTAGAAACAGAGGCGGAAATATTATCTAAAGAACCAGTTACCATCTTATATAATAAAGAAGCCTATGTAGTAGAAGGGGCTGTTGATACCGTTGATATTATTTTAACCGGTCGAAAAAGTGCTTTGTATTTAGCTAAACAATTAGGTGAACATGAGGTTGTTTTAGACTTAACTGATTATGAACCAAGTGATACACCAAGAAGAGTAGCACTTACATATAATCAAACTGTTGATAACATAAACTATAAATTAGACCCAGCTTATGTCAGTGTTGTAATAAAGAAAAAAGTAAGTGATACCAAAACTATTTCATATGAATTATTAAATGAAGATAAATTAGATGAAAAATTTTCTGTATCTAACGTTAGCTTAGATCAAACTCAAGTAGTTGTTAAGGGGTCTCAAGATGCTATCGATAAAATTGCTACTGTTAAAGCATTAGTTGATTTAAGTAATCCGAAATTTACCGAAGCTATCTCTTATGAAATTGATAACTTACCATTAGTTGCCTATGACGAAAAAGGTAATGCCCTTGATAACATTGAAATTGTTCCAGCAACTGTTGGTGCAAATATAACCTTTAGTACTTATAAAGCAACAGTTCCACTAAAAGTTTCAACAACAGGTCAATTAATGACAGGTAAAGCTATATCATCTATTACCATCAATGGAAAAAGTGAATACACTGTTGATATATATGGTGAAAAAGAAGTCATTGAAAATATTACCAGTGTTCCTGTGATTATTGATGTAACAAACCAAGGTGGTAGTGGCGCTAAAACATATAATGTAAGTATTTCAAAACCAACTGATGTCCGTTCAATTAGTGAAAAAGAAGCAAAAATAGTTGTTTCCTTTGGTGAAGAAAAACAAAAAACAGTCGATGTAAATCACATCACTGCCAAAAATTTAAAAGAAGGTTTAAAAGTTAACTTAGAAGGTGAAGGAAGTGTTCCTGTTCAAGTAAAAGGTGTTAGTAGTGTCATTGATTCTTTAAATACTGATAACATCGAAGCATACATAGACTTAGCAAATTACAAAGAAGGAAGCTATGAAGTGGAAGTAAAAATTGATTCCGTAGATCCAAAAGTTACTTATATGATAACTAGTAAAGTAAAAATTATTATAACCAAAGAATAAAAAAAGAGTGTGATTACTCTTTTTTTCTAATCGTTAGGCATTTCTAAATGATTAAAGAAAATACCAATATTAACTAGTCCACAAAGACCAATTATACTATATATTATTCTTACAATAATAGATCCTTCTTCAAAAATAGCTGTTACTAAATTGAAATCAAATAAACCAATTAATCCCCAGTTTATTGCGCCTAAAACTGTAAAGAATAAACATATTTTATAAATTGTTTCCATATCCACACTCCTTACTACCTGTAGTATGAACGAAAAAAATAAAAATATACATTCATATTTTTAAAATCTAACAATATAGTTAATTAGAAAAGGAAAGTGGTTAGAATTGAAAAAAATATTAGTGTTATTTTTACTATTACTCACAGTTACCTGTGCTTGTGGCAAAAAAGACTCGAATGCCTCTTTAAAGAAATTCATTGACAAAGCAAATAATGCCGATAGTTATACTTTAAAAGGAAATATGGAAATATATGATGATGAAGAAACATTCACCTACAGTATTGAAGCTGATTTTCTAAAAGACAATTACTATAAAGTCGTTATGTTAAATCAAACTAATAATCATGAACAAATACTATTAAGAAATGCCGATGCAGTTTATGTTATCACGCCAAGTTTAAATAAAAGTTTTAAATTTCAAAGTGATTGGCCAAATAATTCTTCCCAAAGCTATTTATTAAAGCCCATTGCTAATGACTTAAATAATGATACAGAAAAAACTTTTGAACAAACCAACGATGAATATACTATCAAATCTAAAGTAAATTATCCTAATAATCCGGATTTAAAATATCAAAAAATAACCCTTGATAAAGATGGAATGATTAAGAAAAATGAAGTTTATGATGATAAAGATACGTTAAAAATGAAAGTAACATTTACATCAGTTGATTTTAATTGTGGCCTAAAAAATACTGATTTTAGATTAGAAGATTATATTGAAGAAGATAATGAAAAAGACAAAACTGAGTCTAATAATAATAATAATAATACATCAAATAATACTAAATCTAATAATACAACTAATAATGAAAGTAATACCAAAACTAATGAAACAAAAAAAGAAGAATGTGATGAAGAAACCTGCAAAGAAGAAAAATCAACTTGTGAAGGTGATGATTGCAAACAAACTGGCTTATTAGAAGATGTAATGTATCCTTTATATATACCAAGTAACACCTACTTATCTACAAAAGATAAAGTAGATACTGATAATGGTGATAGAATAATATTAACCTTTGGTGGTGACAAAAGCTTTGTTTTAGTCGAAGAAAAAGCTGTTTCTAATCCTGTTTTTGAAATTATTCCTGTCTATGGAGACCCCTTAATGATTAACGATACTATTGGGGCTATAAGCAATAACTCCCTAACTTGGACCAAAGATAACATAAGCTATTATTTAGCCGGAAATGATTTAACAACTTCGGAACTTCTAAACATTGGTAAAAGCATTCGCGTAGAAGATTTAACCGTTAGCAAAGAGAAGTAAAACTTCTTTTTGCTTGTTTTTCTTTTTAAATATATGTATAATTACTTTAGGTGAAGAAAAATGAAAACAAATAACTATCAAACAGAAGAACAAAAAGAAATGTATAAATTTATAATAGTTTTACTAATTTTAATTGCTATTATTGTCGGTGTTTATTTTTTAAGTAAAATTCTTATTAAAAATGAAGTTAATGAATATGCCTATACAGCAGGTGAAGTAAATGATACTGTAGCTATTGTTGGAACAATATTAAATCAAGCTGAAAATCAATACTATGTCTTAGCCTATGATAGTACCAAAAGCGATGCCCAGGCCTATAATACCTATGCTTCATATTACACAAGCAACCATGAAGATGCTTTAAAAATTTATTATTTAGATTTAAATAATGGTATGAATAAACCATATTATGTTGAAGAAAACAGTAATCAAAAAGCTACTAAAATTAGTGATTTAAAAATTAAAAATGGTACTTTACTTAAAATAAATAAAGGAAAAATTACAAAATATATTGAGGGTATGGATGCTATTAAAAATGAATTAAAAACCACTGCCAAATAAAAAATGAAAATCATAAGTGTGAAGTACATCTAAAAAAGTAATCTTTATGGTTGCTTTTTTT
>CANQPR010000085.1 GCA_947625715.1 uncultured Bacilli bacterium
ACGTGTTCGGTTTATTTTAGCGTCTTCATTGACGGTTTTTGTCGTGGACAAAATTTATGTTTTTATTTTCAACCTTAACACCTCCCACTTTAATTTCTGACATTCTTAAAGAAATAATTGCTTCTAACCACAACAAAGACCATTCAGCAAAATAAGATTTTAAAGCTTTTGTTTCAGTATCTAAATCAATTAAATCAAATTTTATATTTTGCAATTTTTCTTCATCTATAGATACTAAACTTTCTTTATTCACATATGTTGCTAAAATCGTATTAATTTCAACTAATACTTTCTCAAAATTCTTTTTTTGTTCTTTGTAAATATCTAATTGAGTTGATGCTGTAACATAAAATATTAAATTTTTAAAAGCAAAGTCAATATTTTCTTTTGTTGGACTGCCTACATTGAAAGTTTCATCCATTAGCAAGCCTCCTTTCTTATCTTATATTATAGGATTTTTTTCTAAATAGTTCAATAATTTTACTCATTATTCCCCATAAAAATTCTATCCCCTTTTTTCACAATATATGAATTACTTCCTTTTAATGGAACATATGGTACTTTTAAATAATTTGCTACTCCTCTTACTACTGCTTCTGCTAAATCTTGCCAATTATTTTTAATTAATTCAACATCATCATTATTACTATCAGCAAATCCATATTCTATTATAATTGATTCATTATTTGGAGTATCTCGCAAAATATAATAATAATCTTTAGATGGATCTGATGGTAATCTTCTTTGATAATATTTCCGAACATTTTGGCCTGATTTAATAAACTCATTTGCTATACTTTTTGATAATGCATCACTATTTCGTAATGAATAAATTATTTCTGCACCATCTCCACCTCGTGGGTTCATTTACCATTAGTAATTATTTTAATATATTGTTTTTCTTTAAATAATCATAAACTGTTTGCGTAGCTTCTTTTATGTTTTGGTTAGATATATCAACTTTGGGAATATTCCTAAATTCAGCATAACTTGCAACTTGATCCCATTTAATCTCTCTCATATAATGTTCTTTATGTTTTTCTTTATATTCCAAAGCATCTTCACCTTCAAGAATTAACCTATCATAAATTGCTTCGGATGTATCTATAATTTCTATAGATTTAGTGTTAGTCATCAATAATTCTTCTACTATATTTTTTGAAAATATAGGTGAAACTGCCATTATAAAATTATTTTCACCGTTTTCTATTATGTTTAGCATTATTAACTCTTTAATACAAAATCTGTTTTCATCATTAGGAAATTCTTCTTGAAATAAATCTATACTACCATACATTTTTATTATTTCATCATCTATGTCATAAAATTTGTAATTGATTTTTTTGGCTAACTCTTTTCCAATTGTTGTTTTTCCTACATTGGATATACCCCATATTAATAATTTCATTTCTATTCACCATGCTCATATCCGTATTTAATTTTATAAAAATATCTTCTTACATGCAAATTATTTTTACCTAAGTCAAAGTTTCTGTAATCATATATTTTACTATGCCTTCCATCCATTTCTAATGCATAGTAATCTGATTTTCCAGTTTTATCAATATCATCGACAACTTCTTTTAGTTCATCACTAGTAATATCGTCAATCATACCATAACCTTTTCCATCTATAATATATGGATAATGCATTCCATTTCCTTTTTCAAATGCCCTAGAACCTAAATATGTGATTTTAAATGTAGTAGTTGAACCCGTATCATATTCCATAATCATAGTGTCATTTTCCTTTAATCTAAGACTATTTAATTTAGTTATAACAGCATTTATAGGTGGAACTTCACTATGGTCATCTTCTATACATACCCAGCAATCATAAGTTTTGTCATTATAATTTATTGAATATAAATGATATGCTAACGATTTAAAAGATGCAAGTATACTATATGCCAAGTCAGCAACAGTCCTTCTATCTGTTATTTCAATTTTTCTCCAAATTACATTTTCTAAACCTTCAATTTCAACTTTAAAAGTTAATACTTTTGTCATGATAACACCTCATTTAGGGAATATTATACACTATTTTTTCCTTTTCTACCATATGGATTTTTTGCTAAATTCCTATTCTCATATTTAAAAGCAACTTTCGGTGCAACATCATATTTATATTTAATAGTAATATTTCTGTCTTTGTCTATAACTATTTTGTCTACGAGAGTATCAATCAGTTCTTTTTTAGGTTTATTTAAATCTAATAGTTTTTTTATCTTTTTTGTATAGTTAGGTAAAACACTAACTTTATTTTTTATTTTATATTTCTTAACTTGTTCATTATCTATACTTTCATTTATCTGTTTTAATTTGTTTTCTGATTCACTAGCTAATACCTTATAAGCATCTGCAGAAATAATTCCATCACACCTATCATTATATAAAGTTGCTAATCTATTAGTTGTTTTATCTTTTTCAATTTGTAATTCCTTTATAACTTTATCTATATCAGTTGTTTCTTTATGAATATTTTTAACAATTTCACTATTTAATTCATTTACATCAAGTTCTTTAATTAATTTAGATACTGATTTATTAATTTGTTCTAAAATTTGTTCTTCTAAATAATTATACGGATAAAAATGTGAATAGCATCTTCCTCTTACAGGATCTCTAGAATATCTATTGCAATTAACTGACCAATAATCTAACTTTTTTCTATAAAGTACAGTTAATCTATTTTGACACTCTTTGCAAAACAATTTTCCTTCCAATAATCTTTTTTCTCTATTAGTTTTTACTTCGTAATTTCTAGTATTTCTTTTTCTCAAAGTATTAACATAATTGAAAGTATCCTTATCTACTAATGCCTCATGTGTGTTTTCAACTATTATCCATAGTTTTTCATCTAAAGTTATTTTCTTTTTTGATTTATAATTAACTTTTGTTTGAGTATGTTGTACTAAATCCCCAGTATAAATTCTATTACATAAAATCTTTTTCACTGTAGAAATATTCCAATTATCTCTATCAATTAATCTTGATGAATAGTTAGTCTTTTTATATCCACTTGGAGTTTGTACTTTTGCTTTATTAAGTCTATTTGCTATTTCAGTAGGTCCAATTCCATCTGCCCTCCATTTGAATATATTTTTAACAACAGGTGCAGTTTCTGGATTAGGTATTAAGTGTCCCTTATCTTCTGGATCCCTCATATAGCCAAAGCAAGGCAAACTTCCAACAAATTTTCCATTCTTTCTTTTTTCATTTAATACATTTCTAATTTTAACTGAGTTTTGCTTACTATAATAATCATTACAAGCAATTATAAAAGTTGATGAATCATTACTAGCTTGATTTTTAAAACTGTCATAGGATTCTAATATAGAAATAAATCTTATATTATTTTCCGGAAAAAATGTTTCAATATAATAACCAGTCATAACATGATCTCTACCTAATCTTGATAAATCTTTTACTATGATACAATTTATTTTTTTGTTATTTATATCTTCTAACATTTTTTGAAATCCAGGTCTTTCAAAATCAGTACCAGAATATCCATCATCAACATATTCTTTAACTAAATTAAAATTATTATTTTTAACATAACTTCTTAATAATTCTTTTTGATTAATCACACTTTCACTATCAGATTCATATTTTTTATCTTTATCTTCTTGAGATAATCTTATGTAGATTCCAACATTGAAATCTACACCAGTTAAGTAAGTATTATACATTTATCCTCCTTTTCTTCTTACTTAATTGGGTATTAAGACTCATCCATGATAGCATCATCTTACTTGATTTGCAAATCATTAGTTGGATGATTCTCCTTTTTCTTCTTTTATTATCTCTTCGATTAAATATTTTAAAATAAGATCTTTAAATGTAGTGTTATTCAAATAGGTATCCTCCATGATTAAACCACCTATTTAAATTTATGTTTAAATTATTTATTATTGATATTTTTTCATACATATATCAAACTCCTTTCTAGTTATTTAACTAGTTATATATTTAAACTAGTTAATTTATAATTTTAATATTTTTATATTTTATTTATTATATTATTGTAGTTAAATTTATCTTTTGAAAAAGAAAAATACATCCATTCAATTAGTCTTTATAATCTAAACTTATGGATGTATTTATTTCATTAACTATAAATATTTTTCTTATGAATTTATGTTTAAATTCCATTTTAATATAATTATTATCAGATAGTTCTTTTAATAATCTAGTTATAGCCCTCGTGTCTAAATTTAATTTATCAGCTAAATAACTATTGTTAGCATAACAATATCCTTCTTGATATGTTAATAACACTAATAACCCATATAGTAATTTAGCACTAGAACTTACATTAGTATCTGATAATAATACAATTGGTATTTTTATATAATTATCATAATTCACATATATCACCTCCTAATCATTATCTTTATAATTATGATTTTTTAACATTTCAATATAGCCTATTTCTAATAATTCTTTCATCATTTTAGAAATAGATAAGTTATAAAATTTAGCCATTAATTTTATTCTATCGAATAATTCAAATGGTATATATAATTTAAAAATTCTCATATTGCTCCTCCTTCCTAATAGGATGATTTCCTATTAAATTATTGTGATTTCTAAAAAAGCAGGATAAGAAAATAGCACCACAAATTAAAAAAAGCCTTATTATATAAGGAAATTTAATGGTGCTATTCTTATTTCGTACTTACGAAATTCATCCTACTTCGTAGGTTAATATAAAGGATGTTACTCTATTTAACCCTTTATTTATAATAAATATTAATTAATGATTATCATCCTATTCTAATGAAATTTAGAATTTTTATAGGATGACTAGTCATAATCATCGCCTCCTCTAAAATAGCAAAAAAAGAAGACCTAAGTCCTCCTATAAATATTGCTATTTTACTATATTATATACCTTTGATATAACAAAACAATAAACTAAAAAGTAAACCAAAAAGTAAACAAATTAGTAAACTAAATAGTACATTATTTTTCACATAATATCACCAGTTTACTTCATTTTAGCACTTGACTGTATTTAGTCAATAAACTAAATTGTATTTTTTTAGTAGTCGAATAGTAAACTAAATTGACTTTAAACAGTAAACTAAATCGTATGCGAAAAGTACACTAAATTGGATTTAAATAGTAAAGTAAAATATTAAAATTTATCACTATTTTATCATATTTTAACACTTGGTTTATTATAGTCAATGACTAAGTTTTTCTTTTTTTAACTTTTTTTGCCTTTTTATATTATTTATAAATTTAACAAAAAAT
>CANQPR010000086.1 GCA_947625715.1 uncultured Bacilli bacterium
CAGATACTTACGTGTATAGTGGACTTTCACCACCTAGTTATATGCCATGCCTGGCACACTAATAAAAGAAGACCTCCGTATCTTCTTTTATTATATTATATAATACCCCCCCCCCGTCAACGGTTTTTGGCATAAAAAGGGAAGCTATTTTTTATAATTTTTAGTTGTATATTTATTACATTTAATATATGGTTTATATTTAAATACACCATTTTCTTTAGTTATGTTTACATATCCATCACAAAAATCATCTTCAACTTTTAATTCATTTACAATTTTTTCATTTTTTAATTCATCAAAAGTTATTTTAATACTATCATCATCTTCAGGATATAAAAACTTTAATTCAACATATTGTTTTGTTTTTTCTTCTAAATCTTTTTCTAAATCTTTATATTTCACAGACTTATTTTTATAGACAATACCAATAGCTGTTAAACCAAACACTAAAACAAATAATAATAAACCCCATACAATGCTTATTTTTTGCATTTTTTTTAAATCTACCATAAATCAAAATCCTTCTGTTTCATAATTATCACAAGTTATATAAGAACGAAAAACAACTTCATCAGTAATAGTTACATAACCAGTACAATAATCATTTTCTTTTGAAGGTGTTAATTGTTCTTTACTAATGTAATTTAAATTTAATAAATCTTCAGCATTTATATATTCTAATTCTTCACCTTTATTATCCCGATAATACTTTTTAGCGGCATCTTTTAAATGACTTTCTACTTCTTTATATGAAAATCCTTGTTCTTCTTCAATTTTCTTTTCTGTTTTTGATAAATCAGAATATAAACTATTAACTAATATAACAACTAATAGTAAAAATCCAATTAATATACAGCAAAAAACAATCATTTCATTCATTCCCCAACCATGATTATTTTTCATATTTATTCTCCGTATTTTTCTTTTATTGGATTTTTAGAAAATATCGTAATAAAGCCATAATCTTTGGTATTATCTTTTTTCTTTAATTCATAATATCGATATCCAAAACTAGTACATTCATAGTAATCGCCATCATTCCATTTTTCACTAGTTTCTTTTAAACATATTTTTGGTTTTTTCCCATCTTTTGCTCGCATATAATCGGTAAAAACAAAAAATACCCATACAACTAAAATAAGGATTATTAACACTTTTATTACCGTATTTACAATATTTTTCATAAAGTTCCTCCTACACAATTTATTATAACTAATTTTTTATAAATTAACAATGGCCTTATGAAAGTTTTCATATTTAATTACTTCTTTTGAACATAAAAAAAAATCAAATTAATGATTTTTTTATTAAATTAAGCAAGTTCGATTTCAGCGCCAGCTTCTTCTAATTGAGCTTTAATTTGATTAGCTTCTTCTAGAGGAATATTTTCTTTAACATTTCCACCATTATCAGCTAAACCTTTAGCTTCAACTAATCCTAAGCCAGTAATTTCTTTTAATAATTTAATAACAGCAATTTTGTTTCCTCCAGCACTTTTTAATACAACTGTTTTATTAACATCTTTTTCTTCTTCAGCACCTGCTGCTGGAGCTGCTGCTACTGCTACAGCACTTGGGTCAACTCCAAATTCTTCTTTCATTGCATCTACTAATTCTTTTACTTCAAGAATTGTCATTTCTTTTAATGAAGCGATAAAATCTTCAGTTTTAATTTTTGCCATTTTTTTCTTCCTTTCTTATTTTTAATTTTCTTCTTTACCTTCTGCGTACAAATTTAACGCAATAGATAAGTTTCGAACATGTTCCATCATACCCGCAGCAAGCATTGTAAGTAATCCGTCACGAGATGGAATAGAGGCATATTCATTAATTGTGTTCAAATCTGCTACATTACCACTAATAATACCGACACGGATTGTTAATTTATCATGGTTTTTAGCAAATTCTGAAATTGCTTTAATAGGTTCTAGTAAGTTTTTTCCAAATAATATTGCATTTGGACCTTCTAAAAAGCCTTCAAAATTAATGTTTAAATTATCTAAAGCTCTTTTTAATAAAGTATTTTTATATACTTTAACTGTAGCATCTGTTTCTCTTAATTTTTTTCTTAATTCACTAAGTTCTGAAACAGTTAAACCTTGATATTGAAATAATATTACAGTTTCGCTATCTTTAATATTTTTTTCAATTTCACTAACTACTTCTTTTTTAGCTTCAATAATTTTCGCGTTAGCCATTTTTTCCCTCCTTTGCTTAATCTAAAAAAGCCAATCCGATAAGGACAGGCAAAACTAAGTTTTTATTGTCCCTCGGCAAGATTTAATTTTTACTTGCTGTCTTCGGTAATTAACTTTTCTAGTCGTATTATATATAATTATTTGTTATTTGTCAAAAGAATTTTGATCAATTTTTATTCCTGGACCCATTGTTGTAGATATACTTATTGATGTAATGTATTTTCCTTTCACAGATGTTGGTTTTAATTTAATAATTGATGCGACAACATAAGCTAAATTTTCTGCTAATTTTTTAGCATCAAATGATACTTTACCAATCATTCCATGAATATTTCCGTATGCATCAGTTCTAAATTCAACCATACCTTTATTGATATCTTCAATTGCTTTAACAGGATTAGGGGTAACAGTATTGGTTTTAGGATTTGGCATTAAACCTTTTGGCCCTAAAATTTTACCTATTTTACCTAATTCTGGCATCATATCTGGTGTTGCAACAATAACATCATAATCAAACCAATTTTCTTTTTGAATTTTTTCAATCATGTCTTTATCGCCAACATATTCTGCTCCAGCTTCTTTAGCAGCTTCAGCAGCAGACCCTTTAGCAATAACTAATATCCGTTTTTTCTTTCCTGTTCCATTTGGTAAAACAAATGAACCACGTAATTGTTGGTCAGCTTTTTTAGGATCAATATTTAATTTGATTGCAAAATCAACAGCACTGTCAAATTTTGTAACTGATGTTTTTTTCACTAAATCAATAGCTTCTTCAACGCTGTAAAGTTTATTTTTATCAACAAGTTTTACAGCTTCCACATACTTACGGCCATATTTTTTCATTTTCTTTCCTCCTAACTGTGGTTATTAGCGGATTTATTTTTTTATTCTTCTTCAGATTCTTTATTTTCTTTGCCAATTACTTCAACTTCAGCTGATGTTTCAACTTTGCTTTCAGCTTCCATTTTTTCTAATTCTTCTTCACGTTTTTCACGTTCAGCTTCTTCTTTTTGAGCTTCTTTAGCTTGTTCTTGTAATTCAGCATCATTAACACCTTTGATAGCTATTCCCATATTACGAGCAGTTCCTTCAATAATATTCATTGCTCCTTCAATGTCATTAGCATTTAAATCAGGCATTTTAATTTCAGCAATACTTTTTAATTCATCTTTAGAAATCGTTGCCACAATTTCATTGGCACCTTTTTTACTACCCTTATTAATCTTAGCAACTTTCTTTAATAGAAAAGGTGCAGGGGGAGTTTTAAGGATAAAATCAAAACTTCTATCATCATAAATTGTAATTTCACAAGGAACTATGTCTCCCATTTTGTCTTTACTTGCGTCATTAAATTTTTGACAAAAATCTTGAATATTAATTCCTGCAGGTCCTAATACAGTTCCAACTGGTGGAGCAGGATTAGCTTTTCCAGCAGGTATTTGTAATTTAATTTTCTTAACGACTTCTTTTGCCACGAAAATCACTCCTTCCATTTGATTTAGGTTATTAATCGTGTTAGTGGTTTGGGCAAGTCCGCTATTCTTCCCTCCCACTAGTTGCATTTGTTTAATGCAATATAAATACTACCATATTATCTGTTTAATTACAAGTTTTTTTCATTCTAAATATATGATAAAACCAATAAGAAATACACAGGATGTTATCATTTTTTTAGTCACCTTTATGAGATAGTATACTTTTCTAAATAGCAAGAACGAGACGGAAGCTGTGACCACTGTACGCATCGCCGTTACCGTTAATGAAGGAAAAGACTCCTGCGTCAAGACCGTCTGTGTGACCGGCACCACGAACGACCCATGGACCTGAACGGTGAACAACCCAAGCGGTATTACTATACCAACTACTAACATTTCTACCCATACTAACGTATTGCATTGTTTGAAATGGTCCCATTTCTTTTGTTGCATCACCTAAAATACCTCTTTTATATTCAATATTACTTGTTCCGTAAGCATATTTATCATACCACTTTTCTTCATTTGGTAAAGCAATACCATCTGTTATTGTTCCTGATTCACCTGTTAAATTTCCATTAAACCCTGAATTATTTGTTTTATTATTTCCTGATGATAACTGTCCTTTTCCATCATCCATTCCTGACATCATATATTCCCAGGCTCCTCCTGCCATATCAAATATTCCTGTATAATTATTTGTTGTACTTGCGATTACACTTGCTGAATCAAAATACTCTGTATTACATGTTCCATTTACCCCTTTAGCTGATGTACAGTATTCATTACAAGCTTCTTTATTTGAAGTACAACTTTCATTTGTTCCAGAATATCCAATTGTTGGCTCATATATAGAAGCATAGCCTGTTAGATAACTTTGATTATTATTGATTCTTACTTTTTGTCTACTTCCATATATACTATGTTGTAAATATGCTACTGCTCCCCATTCAGTATTCTTCATCATATGACTTTGTAATGTTTCATTATAATGTCTTCCTACTACATATGCTTTTGCTACTTGAATGCTTCTCCATGAATAAACATTCGGTTTGATTATTACTTTTTTAGAGGCTTCTATAGCTTCTGCTTCATTAGCTGGGTTTACTTGGGCTTGTCCTGTATTTTCTGCTCCCTCATATCCTGTTTCAAATTTTCCTACCCATATTCCATTAGTATTAAAGGCTGTAAATGCTGGATGGGTTAACCATTCTCCTACTTTACTTCCTTGGTTTTCTTCCTTATCATTTGTTTCAAAGATTACTTGGATTGTTTGTTCTTTTTTTTCTTTCGTTGTTAAACTTGTATAGTCTCCTTCATTAAATATTTTATATCTATACCTTGGTATCCATACAAAATAACTTTCTATTTCACTTTCTTCTAT
>CANQPR010000087.1 GCA_947625715.1 uncultured Bacilli bacterium
TTTAGTAAATCTTCTATTTCATTAAAATTTAAGAAATTGGGTAACTTTTTAGCTTTTTTAGGATTTTGAATTAAAAGAAAATAATTAGTTTTAATTTTTTGTTTAGAATATAAATAAGTATAAAAGGTTCTTAGGGAACTTAAATGTCTACTAATTGTCGAATTAGTATATTTTTTTTTATCCAATTCTTTTAAATAATTATATACATCATCTTTATTAATTGTTAAATAATTAATTTTTAAAGTATCTAAATATTTAAGAAATTCTTTAAGGGATGCTTCATAACTTAAAATAGTATTTTTACTATATGCTCTTTGAACTTGTAAATATTCTAAAAATTCATTTATTTCTTTTGTCATTTTTTCACTCTTTCTTTAGCATTGTATTAAATAATCGCAAGGAAATCAAGTAAAACGTGTTATAATGAATTAGGACGGTGATATAATGTTAAGAGCAATCCAAATATTATTAAATAAATTCTTAACTTTACTATGTAAACTAACTCATCGAAATGGTAGTGTTTTTCCAGGTTCAATAACTTATAATATTAATCAAAAAATATTAGATAAAATTAAATATCCCAAATATGTAATTGGTGTGACGGGCTCTAGTGGTAAAGGAACAACGACTAATTTAATTTACCATATTTTAAAACAAGCAGGAATGGATGTTATTTATAATGATTCTGGAAGTAATGGAATTAGAGCTATCACAACCTTAATATTAAATAATTGTACTATCACAGGCAAATTTAAACATGAGGTTTTATTATTGGAACTAGATGAAAGACATCTTCACTTAGCTTTTAATAAAAAGAAAATGACTCATTTAGTTATAACGAATATAACAAGAGACCAACCGGCTAGAAATGGAACTTTAAATTTAGTTACCAAAAGTATTATAGAGGCTTTAGATGGAAGTACAACACTTATTATTAATGGTGATGACCCTGGTTTAGTAGCCCATACATTAAATTATCCAGGAAAAGTTATTTTATATGGAATAAGAAAAACTAGTGATTCTTACCATAAACCCATTGTTAAAGCTGTTGATAATGCATACTGTCCAATATGTCATAAAAAATTAATATATAATTATTATCATTATGGGCATATTGGTTCTTATTACTGCCCTAGTAATGACTTTTCAAATCAATCATTAGATTTTGAAGGAACCAATGTTGATTTAGACGCTAAAAAAATGAAAATTAATAACACAGATATTTTTTTAAATAATAATATTTTATATACTGCTTATGCCACTATTGCTTCCTATAGTTTATGTAAAACCATAAAAGTTAGCGATGAAGTAATTAAAGATGCTTTAAACGTTCATCAAATCAAAAGTAAAAGAGCAAAAAGATATTATTTAGATAACCGCGAAATCATCATGTTAGAAAGTAAAAATGAAAATGCTTTAAGTTATTATCAATCATTAAAATATATAAGTAATATTAAAAACGAAAAAACAGTTATTTTGGGTTTTGAAAATGTATCTAGACGCTACAAATATAATGATATATCTTGGTTATGGGATGTTGATTTTGAATTATTAAATGATGAATTAATCACAAGTATCATCTTAATTGGCCGTTTTAAATATGATGTTGCGACTCGCTTAAATTATGCTAATGTTGATTTAAAAAAAATAATTTTTGTAGAAGACTTAAATGATTTAATAAAAATTATTAAAGAACAAACAGTTGGGGATATTTATACGATGGTTTGTTTTGATATGACCGAAAATATTTTGAAATTATTGAAGGAGGAAGAAAATGCAAACAATTAAAATAGCCCATTTATATTATGATTTATTAAATCTTTATGGTGAGAATGGCAATGTTTTAGCCTTAGTGCATCACCTTGAAAAACAAAATTTAAAAGTTGTTGTAAGTGATATATCATTAAACGATAAAATTGATTTTAATGCTTATGATATATTTTATATGGGAAGTGGCGAAGAAGAAAATATTGATTTAATTTATAATGATTTATTAGAAAAAAAAGAAGATTTAAAACAAGCTATTTTAAAAAACAAATTTTTTATTGTAACGGGAAATGCTCTTGAATTATTTGGTAAAGATAAATTACAAATATTCGATTATTATACTGAACACATTCCTTTTCGAATTGTAGGCGAACAAAAAATGCAATTTGCTTTATTAAAAGAAGAAATAATTGGTTTTCAAAATCGAGAAAGTGTTATAAAAAATTGCCAAGAAAAGTCTTTATTTACTGTTTTAAGTGGTTGTGGATATCAACCAAAAGTAATGAAAGAAGGATTTAGAAGCCATAATTTCTTGGCGACATACTTACTAGGTCCATTACTTATTCGTAACCCGCATTTTACTGAATATATTGTAAAAGAATTATTAACAAGTTTAAATATTAAATATACTCCTTATGTAGATACATTAGAAGTTAAAGCTTACAAAGAATATGAAAAAAATGGAATATAATGTTCCATTTTTTATTTATATATCCTAAGGCCATACAACATTTTCCCAAGAAGCATCGACATTTTTATCTGGTTTATTTGCGGGACAATTATTAAACATTTCGCTTATATCAGCTTCAGGTTTATGAATAAATTTAGAACCATAAGTTATTTCATGTAAATTACCTGATTCAGCAAACATTCCTTTCATATTTTCTACTTTACTTGTATCAAAACTACTTAAATTTAAGCTTTCAAGATTGTTCATTCTATTAAACATGTCAAACATGTTTGTAACATTACTAGTATCAAAACCACTTAAATCTAAAGATTTGATATTGTCCATTTGCCAAAACATGCCACTCATATCTGTTACTTCACTTGTATCTACATTAATAAAATTTATGGCCGATAATGAACAACCAGCAAAAGCACTAGTTGATTCTTTTGGAAATTTAAAATTTTCGACATTTAACGTAGTTGCATCAGCACAAAACATTCTTTCAACACTTTCAATACCAAGTTTATTTTCAACATCACTTTTAACTGTACCATCTAAATTTATAGTTAACTCATCACTTGTAATATAGGCAAAAAAGTTAAATGAATTTTTTGGCAGTATAGCATGACTAATATCAATATTATTTATTTGGGCACTTTCATATATTTCATTATAATTATCAATTACTTCAGCAAATAATGGTTCATCACCTTCACTTAAATTATATGTACTAAAATCAGTATTACTTAAATTTAAATTATTAATTGTTCCTATAAACATTCCTGAAGCACTATCGTATTCTGGAAATTTAAATTTTGTACCACTTAAATCTAAATTCTCGGCTCTTAAGCCTAAAAACATATGCGTCATTATCTCAGTTTCACTAAAATCTATATTTTGCATAACTAAATTATTTATATTTAATCCACTAAACATTTCTGTTACAGTATATGGTAATTTGATATAACTTAAATCTGCATAATCAATATTAGTATCTAATGCGCCATCACTATAAAACAATCGCGATGCATATTCATATTTTAAATTACTTAAATCTAATCCTTTCATGTTTAATATTTTAATATTACTATCAGTAAACATGCTACTCATATCGGTTACATTACTTGTATTCCAATTACTTAAATCTAATGTATATGAATCACTTTGAATAGGAAGAGATATTACTTCTAAATCATCTTTTACTTCATCTGCTCCTCCTTCATCTCCCCCTTCGTCTCCACCACCTTCATAACCTTCTTCTACTAATCTTAAACTAGCAAACGTATAACTCATATTGGTAACTTTAGATGTATCCCAACTACTTAAATCTAAGGAAGTAAGACTTTGACAATAATTAAACATAAAACTCATATTTTCTACATTACTAGTATCTAAGTTATCCGTTCCTTCAATTTGTTTTAATAAAAAGAAATTTGAAAATAAATATGAACTATCTTGATTTAATTTTATTCCTCCATCACCTTGTAAGTATCCTGTACATTCATCATTTTCTAAACTACACATTACATAACTTCTAACTGATTCATTTGTTGTTTCACTTTCATCAAATGGGCCATATAATTCATAACCTTCTACATTGGTTTTGTCTTCTAATTTATCTTCTATTACTAAATTGGTTATTCTATCTTTATATTCCCACATGTTAGTATAATCGCCATCACTTACTTTTCTTAATGTTCCGGCTCTTTTAAACTTATCATTTGTAAATTCTGCACTTAAGGTTATTTTACTTTTCCATGAGGCATTTTGGGTACTATCATTTAATGGGGTATCTTGACTCATATATAATAGTAAATTATATTCTTTTGTTTCATTTCCTTTTAAGGTAATATTTTCTAATTTATAGGCATGAAGAGATTCTTTTATAACTTTATTTGCATCATTATTTGGATTTGCTGATAATTTTTTATAAGCATTTAAATTAAGATTATAATCATTTTCATATAGTATTACATCTATCCAATCATCACTTAATTGTTTTTCTTTATTGGCATTTAAACTTTCTAAGTTTATGGTTGTTTCTGCTAAGCTGTTACAATTATTTGTTATTGTAAAATGATATGGGGTTGCGCTTGCTAAAAAACTCTTTAACTCCTCATCATTCATGGGATAAGCATGATCTAAAGTTATATCATTTTCACCTGTAAAATCAATACTAAAGCAAGCCGTTTTAACAACATCTTGTTCTGTTTGGGTTTTGGTTATTTGCCAAAAAGCAAAGGAAGTTATGCTAACCATTAAAATTAAAATAACTATTCCCAATATCAATAAATATTTTTGCTTTTTATTCATAAAGATGAACCTCCTATTTTCTTTATTATAGGTTTTAATACCCCCCCCCCGTCAACGGTTTGAAAATTGGGATGTTATCATTTTTTTAGACACCTTTATGAGAGGGTGTATAATATTTAGAAAGGATGGTGTTATTATGCCTCG
>CANQPR010000088.1 GCA_947625715.1 uncultured Bacilli bacterium
ATACTCTCACAAACAAAGTTCACCTTTGTTTGTTATATATATTATAAATCGTATACATTTTAACTAATGTTTAACAATACCCCATTTTTTAAATATCATAATTGTTGGCAAAGTAAAAGTTTTTTGATGATGATTGACATTATTTTTGACAATTATTGCTTGGGAAATAAAAAGATATATTATTTTTGGTAACATATCTTTAATCTTCAGTATATTTTATAACAACATGTCTTTGGGGTTCGACTCCAACACTTTGAGTTGAGACGCCTTTGAAATTACTTAATTTATTATGAATAATTCTTCGTTCATAAGAATTCATATTTTCTAATTCTGCATCAACTTTGGTGGTTCTTACTTCTTTTGCTATTTTGATAGCTAATTTTTCAAGTTGGATTACTCTTCGTTCTTTGTAATTTTCAATATCAAGGATTAATTTAGGAATAACTTGCCACTGTTTTTGAATGTAGGCTTTTGTTAATATTTCTAAAGCTTTTAAGGTCTGGCCATTTTTACCAATTAAAATAGGATTATTATTTGAATACATAGTAATGTTTATGACGTCATCACGAATATTTGATTCAAAATTAACTTCTAGTCCTAAATTTTCAATTACACTTTGTAGGTATTCTTCAATCAAGGTAAGTAGTTGTTGATATGATATAGCTTTTACTTTAACTTTGCTTGCTTTAAATAATTTTCCTTTTATTTCTTCTTTGGTGTATATTATTTTTTCGGTTTTTAATTTGTTTTTGGCATCTTCTAGGGCCATGATTAAAGTTGCAGCTTCTGTTTCAACCATTTTTATCACTTCTTTCTTTTGGTTTTAATTGGAATAACTTTTTTATCTTCTTTTTCTAACATTTTTTTGGTTACATAATTTTGAATGACAGCAAAGCCATTTGTTACAATCCAATAAAAGGCAATGGCAGTTGGTAAATTAAATGAGGCAATCGAAATACTTATTATCATAAATTTAAACATGAAATTCATTTCTTTCATCATTTCATCATTATTATTTTGATTCATTGTTTTTTTGAATGATACATAAGTTGTAATGATAATAAGAAAGATTAAAATTATATATATGTATTGACCGCTTTCAATTCCTTTCCATGGGGTTGTTCCAAGTTGCATACCAAATAGGGAACCTTCAAAGATAGCAGGAACTTTGTTAATGGCATCTAAAAAGGCAAAGAATAGGGGAATTTGAATTAAAGCTACTAAGCATCCCGCAACTGGATTTATTTTATATTTTTGATAAACCATCATTGTTTCTTGACTTTTGGCCATCATGGAAGCATTGTCGGTTTTATTGGCATATTTTTTTTCTATTTTAGCAATTTCTGGTTGAGCTTTTTGAATGTTTTGAGATTGTTTGATACTTTTTAGTGATAATGGTAGTAAGATTATTCTTATTAATAAACCAATTAGCATAACAGAGATACCAAAGTTGTTAAATAAGTAACCAACTTTTAAAACTAAAAGGGCAATTGGTCTTACTAAAAGAAGTTGCCATAGACCATCATATTTATTAGATGTTAAACTAAATTCATTACATTTTGGTAATTCATCAACTTTTACATCTAATTGGTCTTCATGTTCTGAATATATTTTATAAAGTTCGGAATTACTATCCGGTTGACATAAGATATCTTTTTTTACACTTTGACCGGTTTCATTATTAGTAATTATTTTGCCTTCGTTATCTTGAAGATAATCTTTTCTTCCACAACCACTGGTAAGCAGTAGTAAGGTTATTAAGATTAAACCTAAAATTTTATTTTTTCTTTTCATATGATTCCTTTCTTGTTATTAAATTTTGAAAACTAGATTCTAATTCATTAAATGGTATTTTGCTTGCGTTTTCTTTCATTATTATAATATAATCAAATTTTGAACTCAACTTATTTTTATATTTATCTAGTATAACCCGCATTCTTCTTTTGCATTTATTTCTTGTAACGGCATTTCCTAGACGTTTTGATACCGCTATACCAAAATGAGGATATGGATATTTACTTTTCCGATGATAAAGAACAAAATTTTGATTTTTAAGATAATGAGAAGTTTTTATTATAGAAGTAAATTCTTCTTTCTTCTTAATCATTTCATTTTTTTTCATACACTTTTTCCCTTATATAAAAAAGTCCACATAAAAATGTGGTTTATTTACATAATTTTTGGCGTCCTTTTTTTCTTCTATTTTTTAAAATATTTGTTTCTTTACGCGCAAAAAAACCATGTTTCTTTTTAGCTTTTCTTTTATTTGGTTGATAAGTTCCGACCATGAATTTTTCCTCCTTTTTTTAAAATCTTCCTTATTATAATATTAATTTTTCCTAAAAGTCAACTTAAACATTGTTTTTTTAGGATTATGTGGATAACTTGTGAATCTTTTTAGGGGTGTTTTTTCATTGTTGATAAAAAGTTAATAGTTATGCACATTTTTTAACTCAATTTTTCTTGATATTTGGCCTTTTATTTTTAGTTATTAACAAATTCACATTATTAACATTTTAGGTTATGAACATGTTGATAAAATAAATTTGCAAAATGTTGATAGTGTTGATAACTTTGATTTTTGTTTTAATTACTAGCTTTAAAAAGTGGATAACTTGTGAATTGTTTTTTTTGTATTAAGTTATACTTTTAAAAATAAAAATTTTGGAGTAGAATAATGTTATCAATGGAAGCAGTGGGGTGATAAGATGTTAGAAAAAGACGATCTTTGGCAATCTTTTTTAAATAATATTTATAAAGAAGTCAATTCAGCATCTTATCATGCTTGGTTTCGTGATTTAAAATTAATTAAAATCACGGATGATGAAATTCAAATTCAAGTTCCAATGGAAATTCATAAACGAATTTTAAATGAAAACTATTATAATTTGATTGATGAAACTTTCTTTAAATTGACTAATATTAATTATAAATTTGTTTTTTTGTTAAAAGATGAAGTAATTAAAGATGATGAGGTTGTAGAAGAAATTGATGTTCTTGATACAACGCCTTTAGATAATGTTAGTGATAATTGGAACAGTAATTTAATTCCAACTTTAAATTTTGATAATTATGTAGTAGGGGATTCAAATAGACTTGCAAAGGTTGCCGGAATGGCGGTGGCTGAACAACCAGGAAAAATTCATAATCCATTGTTTATATATGGTAAAAGTGGTCTTGGTAAAACTCATTTGATGCACGCGATAGGCAATTATATTACTAATAATTCTCATAAAAAAGTTTTATATACAACTAGTGAAATGTTTAAAGATGATTATGTTAATATTACTAATAAAAATTCTAATAATATTGAGGTGGCAGCTGACTTTAAAAAGAAATATCGCGATATTGATGTTTTGATTATTGATGATATTCAATATTTAGTGGGGGCTGAGAAAACACAACAAGAATTTTTTCATACTTTTAATGCCCTGCATCAAGCTAATAAACAAATTATTATAAGTTCTGATCGTAGTCCTGAAGATTTAAAACTTTTGGAAGAGCGATTGCGAAGTAGATTTATGTGGGGTCTTCCAGTTGATATTTATCCACCTGATTTTGATTTACGATGTAAAATTCTCCGCCAAAAACTGAAAAATATGACTATCAGTGCTAAAATTGATGAAAATGTTATTGAATATATTGCTAATAATTGTCAAAATGATATAAGATTTTTGGAAGGGGCTTTAAATAGGTTAATGGCTTACACAGCGATGATTGTTCCTGATAAAATTGATTTATCCTTTGCAATTGAAGCTTTAGCTGATTTTGTTAATAACAACATTTATTCCGTTAATAGTATTGAAGGGATTCAAAAATCAGTGGCTGATTATTTTAAAATCTCGGTTGATGATTTAAAAGGGAAGAAGAAGAGTGCTAATATAGCGTATCCAAGAATGATTGCTATGTATTTATCCCGCAAATTAACTGATGAAAATTTTAATCGCATTGGCTTAGAATTTGGAGGGAGAGATCATTCGACAGTTATCCACGCTTGTGATAAAATTGAAAAAGATTTAAAAAATAATAAAAATTTAGAATACCAATTAAAGGAAATTCAAAATACAATGTGAATAACTTATAATTTTTGTTAATTACTATAAACATTATTGTTGATTAGTTTTCTCGATTTTATAAGAAAATTTGAAGTTATCCACATATTCACTTTATTAATAATATTAATATATTTATATATAAATAAGAAAGAAGGAGAGTTTATGAAATTTTCAATTGATAAAAATATATTATTAGATAATTTAACAAATGTAATAAGAGGGGTTTCTACTAAAAATGTTATTCCGGTATTAAATGGAATAAAGTTTGAATTAACAAATGAAGGGTTAAAACTACTTGCTACTGATAGTGAATTAACAATCGAAATCTTTATTGAAGCTGGATTAATTGAAAAGATTGAACAACCAGGTGTAGCTATTATTAGTAGTAAATATATTTTGGAGATTGTTAGAAAGATGCCTAGTAAAATAATTAACTTTGAAATGCTAGATCAATTAAAAGTAAAAATATATTCAGAATATAATCAATATAACTTGAATTGTTTAGATCCAAATGATTATCCGAATATAAAGTTGATAAATCATAAAGATCCAATAAAAATTAAAGCTGATGTTTTAAAAAATGTTATTAACCAAACAAGTTTTGCGTTATCAACACAAGAATTAAGACCAATTTTGACAGGTTTAAATGTTAAAATTAATGGCGATATTTTGGAATGTATTGCGACTGATTCATATAGATTAGCTAAAAAAAATATTAGATTAGAAGAACCAGTTGTAAATGATATAAACATTGTTTTACCAGGTAAAAATATTATAGAATTAGAACATAT
>CANQPR010000089.1 GCA_947625715.1 uncultured Bacilli bacterium
AAAAAAATATATCTATAAAAAGCTTAAAACTAAGGCTTTTTAACATTTCTTTTGTAAAAATGGGAAAACTTCTTTTTGTAAAACAATTGAAATAAACAAATATTTGCGATATAATATGTTTGTCCTATAAAAATAGTTATAGGAGATTAATATTACTGCAATGTCAAGTACTAATTTAATATTTATCTTGACAATTATGTCAACTTTAATATTACACAGTATTTCAATTGCATAGATTATGAATATATCAATTAACGAACTTGATTTGTTCATATATCTAACCTCCACTATAATATACCATAATATTTCTTTGGTTGTGGAGAATAGCAGATAACATAGCAATATGTTAGGAACAATTCAGGTCTACCAATCTGTAAGGATTTCTGCGTTCCGATTGGTAGGCTTTGAAGAAAGGGAAAACATGAAAAGAAGAAAGATCTATAAAATAAAAAGTTATACTCATTTTGATACAAGAAAGGTTGAATATTGGAGATATTTAAATAATATAAAAAATCCAAAGTGGGTGGAAAGACATGCTTTCTACCCATTTATTCATTATCAGGAAGAAAAAAAGAAATTTGATGGGAAAGAGCTTATAATAAAGCCTCCTAGAGATATTAGATATTCAGCTCATATTGATAGATATATTTATGAATATTATAATGATATATTATCAAAAAAATATAATAAGTATGCAAAAGAAAAAGGATTTAATCAAGCATCAATAGCATATAGAACAAATCTTAATAAAAGTAATATTCATTTTTCTAGAGATGTATTTAAATATTTAAACAATCAAGAAAATGCATTTATATTTGTATCAGATTTTAGTAGCTTTTTTGATAATTTAGAACATAAATATTTAAAAGAGAGATTAAAGGAATTATTGAAAGTTGATACATTATCAAAAGATTTTTATAAAGTATTTAAGAGTGTAACTAGTTATTCATATATTGAGTATAATGATATATTACAAGAATTAGGTTTAACACATAAAGGTTTAACAAAATTACATAAAGACAGACTATTTAATATAGAAGAATTTAGAAAATTCAAAAAAGACAAGATTCATACTAATAAAAAAGATTATGGAATGGTTCAAGGATCAGCAATTAGTGCAGTGATGTCAAATATTTATATGATAAGGTTTGATAAAATAGTAAACGATTTAATTACCTCTAATAATGGAATATATAGAAGGTACTCAGATGATATTATTATAATTATTCCAAATTTATCTAAAGCTATGGAAACATATAATAAAGTAATGCAAATTAAGGATAGTATTCCAAGATTAGAATTAAGTCCAGATAAAACAAAGTGCTTCATAAAAAAAGGAGATGTTATTAGTAGAGTTGATTTAGAAACTAAGAAGGTTATTAAAAATAATACAACTATTGATTATCTTGGATTTTCTTATGATGGTAAATTAGTAAAAATTAGAGAAAAGACTGTAGCTAAATATTATAGAAAAATGTATTCAAGAATAAATACAATAAATAAATGGACAATTAAAACAGGAAATAATATTGGAAGAAGGAAATTATATAAACAGTATTCATATTTAGGAAAGAAGACAAAAGACCCTAAAAAAGGTAATTTCTTGACATATGTGGACAGAGCTCAAAAAGAATATGGTGATTTAGGGAAAATAGATAAACAAGTAAAAAACAGCTGGAAATATATGAGTAAAAGATTAGTAAAGGTAACAAAATAATTAAGTTTAGAATAGAAGTAGTGATACTTCTATTTTTTGTAGAAATGGTTAAGTACAAAAGTAAATTCCACTTTTGACTGAATTTACTAGTCCAAGAGAAAAGTCCTTTAAATCAAGGATTTTTTCTCTTTTTTTATTGAATTTTTGTAGTAAAGTATGTTAAAATATATTTATGATAAAGAAAAATTTTAAAAAATTGCATAACAAATAAACGACTGGCTTTAAATTTTTTTTAGTAAATTCCACTCGCTTTAGAATGTAATTTTAAATTAAAACTTTACTTGGGTATTTGTAAAATTAAGTTTTAATTAATTTTTCTTTAGTAGATTAGGTTTAAGTTGAATCTCATTTGCTGAAATCCTTTTGAGATTCAACTTTTTTAATACTTCTTTATCTAATAGTATTTGTGCTAAATCATAAGGTGTAGCATTGTTTAAACTAGCTCTAGTTAAGCTGTTGATATGATTTATCATTAAGTCAATATCTTTTTGTGTAAGATTATCCATAGAAGTTCCTTTAGGGATAACATATCTGATAAACTCATGATTTTTTTCTAGAGCACCTTTTTGATAAGAGGCACCTGGATTACAAAAAAATATTCTTGTTCTTCCAATACCTTCGTGGTTAAATTCTAAACTTAATGGATTAGAAAATTCGGTACCGTTGTCGGTTAAAATAACTGGAAATGTTTTTTCAAATAAGTCATTTCCTAGTAAACTTTCTATCCAGTTAAAGGTTTTTCTGACGGAGTCTGTTGTTTTGCCATTTAAAAGAAATGCTAACATTAATTTGGAATTTCTAAATAAAAATGTAAGTAATACTTTTCCACCTTTAATTCCTTCAACAGTATCCATTTCTACAACTTGAGTATCAGGATTTTCTAAAAGGAATTTTTCGAAATCCTCATAAGTTCTACCTTGTCTAATTAAAGTATCCTTTTTAGGAGCATTCTTTGTTTTTCTTTTGGGATATCTAACGCGTCTAGGTAAATCAATATTTCTTGCAGATAATTTGTTTTGATCAATGTAGTTATACAGAGAAGATCTAGAACATTTTAAATTTTGAGTAGCATAAATATGAGAGATAGTTTGACCGTTTTTTATCAACGGAGAAACGATATTATCTAAATTACAAAGTTCTTCATCTGATAAATTAATACCTTGTCTAGAAACAGATAATGTATGCTTGTATTGATTAAAAGAAGGTAATGCATGATAGTAATATTTTACTAATCTGCATGATTGCTTTGAACTACAAGAATTACAAACATAAGGTGGTTGTTTTAGTGAATTGCAGACATCTTCTTCAAATTCCGAACAATATTTATTACATTTAGGACATTTAAAGCATAAAGCATTACAATTTTTACCACATACATATTTTTTTCTACAGGAAAATCTCTTACTGCAAAGGTTACCACATCCATTAAAACGATTAGGTTCTTTTCTTGTCCTATGTTTTTTTACTTCTTTTGATATTGTTGTAGGATCTTTAGATAAAAATTTTCCGATTTCTTTAAATGTCATATTCTGATTTAACGCTTGTTCAATAAAATTTCTATCCTCCAATGTTAAATGTTTTTGATTGGCTTTTTCCATATTTAATACCTCCTTGTACCCAAGTAAAGTATTAAATATAATTATAGCATATATTTTTCCAAAACTAAATTCTACTTTGCCTTTCGCCGGAATTTACTTTTAAATTTAACATTTTTGTAGAAATAATATATAATTTGTTGAGAAAAAAAGTAATTTGTGATATAAAATATAATAGATATTTGCAAATAAAACTAAATTAAGAGGTAATAAAATGGATAGTAAAAAAGAACAAGAAAGAAATGAAGTGCATAAAACAATATGGGCGATAGCAGATGATTTAAGAGGTGCAGTCGATGGTTGGGACTTTAAACAATATATTTTAGGGATAATGTTTTATAGATACATATCAGAAAATATAACAAATTATATAAATGCAGGAGAAAGAAAAGCAGGAGATAATAATTTTGATTATGCTATGTTATCTGACAAAGAAGCAGAATCTGTAAGAGAAGATTTAGTAAAAGAAAAAGGATTTTTTATATTACCATCCGAATTATTTTGTAATGTTTGTAAAAATGCAAAAAATCATAAAGAAGATTTAAATGAAATATTAGAGAATGTATTTAGAAATATTGAAAATTCTGCAAAAGGTGCAGAAAGTGAAGACGACTTTTCAGGGTTATTTGATGATATAGATGTTAATAGTAACAAATTAGGTGCAACAGTAGGAAAAAGAAATGAAAGACTAATAAAAATTTTAGACGGAATAAACAATTTAAATTTAGGAAATTATCAAACAAATTCTATTGATGCTTTTGGAGATGCATATGAGTTCTTAATGACTATGTATGCTTCTAATGCAGGAAAATCTGGAGGGGAGTTTTATACTCCACAAGAAGTAAGTGAATTATTAACAAGATTAGCAGTAGTGGGAAAAACATCCGTAAATAAAGTATATGATCCAGCCTGTGGTTCTGGTTCATTACTATTAAAAGCAGCTAAAATATTAGGCAAAGAAAATGTAAGAAATGGATTTTATGGACAAGAAATAAATTTAACGACATATAACCTTTGCAGAATAAATATGTTTTTACATGATATAGGATATGATAAATTTGATATAGCTTGTGAAGATACTTTAATTTCTCCACAACATTGGGATGATGAACCATTTGAAGTTATTGTATCTAATCCACCATATTCAATAAAATGGGCAGGAGATGATAATGCTGTTTTAATAAATGATCCAAGGTATTCTCCAGCTGGAGTACTTGCCCCAAAATCAAAAGCAGACTTTGCGTTTATTATGCATAGTTTATCATGGCTTGCAACAAATGGCACAGCTTCAATAGTATGTTTCCCAGGAATCTTATATAGAGGTGGAGCAGAACAAAAAATAAGAAAATATTTAATAGACAATAACTTTGTAGATTGTTTAATACAATTACCAGATAATCTATT
>CANQPR010000090.1 GCA_947625715.1 uncultured Bacilli bacterium
ATGTAACAGATATGGATTCTATGTTTGGCGGAGCAAGTAAATTAATTAAAATTACATATGGCCCAAAATTCGTTCATGAATATGGAACCACTACAAGTAATATGTTTACTAATTGCCCAGCAAACAAGCCAGACGAAAATGTGCATTCCTCATGGAATGGTGTATATTTTGGTTAGAATGGTTAATTTATTTCTTTTTAGTTATGAGAATAAAAAAATTCTAAATTTACATAAAAAATAAAATTTCAACATTGACACGGGGGAGGGGTATTATTATAAAATAAATATCAAGAATAGAGTTGATATTTATGAAACTAAATCAATATAAAGAGAAAAAGAATAGCCGAAAAATATTAATTATAATAGGCGCTATTCTTCTTTTTGTAGGTGGCATAATAGTAGAAAAAACATTTGCAAACTTTAAAGAAAGCAAAAGTTTCAAAGTTATGGAAGGTAACTTTATCTATGAAGGAAGTGGAGATGTAATATTCGCCTTTTATAAAGGAGATGAATCATTGACACAAATGCCAAAGAAAGTTAATGAAGAAAAATTAACATTTGTAAAAGGCGAATGTGATAAGGGAGCTAGTATAAAATGGGATTATAATAATTGGCAACCAACAGTTGTAAATTTACAAGAGTCCAAAACAACTTGTAAATTATATTTTGGTCAAGAATATGATACTATTTGTAATAGTGCTGGTGTAGATAGTGGGGCTTGTTACTTGGCAAAGAAAGTTGGTAGTGACAGTAGTATAATATATGATAATACTATTGATAATAATGTAAGATTTATAGGAAGTAATCCCAATAATTATGTAACATTTAATAATGAATTATGGCGAATCATCGGTGTTATGAATAACATTGAAGATGAAAGTGGAAATATAAAAAGTCATATAAAAATAGTAAGCTACAATATTATAGGGTCCTATAGTTGGGATACATCAGAAAGAACAATAAATCATGGTTATGGAGTAAATGAATGGAGTACTTCTGATATTCAAGATGTCTTAAATAATAATTATTATAAAAAGGAAGCAGGAGGAGTATGTTATAATAATGATGAAAATGTTATAGCAGAATGTCCAAAATGGGAAAGTATTGGGTTAGATGATAATGCAAGAAGTATGGTAAGTAAAGTAAAGTGGCATACAGGAACCATGCCAGTACGCTTTGATGAAAACCAAAATATTAATAGTGAATTAATCAGTCCTAGTTATATGTATGAAGCAGAACGAAGTGAAAATAATGGAAAATTATGTAATTCAAGTGAATATTGTAGAGATGAAGTAGAAAGGACTACCAGTTGGACAGGCTATGTTGGTTTAATATATCCAAGTGATTTTGGATATTCAACAAACGGAGAAAATGAATTAAAAAGGCAAACATGTATAAAAACTAGTATGTATCGTTGGCCTGATATAGGTATTAAATGTTTACAGAATAGTTGGCTTGCTACAAATAATTCAAATGATCGTACATGGACTATGACACCAGTACCGGATTCTATGCATGCTACTATGGCATTTTATATAGTTACAAATAAAGTTATAACTTCTAGAGTTAGTAGCAAAGCTTATATCAATCCGGTTGTCTATTTAGATAGTAATGTTAAACTATCGGGCGAGGGAACTGCTTCTAGTCCATATAAGCTATCACTTAATTAAAAACATTTGCTATTTTCCCCTTTTTGTGCTAAATTAGTAGTTGAATTGGAGGGCTTTATATGTTAGAAACTGTTTTATTAATAATTTCGGTTCTATTAATTGCCTTAGTATTATTACAAAGTAATAAAGCAAGTGATGCTGGTCAAATTATTACCGGTGGAAATGAAAGACTATTTGGTCAAGTAAAAGAACGGGGCATGGAATTATTTATTACCAGATTAACGGCTTTTTTAGGAATACTATTTTTTATAATTTCCTTAATCTTATTCTTAATATAAGCTTTTAAAGTCTAGGATTCTAGGCTTTTTCTTTTTGTCAATAAAATAGAGAATTAATTGAGGAAAAACAAAAAATTGGTTATAATAATAATATGAAATAGTAGGTGAGATAATGAAACAAGAAATATTAGATAAATTAAGTAATATTCATGAAGCCAAAACAATCATAGAAATAAATGACCTTCTTGGATATAAAACAGCTGAAGAATTAAAAGAACTACAAGAAACAATCAATGAATTAGTAAATGAATATTTAGTGTTTCGCACCAAAAAAGATAAATATCTACTTTTAAAAAATTGTCCAAATTTAAAAATAGGGACTTTTTCTGCTAATAAAAAGGGCTTTGGGTTTGTAATTTTAGATAAAGAAGACGACTTATATATTGGTAAAGATGATATGTCTGGCGCTATTCACGATGATGTTGTTTTAGCAGAAGTAATAAAAAAAGGTATTAAAAAAGAAGGACGAATATTAAAAATATTAAAAAGAAATTTAAATACATTAGTGGGAGAAGTTATTGAAAATAATCAAGAATTAACAGTTCGCTTAGATGATGAAAAATTAAATATAAATTTAGTTTTAGAAAAAGATAGCTTAAAAAATTGTGTTGTTGGTCATAAAGTTGTAATTTCTCTATTAAAACAAACAGGTAAAAATAAATACTTAGGAAAAGTTACTAAAATAATTGGTCATAAAGATGATCCAGGAATTGATATTTTATCGATTGCCTATAAATATAATATTGAAACCGAATTTAGTAAAGAAGTAGAAGAAGAATTAAAAAATATTGATGTTGAAGTAGCCCAAGCAGATTTAATAAATAGACGAGATTTAACTAAAGAAATGATTTTTACAATAGATGGAGAACATACTAAAGATATAGATGATGCCATAAGTTTAACAATAAAAGATAATTGTTATATTTTAGGAGTTCATATTGCTGATGTATCTCATTATGTAAAAGAAAATACCGCTTTAGGTGATAGTGCAATGATGCGTGGGACATCTAATTATTTATCAGATACCGTTATTCCAATGTTACCTCATCAAATATCAAATGGCATCTGTTCATTAAATGAGGGAGTAATTCGCCTTACAATGAGTTGTGTTATGAAAATTGATAAAACGGGAAAACTTATTGATTATGAAATATTTCCAAGTTATATAAAAAGTCGTAAAAAAATGAATTATCCAAAAGTTAATGATATTTTAATGCGAAATATAGTTGATAAAGAATATGAACCATTTAAAGATACTTTATTAAAAATGAATGAATTAGCCCATATCTTAAGAAAAGAAAAAATAAATAGAGGGTATATTGATTTTGAAATAGATGAAGCCCAAGTAATTGAAGATGATGAAGGAAAAGCTATAGATATTGTAAGAAGAGTAAGAGAAGATGGTGAAAAATTAATTGAAGATTTTATGATTGAAGCTAATGAAACAGTGGCAAGTCATATTTATAATATGGGTTTACCTTTTATATACCGGGTACATGGTGAACCAAATAGTGATAAAATAACTGATTTTTTAAATTTAGTTAAAATTTTGGGCTATAAACTTCATACAAGAGTTGTTGATATGAGTCCAAAAACAATGCAAAAAATATTAAATGAATTAAAAGATAAACCAGAATTTGGTATCCTTTCTACTCTTTTATTAAGAAGTATGAAAAAAGCTATATATAGTAAAGATAATATTGGTCATTTTGGATTAGCTTTAAAAAATTATACTCATTTTACAAGTCCTATTAGACGTTTTCCTGATTTAACAGTTCATCGGTTATTAAAAAAATATTTGCTTGATAAAGATTTTTCAATGACTACTATTAATTATTTAGAAAATAGTTTGGTTACAATTGCGGAACATTCAAGTGAAAAAGAACAAAATGCCCAAAATGCTGAACGTGATGTACTAGATATGAAAATGGCTGAATATATGGAAAGTCATGTTGGTGAAGAATATGAAGGTATAATTAGTACTGTAACTAATTTTGGAATGTTTGTTCAATTACCAAATCTTGTTGAAGGTTTAGTGCACATTAGTTCTTTAAAACATGATTTTTATAATTATATTCCTGAATCTTTAGCATTAGTTGGAAAACAAAGTAAGAAAGTTTATCGAATTGGTGATAAAGTAAAAGTTAAATGTGTATCAAGTAATAAGCAAACAGCTATGATTGATTTTGAAGTAGTACAAGGAGATGTGTCAGATGAAAATAAAAAATAAAAAGGCTTATTTTGATTATACAATTTTAAAGGAAATTGAAGCTGGTATTCTTTTATCAGGAACAGAAGTTAAGAGTGTTAGAAAAGGGTCTATTGACCTTAAAGATAGCTTTGTAATTATCAAAAATAATGAAGCTTATGCTTTAAATATTTATATAGCAAAATATGAGCAAGGTAATATGTTCAATCATGATGAGCGAAGAACAAGAAAATTGTTGTTACATAAAAAAGAAATAAAAAAATTATTAGATGCTAAAACCCAAGATGGAATTAGTATAATCCCTTTACAAGGATATTTTAAAAATAATCATTTTAAGATTTTATTGGGAATTTGTAAAGGTAATAAACAATATGATAAAAGAGAAATAATTAAAAAAAGAGATATAGAAAGAACTTTAAAACAACAATATTAAAAAAGACATCTGGTAATATGTCAAGATAAAAGTTATGGAAGTTTTTAAATAATTTCTCCCTTATCAAATAAATTATT
>CANQPR010000091.1 GCA_947625715.1 uncultured Bacilli bacterium
ACGATATTTTGTCTAAAGCTGAATAAAAAAAAGATAGTGAATAATTCACATCTTTTGACGTGGCTGTGAATAGTAACGTTTTTTTAATGCAAAATAAAGAAAAATATATTATAATATATGTGTTGCTGAAATAGCTCAGTTGGTAGAGCACTTCACTCGTAATGAAGGGGTCGCAGGTTCAAGTCCTGTTTTCAGCACCATTTATGTTGTTAAAGCCTCGTATTTACGGAGCTTTTTATAAAATTACTTCCACTTTATTTTTAGATGTATTTATTGGTTGCTTGAGTAATCTCTTTTTAACTTTATTCTATAAATGCCCATATACATTTATTGTGGTATTGTAGCAGAATAAGTGTGTTTTAAATCGTACATTCTAATTTTAGGGACATTTTCACTAATTATTCGCAAAAAAATGAGTAAGATGTAAAAAATGCTTGAAAAAATTTATTTTTTGTGATTATAATAAATCGTCAAGAAAAAAAAGTTGACACAAAACAACAATAATTTCATAATACATGTGTTATTGTTGATGTAGAGTAATAGAGGGTGTAAATTTTCTTCTTACACTACGCTCGGTGACGAGTTGGAGTAAGCGAAAGCTGAAAGAATACATGTAGGGATTGGGAGACCTACCTTTACTCTTGACCTATATTCTTTATGGATATAGGTCTTTATTTTAAGTTATGGAGTGATTGGTTAGTATGGGGAAAAAAGCTGATTTAGTTAAAGTTGGTAAGTTAACAGAAAATTTATGTAAAAAATACAGAATAACATCTGGCATAGGGTTTGACATAGTATAGTCAATGGGACTTATTTATCATGTACAAAAGCATAGTCAAAACTTTCTTAATATTCAAAATTATACTTTAGCATTAAATAGCATTAAAAAAATTCTTTCCGTTGTTGTAAATATAGAAAAAAATATGGCTTATGTTGCTACGATATATCCAGTAAACAAGAAAAAAATTGATAAATTAAAACAAAAAGCAGCAAATAATGTGATAATTACTTAATGTAATTTTTTCCAAAAACATCAATAAAATCAGTTTTAGTGCCCAAATTTTTTTCAAAATATAATTGCCATTTAATATGCCAAAACTCTTGCTATTCCTTATTTATGTTTCTTGATGACATTTAAAACGTAGTGGAATCACAAAGTTATATTTCATAAAATTTGACCTATTTTTTTCCAAAGAAAATCTTATGTAATTTATCTATCTCCACATAAAATTCAATGTTCTAAATTCGTAATATTAGAAGATTTTTTATATTTTTTTTGGCATTGGTTTAATACCGTAATTTTTTTCTGATATTTTTTGAATTTACAAATTTTTGGTATACAATATTTTTTAAGAGAGGAGTAATGATGTGTTAGAGCATTTAGAAAATATAATTAATGATATTGCCTTAATAAAAAAAACAAATAAATATAATTTAGAGCATGTTGATATAATTTTTTTAGAAAATTGTATTGTTGAACTAAAAATGAAACTTGAGGAAAAAATAGATTTGGAAAAAGTTAAAATGATATCAAAAATTATTTATCAACTAAATATAGATAATACATTTTCTGAACTAACTGATCACATTAGTAATGAATTTTATGCTTTTGAATTTATGTTAGAGAAAAAATCAAGAAATGAAAAATAATATTGCTTCCAAAATTTATTTTAGTATATCAGACCCTAGATTTAAACAAATGTTATCTGATTATGAACGTGAATTTAAAGAACAATTATCTATTTGTTATTTATTTGAAAAATTATCTTTATTAAAGACTAAAGATATGACGATTACAGAAGGCATAAATCGAGATAAAGGTCTCCAATTAATAAAAAAGTTATAGATTACTAAGTTATTTGATTGATACTCGAACTTTTTATGTTTCGAGTTTTAATATATCTAAAATTATGTTAAAATATTTATAGTTTTAAATTGAACTTTTGTCAATTTAGAAAAACATACTTGCAAATTGACTCGTCAATATGCTTGGGTATTATTTTATAAAAATGAAAGAAGATGATGAAAATGACATTTATTAAAACACCAACTAAGGGAATGCGTGATTTTTTGCCTAAAGAAATGGAATTAAGAGAATACGTCTTAAACATAATGAAAGAGACTTATAAACAATTTGGTTTCGAACAAATAAGAACTCCTGTTGTTGAACATATTGAAAATTTAACTAGTAATCAAGGGGGCGAAAATGAAAAATTAATCTTTAAAATATTAAAAAGAGGCGAAAAATTAGCTAAAGTAGAATATTCAAACGAAAATGATTTAGTTGACAGTGGCCTAAGATATGATTTGACAGTCCCATTAACAAGACTATATGCCAATAATATGCAAAATTTACCTTTTCCATTTCGAGCATTCCAAATAGGGTATTCCTACCGAGCTGAGCGACCACAGCATGGGCGTTATCGAGAATTAATGCAATGTGATTTAGATATCTTAGGTGAAAAAACTAACTTAGCCGAAATAGAATTAATCACAGCTGTAATAACTTTTTTGCAAAGATTAGAATTTCAAAATTTTACCATAAAAATCAATGATCGACGCATTTTAAAAGCTATGTTAGAGTATGCTAATATGCCTCTTTCACAAATGGATAAAATTTTAATAACTATTGATAAAATAGATAAAATAGGAATTACAAATGTCAAAGAAGAATTACAAAAAAATGACATTCCTTTAGAAAATATTGAAAAATATTTAGGGTTATTTAATAAGTCAAAAGATGTAAAAAACTTCTGCAAAGATTTGCCAATAGATACACAAATAGTTGACAACCTAGAACAAATAATAAATATTGTTTTAGAAAATGTTGAAGCCAAAATTGAATTTGATCCAACCTTAGTTAGAGGTATGGGTTATTACACTGGTCCTATTTTTGAAATATATGCCGATGGCTTAGATAGTGCTATAGCAGGAGGCGGTCGTTATGATAAAATGATTGAAAAATATACTAATATGCCTGTTAGTGCCTGCGGTTTTTCCATCGGTTTTGAAAGACTTATTCTTCTATTAGAACAAAAAAATATAACTTTTAAGCAAAAAGACAAATATTGCTATGTTATATATCCAAACAAAGATATAGAACAATTAAAAACCATAATAAAAGAAGTCAATGATTTAAGAAAGCAAGAAAAAATTGTTAAAGTAGTTGAAAGAAGCAAAAACTTTAAACATCAAAAAGAAATGCTATTAAATGAAGAATATCAAATAATTGAAAAATAATGGTAAATAATACCATCTTTTTTTTAAGATAATTAGCCAAACTAGTAGCGAGGTGAAAATTTTTGAAAAAAAGAATTGGAATTTTAGTTTTCTTTACTAGCATCTTAATCATTTTACAAATTAATACTACTAATGGCTTAGAAAAAAATGAAATAACTTTTAATAACTTAAGCAGTCAAAATTTTCTTTCCTTTGTTAAAGAAAAAAACATTGCTCAAAAAATAAGCAAAATATGTACTAATGATTTTTGTGACTTTGTAAGAGGCAAAAATATTGATGACTCCTTTAATAAATTCATATTAAAATACGAAGAATATTTAACCACTAAAACAAGCGAAGAAAATGCTCATAGTACAATACTTAAAGGCTTTAATATTAAAAGTGTTAATGTTTTAGATTAGAACCTTGATAAATATCTCTTTTTTTCATTAGCTTATCAATATTGTTTAAAACACAAAATTTTTTCAATACCCATGCTGGTTCAATTAAAAAAGATTTATCAGGATCCCCAGTTAAGCGTTGAATAACTATTTTAGGGTCTAAATAAGTTAGTTGTTCACAAACAATATCAACATATTCCTCTAAAGATAAAAGAGGAAATTTTTCTTTTTTATACAACTGTTCTAAAGCCGTGTTTTTCAAAATACAAAGCATATGAATTTTAATCCCGTCAATTTTTAAAGAATTTAAGAATTTAACAGTCTCAATCATATCTTTTTTGGTTTCATAAGGTAAACCATTTATAATGTGAACAACAACAAATATTTTTCTTTTTTTTAATTCTTTTACACAATTAACAAAATTTTCTAAGGAATGCCCACGATTTATTAATTTTAATGTTTTCTCATGGCAACTTTGTAAACCAAGTTCCACAGTTAAGAATGTCTTTTTATTTAATTCTTGTAAATAGTCCATTACATCGGGGCTAATGGCATCACTTCTAGTAGCGATAGATAAACCTAAAACATTTGGAATGTCTAAAATTGTTTCATAACATTTTTTTAAAGTCTTTAGTGGGGCATTTGTATTCGTGCCTGCTTGAAAATAACCAATATAATAACTATCAGGCCATTTTTTTTCCATTTGTTCTTTTACGTTTTTAAATTGAGTTATTAAATCATCTTTTTTATCTCCCGCAAAATGACCACTTTCATCCAAACAAAAAATACACCCTTTATTATTAACCTTATTAGGGCAACTAAAACCGGGATTTAAACTTACCTTAAAAGTTTTCTTTCCAAATTTTTGTTGATAAAAATAATTTAAAGTATGATATCTTTTATTATCAAATGAATACTTAAACATATAATTCACC
>CANQPR010000092.1 GCA_947625715.1 uncultured Bacilli bacterium
GAAGTCTTTTTGGCATGGGATTCTTTTCCAAATTAATTTTTTTAGAAAAACTATTGACTTTTAATAGTTAGCCTTTCATTTTCTCTTTAAAAATATATATCTATCTTTGCCCGCTAAATCTTTTTTGGATTCAAAATGATAATCTGGTAAGAATTCTAAAACTAATTTTTTAAGACGATTTTTTTGTTTATATCCTATTTCAAAAGCAATTAGCAAGGGTTTATTTTTTAATAAGCTAATTTTTTTAATAATTTCTTTATAATAGAATAATCCATCGTCTAAAGCATATATGGCTATCTTTGGTTCATATAAAACTTCTTTACCTACTAATTCATTATAACTAACATAGGGAGGATTACTAACAATTATATCAAAATTTTCATAGGAAATGTCAAACATAGATTTATTTATAAATTTTATATTTACTTTATTTAATAGGGCATTTTCTTTAGCTAGATTAATTGCATCTTGACTAATATCGACGCCTGTTACATTGCAGTTTAGATTTTTCTTTAAGGCTATAGCGATACAACCACTTCCGGAACCTAAGTCTAAGATTTGGGGGTTTATATTTAGTTCTTTTATTTTTTTTATTAGTTCATCAACTAAACCCTCGGTTTCAAATCTAGGAATTAATGCTCTTTCATCAACTAATATTTGACAATCGTAAAATAAAACATCACCTATTAGGTATTGAACGGGATAGTGGTTTTCTAGTTTGTTTTTTACTTCTGTTAAGTTATGAGGATATTTTTGTTTTATAAGTAACCAGTCTTGTTTGGTTATATTTAATTTTGTCATTTTTTTGTCCTTTTCTATTAAAAAAAGGCATTATTCGCCTTTTAATTTTCTTTTTAAATCTTCGGTTATAAGAGCATCAATAATAGGTTCTAATTCGCCGTTCATAACGCGGTCTAGACTCATAATTGAAAAGCCGATGCGATGGTCTGTGACACGATTTTGAGGATAGTTATAGGTTCTTATTTTTTCTGAACGGTCACCGGTGCCAATTTTGGTTTTGCGCTCTGTTCCTAGGGTTTGTTCTTGTTGTTGCATCATTTTATCATATAGTTTAATTTTTAGTAGTTTCATGGCTTTGTCTTTGTTTTTTAATTGGCTTCTTTCATTTTGACAGGTTACAACGGTGTTGGTTGGTATGTGAGTGATACGAACAGCTGAGTTTGAGGTATTGACTGATTGTCCACCTGCTCCTGATGAGTGATAGACATCGATTTTTAAGTCACTTTCTTTGATGTCAATGTCAACATCTTCTAGTTCGGGCATGACTAAGACGGTCGCTGTTGAGGTATGAACTCTTCCTTGGGTTTCCGTAACTGGTACTCTTTGCACACGATGGGCTCCGCTTTCATATTTTAATTTGGAGTATACATTTTCACCTTTAATAGTACATTCAACTTGACTGAATCCACCACTAGTGCCTTCAATTTGATGGTCAATTTCTATTTTCCAACCATTTTTTTCGGCATAGTAAGTATACATTCTTAATAAATCCCCTGCAAAGATGTTTGCTTCATCTCCACCTGCGGCCCCTCTAATTTCCATAATAACGTTTTTGCCATCATTTTCATCTTTTGGTATTAGAAGAATTTCTAGTTCTTTATTTAATTTTTCAATTTTTTCGGTATTTTGTTCAATTTCATTTTGGGCCATTTCTTTTAATTCATTGTCGTTTAAAAGACTTTTGGCTTCTTCGTTTGCGGTTTGATATTTTTTTAATTCATGGTATTTATCAACAATTTGTTTTAAATCACTTTGTTCTTTGGATAATTTTTTTAATTCGTTAAAGTTGTTCATGACTATAGGATTCATTAATTCTTTAGTAATTTGTTCATAACGTTTTTCGATACTTTCTAATTTTTCAATCATGGATTTTAACTCCTCTTTTCATAAATTTTATAATTCATTTTCGTCTTCGTCATCAATTATTACTAAGTCTTTGATATCATCGTCATCTTTATCATCATCGTCGGTTTCATCATCATAATTATCTTCTATTATTTCTGGTTCTTCATCGATTATTTCTTCGTATTCTTCTTCTTCCTCTTCATCTTCTTCAATTATGACTTTTTCACTGTGTTTGTCTTTTAAGTCCCAAAAACCATTGGCTAGTAAAATGAATCTTTTGTCTGTAGTTAAGATTTCAAAAAAATCAGCTATTTTGTCTTCGTATTCTTCTTCACTTAGTTGGAGAACTTCACAAATTTGTTTGAATAAATCGTTAATTTTCATTTTTTTATTTTTTTCTTTTAGTACTAAGTATGCTAAATCATCGTAACTCATTAATTCTAATTCTTCTTTGGAAATGTCTTTTAATTTTTTCATCTAATCTTACTCCTTACATTTTTGATGGTATTTGAATATCTAGTAAATCTAGTAATGTTTCAATAATGTTGGTTGCTAGATTTAATAGGTGGCTCCAATTTACCTTTTTTTCTTTATCTTCTAAATTATTCATATGATTTTTTTCATAAAATGCGTTTAATAATACACATAGTTCGTAAAGATAGTTAGCAATAGAAGATGGAGAACGACCGAGAAAGGCATTTTGCATAATGTTGTCTAAATCAAGTAATTTTATATATATATCACGGTCTTGTTCATTATATATGTTTTCTTTTAAATTGTCTACTGTTTGTGTAATATTAGGAATAATTTTTTTTACTCTTAGGTATGTGTAGAGAATATATGGGCCAGTTTTGCCGTTTACTAAAGAAAATTTAAGTAAGTCAAAGATATAGTCTTTTTCTTTTTGATTAATTAAATCAGCAAATTTAATAATTGCATTGACTATTTTATCTAAATCTTGGTCACTTAAGTTTTTATTTTCTTCTTTTTGTTTGATAAATATTTCTTTGGCTTCTTTGAAAAGGGCATCTAATTTAGGGGTGTTGCCACTTCTGGTTTTAAAGGGTTTTTTATCTTCACCATTAATGGTACCAAAGCCTAGAAATTCTAGTTCAATATTTTTAGTACTAGGTAATTTTTGACTAGCTCGAAAGACTTGGGTAAAGTGAAGGTTCTGACGCATATCAACAACATAGAGAATTTTATTTGGATGATAATTTTGTTGACGCGCAAAAATGGTTGCTAAATCAGTTGTTCCATATAAATAGGCTTTGTTGCTAGCTTGATAGATAAGAGGGGGAATTTGAAGTTTATCATCATCTTTAGAAACATCGATTACCATCGCGTGATTGCTTTCTTTTAGTAAATTGTTTGCTAATAATTCATTAGTTAGACTAGGTATATATTTGTATGAATCTGATTCGCCATTCCATAAATCAAAAGATACGTTTAAATAATCATAGATACGCTTGATGTCTTTTTTGGATACTTCTAATATTTTTTGAAAATATTTTTGATATAATTCATTACCATCTTGTAATTCTTTGGTTATCATTGAGCATTCTTTTTTTAGTTCTTCATCTATTTTACAACGACTACTCATTAAAGGATAAAGGTTATCAAGGAGTTTAATATCTATATTGGAAATAGCGATATTTTGTTCTAAAAGTCCTTTTATAACTTGCCCCATTTGAAGACCATAGTCTCCTAGATGAACATCTGATATTACTGATTGATTCATATATTTTAATATTCTTTTAATTGATTCGCCCACAATAGCGGGTCTTAAATGGCCGACATGAAGGGGTTTGGCAACATTCGCTCCCCCATAGTCAATAACAATTGTTTCTTTTTTGGGCATTGTTATATTGTATTTTGGTTTGGTAATCATTAATTTTATTTGGTCGATTATAAATTTATTGGAAAGTGTTAAATTGACAAAACCAGGAGCAATACAGCTGATGTTTTGATAATATTCTTTATATGGTCCTTGTTTTAATTCTTCTGTAATGCTTTCTCCTATTTCTAGAGGGTTTTTATGCATTAGTTTAGCTAATTTGAAGGCTCCATCATATTGATAATCACATAAATCAGGACGATTAGATTTTATTATTTTGATATTATCACTTGGAAGTTGTAATTTTTCTAAAGCATCTTTAAGACTAATTTGTAATTGTTCTAACATTTTCTTCACTCATTTCTATTTTTAATTCGAATATATCGTCGTCGGTTTCTATTTTGTATTTTATATTAATGATACTTTGAAAATGGTTAAAATCACTTTCTTCAACCATGATTGGTAAGGTTATTTGTTCTTTTATTAATTTTATATAACATTGTTTATTTTTTAAATCTAAAAAAAATAGGTATTCATCATTAATTCTTTTAAAGGTTTGGTTGTCTATATCAATGATTGTATTCATGTTTTCTAAATTAAATTCTAAGATGTTGTTTTGAAGGGTTGCTTTGATGTTCATCGGGCTTTCTTTTTTATTATATTTAATTTTACAAAAGATATCCATTAATGCACCTCTTTTTGTGGTCCACTATATCACAATCAATATGAAATTGCAATTATTCT
>CANQPR010000093.1 GCA_947625715.1 uncultured Bacilli bacterium
TGTAGTTGCATATTGAGTTTGATTATGCAACTACATATACTCTAATTTTGTACAAAAAAATACTCTTTTGGGGTTAGCGATTTTGCATTAGCAAGTACTGAATTTGTACTCCCAGCAAATTCAAAATCTTATGGGAAAATCCCAAACCCTTTTTTAATTTTTTATAAGAAATTTTGATAAATTATGAGGTGAAATATATGGAGAATTTAAGAGAAGAAAATGAAGATATTTTGAAAAAATGGATTCGATTTCGTGAAGAAGATTTATTATGCCATCTAACTGATGAAGATAGAAAATATAAATTATATTTTGAAGAAATTAGTGAAAAAATTTTAAATAAAGTTTATGGACAAAATAAAGTATATGTTGAAAAACAATTGGAATTAATTCATAAAAATTTTATTGATTACATTACCTATTGGAATGAGAAATATTATAAGAGTGGATTTCGTGATGGAATAGAAATAACATGTTTTTTTAGAGAATAAAAAAGAGAAAGATAGAACTATGTTAAAGTAGTTCTATCTTTTAATCCTTTAAAAATATTGCTATTGGATATGTTTTAAAAATATCAAGAGTTTTAGAATCTAATTTTTTTATCATACTATTAACCTCTATCTTATTATCAATCAATAAATTACAAGCAATTTTAATTTCCTGTGAAGTCGCTTTGTTTTTTATATTTATTAATTTCTCATATATTTCGCTATTAAGTTTATTTTTTCTTTTTATAACTTGTGCATAATTTATATAATGTACATCATAATCTTGCTTTGTTTTTAACAACATATTCGATAAAAATTCGGCATATTCTAATAAATCTTCATTTTTATTAATATCATAAGCTCTTAATACTTCTAATAATTGAAGATTCATTAAATTATATTCTTCATCTTTTAAATTGTTTTTATTAAAAGATTTTTTCATTTCTTCAAAATTTATATCGCTTGATTGATAAGCATCAGCATTTAGTATTAAATAAATATTTGTAGTAGAAACAAAATTTTCTTTTGTTCCATATCTGAAAGAATAATCTTTTGGTGTGTCATTATTCCATAGACTAAACACATCAAATTTTCCATTCTTTCTTTTTATAGCTAATACAGACAATTTTATATCTTTAATAGTAATAGCTCCTAGCATCGAAAATTTGCTATCTAAGTTGACTGGTTTATCGTTTTCAATTGAATTAATCCACATATATAATTTATTTAAATCATGGTCATTCCAATCATCAAAATTTATATCTTCATTCATATTATGTTTTTTTAAAAAGCTTAGTATTTTTCTATATTTATCTAGCAATATTTCATATTTTTCCTTTTCAATAATTGGAATATCTACTGAAAATCCTATATCTTCAATAAAAAAGCCTTTATATATAATTGTATTTATGATAAATTTTAATTGCTTAATTCTTTCTAAAAGAGTACCACCTATTTTAAAATTAAACTTGTTTGTAATAAAATCTATAGTAAAAGCTTTTCCAAAAAAAAGCTTGTTGCCATCAATAGTTGTTTTTAGACTAGCTTTATCATATGATATATCTTTATTCTTATCAGTTACTATAACATTAACTTTTTCAATAATGTCACTCAACATTGCATAATCTATATTTGTTGTTTGTCCGTTATCATCTATGGTATAAAGGTATTTATGTTTTCCAACTAAAGAATGAGGATCAAAATTTTCAGAACCTTTAGTCCATTCATAAAATTTCATTATTTTTCCATCATTAGATGTTAGATTGTCCTGATTGAAAACATTTTCATTAATACTTTTTTGCCTTTCTTTATCTAACTTAAAATTTCTACAAACGAGTTCAAAATGTTCTGGTGATTTTATTTCTTTCATATCTATTTTTATTTTATTCATTTCAATAGAGTATTGTTTTAACAAATTTCTAATATTATATGGAAGCAAAGATGCATAATATAATTTAAATTCATTACTATCCTTTTTAAAAAGACATAGCAATAATAATGTTCCATCTTTTTTTAAATAATTTTCCAAATCTTTTCTATCAAGAGAGAATCTTGGTTTATTATTTAATTTTTTAGTATATACAGTTCGCCCTTTTATTTGTACATCTATTGAATAATCGTAATTTTCTTTTTTATCTGTATCACCATTATATAAATCGACTGTACCATCCCATGAGATGCTTCTATCATTATCAAAAAAATTATGCTTCAAACACTCTATATCATCAACTAACTCACGAAATTTTGTTACAGCTTTTTGTTCTATTTTACCTCTACTCATATATTCACCTCATTTTGTTAATTCTTTATACATTTTCATTAATTCTGCTACACATTCTGATTCTGTATAGTATTTAGTTCCATTCTTTTTTTCATCATATATAAATCCATATGATTCCATTACTACTATATCATTTTCTTGATGAGCCTTTCTTAATTCTGCTGGCATTGTTAACTCATCATATAAATCAGATAATGAACTATTTGGATATAAACCTCTTGCATCTAGTATAGATTGTGCTGTTTTTTCTATTTTTTGTTTTTGCTTATCAGTAGGATTAGGCCATGGAAAATTATTATATACTATTTTTGCAGAATATCTATATCTCATTTCAAGTCTTCCAGCCACAGTTCTCATCCAAGCATTATGAACATTTGATGTTAAAACTCCAAAAGTATATAAATCTGCATTTGGTATTATCTGAGTAGCATCAGTTGCAATATAATCTTCATTTAAAAAACCAATAGGTATATATCTTCTTTTTTCTGACGATACTCTAGGTATCATTAAATAATTTGTCTCTGGTTGTCTTATTTCTCCAAACAAATATGGTGTTTTTGCTAATTTTCTTGTCGCTTCTCTATTACTATTTTCTCTTAATTCCTTTACATTTTTTATTGCATTCATAATTATAGAATTATTTTTATATGTTGCTGGTTCGATATCCTTAAGCCATATACAATACCTTTTTTTATTATTTATAAATTCATCTGCACCTAATATAGCCTTAAATAGCTGTTTTGAATTTGGATATTTTTTACATATTTCTTCTTTTTGCTCTTTAGAATAATTACTCAAGTATCCTCCATCATTTGGCATACTACCAAAGTCCATTTTAGGTACATTACATAAAGGAGATGAATGACTTTCAATATATATATTTGGAGCATCTATTAGATAGGGATTAATATTTGTAACTTTTTTTACTTTATCATTTTCATACAAATATTTTTCATTTCTTTTTAAAAAAGAAAATCCAATTATCACACAATGAACATGAGCTTTTAAACTAGCTTCATTATCCCATCTAAAAGTTCTATATGCAAAATTTATATTTACCCCTCTTTCTATTATATCTTTCCAAAGTATTGCAACTTGATCTCCTTGAGTAATAGAATTCGTTGACACAAAAGCAACTTCTATATTTGTGTTAACGATATAGTCAGTGGCTTTCCTGTACCAACAACTAACATAATCTAAGTTACCAGCTCTTTTTACATCTTTAAAAATATTGCTAATATCTTCTTTTTGGTTGTTATTCATTAATCTTGCTCCAACAAATGGTGGATTTCCCATTATATAGTTTAGCTCTTCTTTAGGTATAACTTCATTCCAATCAATTCTTAAAGCATTAGCTTCAACAATGTTTGTATAGCTTTTTAAAGGTAAAAATTTCAAGTTCATATGTAATATATTTTCTGTTTCATGCATCATTTGACTTTCTGCAATCCATAAAGCAGTTTTTGCAACTGTAACAGCAAAGTCATTAATTTCAATTCCATAGAATTGGGAAATAGACACTTTTATTGGATTTATATTAACATCTCCAAATCCAATTTGACCACCTTGATATGCCTCTAAAGCTTTATTTTCTAATCTTCTTAAAGACAGATACGTTTCTGTCAAGAAATTTCCAGAGCCACATGCAGGATCTAAAAATTTAAGTTTTGATAGTTTTTCTTGAAACTCTATAATTTTTTCTTTCTTTGTTTTTAGAACTTTTAAGCTTAAAATCTCATTTAATTTATCATTTAATTCATCTAAAAACAATGGGTCAATGACTTTATGTATATTCTCTATTGATGTATAATGCATTCCTCCTTTACGTCTTGTTTCAGGATTTAATGTACTTTCAAAAACAGCACCAAAAATTGTAGGACTAATATCACTCCAATCAAAATCTTCACTAGCTTTTGTAAGTAGTAATTCTTTAACTTTATCATTTAAATTAGGAATTTCAATATTTTCATCTGCAAATAATCCTCCATTTACATATGGAAATTGTGCTAATTCTTCTATCATGTATGGATCTCTATCTTCTATTTTTGTGTCTAATACTTTAAATAAATCAATTAAAGC
>CANQPR010000094.1 GCA_947625715.1 uncultured Bacilli bacterium
TTTTTAATTGAATTTTAAAGATATTTTGTCTTTATTAATTATAATATCTGTTTGATAAAATTTTTTGAGGGCTTTATAAAGGGTATATACATCTTTTAATCCACAACACTCATAAGATGAATGCATTGCTAGTTGCGGTATACCAATGTCAATTGAACAAGCAGAGACATGGCGAAGAGAAAGACCAGATAAAGTTGAACCTGTAGATAAATCATTTTTACTAGTACAATCTTGATATTTTATTTTTGCTTCATCACAAATGTTTTTAAAAATACTTGAAAAATATCCATCTGTAGTAGAATTTATTTCTTTAATAATAGCTAAACCTTGATTTAAATAAACGTTTCCTGTTTCATCCATTACTTCACTATGATTAGGATGAATGGCATGAGTATTATCACTACTAACAATAAAAGTATGAGCAAGCATTTTAGCTAAATCTAAATTTAAAGAAGTTGATATACGTTTTAAAATATCTAGTAAAAAGCTACTTTCAGCTCCTTCTTTAGTAAGACTTCCTATTTCTTCATTATTAAAAGTTACAAAAAGATTAATTGCATGATTATTATTATTTAAAAAGGCTTGATAAGCAGAAAAAGTACTAGTTAAATTATCAATTCTAGGGGATAGTAAAATGTTTTTATCAATAATTACCGGTTCTTGGGTATTATATAAATATAAATCATAGTCTAATATTTCTTCTTTTATATTTTGCTTAATTAAATCTTTTAAATAAGTTTTTTTATTAGTAAGTGCAAAAATAGGTTGGAGATCTTTTTGCATATTTAAATCTAAATTAGAATTAGCTTTGTCATTTTGATGAATAGCTAAACTAGGAATAATAGCAACAGGGTTTTTTAAATCAATAATATTTTTTTTAAGAGTGTTATTTTGTTTAGTTATAACTCTTCCTGCAATAGATAAAGGACGATCTAACCAACCATAATTTAATAAACCACCGTAAGGCATAACATTGTGTTTTAAATAATTGTTAACAACATTTTCACCACCAGGTTTTAATAAAAGGGATGGCGTATCACAGTGAGTAGTAGTTATCATAAAAGATTGGGGAGTAAAATCAGGAATATTAAAAGCTATTAAAGTAGTATCATTACGAATTGTAAAATAATTACCTTTTTTTAATTTCCAAGTATCAGTTTCGCTAAGTTCTTTAAAACCCATGTTTAAAAAATGTTCTTTTAAATATTTAGTCGCAGTAAAAGAAACCGTTCCCTTTTTTAAAAAGTCTAATAATTGTTTATAAAAATCTTTTTGCTTCATATTCATCACGTTTTTAGTTTGTAAATAATTTTTAAATTTATACATTTAAAAAGAAAAAATGATATAATAGATTATATGAAAGGACTTAATTTATGGAAAAAAGAATTTACTTAGGAGCATTTATAATATTAATATTTGATCAAATAACAAAGTTTATTGTAGAATATTTTTTTAAAAATACCAAAATTGTGATAATTAAAAATTTTTTTGCTATAGATTTTGCCTACAATAGTGGAGCTTCTTTTTCTATATTATCTAATCAAAGAATTTTACTTATTATTATTACCTTAATAAGTTTATGGATTTTATATAAAATAAAAAATGATATTAAGCCATCAAAAGTTAAAACTTTGGCTTTTTCATTATTATTTGGGGGAATATTAGGAAATCTAATTGACCGTATTTTTATTGGCAAAGTAAGAGATTTTTTTGATTTTGCCTTTTTTACCCATCATTTTCCCACTTTTAATATTGCCGATATAGCGATTGTAAGTGGAATCATTTTTTTGTTTTTGATATTGATTTTTAACAAAGGAGAAAAAGCCTATGCAAACGATTAAAGTGAAAACTTTAGATAGTGAAAGAATTGATAAATATTTAAGTGAGAATACAAATTACACTAGAAGTACAATTAGTAAAATGATTGACCAAGGTTTAATTTTATTGAATGATAAAGTAGTAAAAGCTAGTAGTAAAATAAAAGATGGTGATACAATTACCATTGTAAAAGATTTAGTTAATGCCTCTTCTTTAAATCCAGAAAATATAAAATTAGATATAGTTTATGAAAATGAAAATCTAATGATTATTAATAAAGAAAGTGGAATGGTTGTTCATCCTGGTAATGGTAATTATGAACACACCTTAGTAAATGCTCTTTTATATTATACAAATAATTTAAGTAATAATAATGATTTAACAAGACCAGGGATTGTACATAGAATTGATAAAGATACATCAGGTTTATTGGTTGTAGCTAAAAATAACAAAGCTCATGAATTACTATCACAAATGTTTTCAAAAAAACAAATTAAAAGAAAATATATTGCTTTAATAAAAGGTGTTTTACCTAACAATCATATTAGTATTGACGCGCCAATCGGTCGTGATAAAGTTGATAGAAAAAAAATGGCCGTAACTGATAAAAATGGTAAAAATGCCATTACTAATGTTAATGTTTTAAAAAGATATAAAAATTATACTTTAGTAGAATGTGTTTTACAAACCGGACGGACACATCAAATTAGAGTTCATTTAGCATACATTGGTTACCCAATTTATAATGACCCTGTTTATCAAAAGAAAAAAACAACTTCTTTTGGACAATTTCTTCACTCTTATGAAATAGAATTTGAAGAACCAATAAAAAAAGAACATTTACATTTTGTTGCTCCTTTACCAAAAGAGTTTCAAGATTTTTTAGATAATTTGGAAAAAGAAGAAGAAAACTAAATAACTAATAAAAAGAAGATAGGGAATAGTTGTTAAATTATATTTATTAATTTCTTTTAAAAGAAATAGGGTATAAAAAAACAAAAAAAGTGAAGAAATAAAAGATAAGATAAGATTTTTATCATAATAATAAAAATAAGATGTTGCTAAAATAAAGATAAGATTACAAAAAAATAAAAAAAGAAAATTAAGCGTATTTTTATTATTTATGATGTATTTAGGAAAATTAATTTCTAATAAGAAAAAAGTTAAAAAGAGAATAAAAAAGAACATTTTCTCACCTCTTTACTAATTGTATGTTATGTTATAAAATAATATGAATGGAGGGATAGTATGTCTTCTATTATAGTAGATAAAAAAGATGATTTAATAATGAGATTAGTTCATTATTTTATTACTGAGAAAAATTATGCACCCATTGTTGTTAATGGCGTTAAAGATGAAATATGGCTTCAAAATCAAGATGGCCCTTATAAAATTATTAGGATAAATGCTAATTATATTCATAATAAAGAACAGTTAGCTTTTGATTTGCTGAAAATAAAAAATGTTATGCGACAAGTAAAGAGGAAAACAGTTTCTTTTTCTATGAATGCTTTAAATATTTTATTAGATGTAAATGAATCATTAAAAACAGAAAAAACTAAAAATATTGATTCTGTTATTGTTAAAAACATTCATGATGTTAAATCTAATTTAAAGGAAATATTTCCTGATTTGCAAAATAAATTATTGTTAGATGAAAATGGTTTAGATTTAATTGTCAATGTTACGAATGATATAAATAGTAAAAATGCTAAAGATGCAGCGTTGTTTGAAAAGACTTTTAAATCTAAAAAATTAGTTGTGACATATTTTTTAATTGCTATTAATATTATTATATTTTTATTAACTTATGCTTTATCAGGAACTAATTTAAATAGTTTACAATTAATTAGATTTGGTGGCGTTTTTGATGTCTTAATTAAAAATGGGGAATTTTGGCGATTGTTAACTGGGACATTTTTACATGCCGGAATTATTCATTTATTAGTTAATATGTATTCTTTGTATTTAATTGGAACACAAGTGGAAACTTATATTGGTAAATGGAAATTTTTAAGTATTTATTTAATAAGCGCTATAAGTGGTTCTTTAATGAGTTGTGTATTTAATTTAAATACTGTTAGTGTAGGAGCATCAGGAGCAATATTTGGTTTACTTGGTAGTTTGATTTATTTTGGCTATCATTATCGATTGTATTTAGGAAGTGTTTTAAGAAATCAAATTATTCCCATTATAATATGTAATTTGTTATTAGGATTTATGATTCCTGGTGTTGATAATGGTGCTCATATTGGTGGTCTTATTGGTGGTTATTTATCAACAATGGCTATTGGTATTGAAGGTAAAAGCAAAGAACAAGATAGAGTTAATGGTATTATTACCACTATAATTTATATAGCTTTTTTGTGTTATATTGTGTTTACAAAATAACACTTTTTTTTCATCACAATGTTGACACGGGGGGGGGGTATTATTATAAAATAATACTAGAGGTGTTAACATATGAAAAAGAAAACAATAATAATTG
>CANQPR010000095.1 GCA_947625715.1 uncultured Bacilli bacterium
CAGAAGCGAGAAACATTTACAGCACTTTTAAAATACACCATAAATATAATATATTTTTATTAAAAGGTCAAATAAATACTTCTTATAATATTATTTTATTAGTATAATTTAAAATTACTTGTTAGCAATTTACTTTATTTCTTCTAACATTTTTTCTTTAAGCTTATCTATATCAATAAAGAAAATTTTAATTCCTCTATTATGAAGTTTCATTAAATTTTTAAAATTTTTAAGAATTGTTTGTTCTAATTTTTTTGGAACTCTTGCTGGTTTCCCATCTACTGTATGTACATGGTCAATATATCTTTCTAATGTTGGAAAAGCATTTTGTATTAAAATAGCAGCATCTTCATTAAAAATTTTTTCAATAAGTATTGTATTGCAAAATCCATATTTTTCAATTTTTTTATCAATTATTTTTTGATATTTATCAATTTTAGAACTAATAGGAATAAACCATAAAATATCCTTATCTTTAATAGTAAAATATGTAGGTCTTTTTTTACCTCTTTCATGATTTTGCATTAAATTTTCATCATTAACGACATCAAAATATTCATCTTTTATGTGATATAAATAACCTGTTTTTATTTTCATTGTCATCAACTCCATAAAAAGTATACCATAAAATAAAAGAAACTTCATCTTACGATGAAGTAACTTCACATTTTCAACCGGGATTATTTATTACTCGCTAGCCACCCGGAAGCGAGAAACATTGTCGACCGGGATTATTTATTACTCGCTAGCCACCCGGAAGCGAGAAACATTTACAGCACTTTTAAAGTGCACCATAAATATACTATATTCTTATGAAAATGTCAAATAGTATACATTAATAGTATATTCAAAATTATTCATAAAATAATGTATTAAGCAAATTGAGTTTTTTGTAAATAGATATTTGCTATATAAATTCATTATTACTTTTCTTATTATTAATTTTTGCTCCCGTTTTTAATTGCAGCTTGAGCAGCTGATAATCTTGCAATTGGTACTCGATATGGAGAGCAAGATACATAATTTAAACCAATTTTGTGACAGAACTCAATACTTGATGGTTCGCCTCCGTGTTCCCCACAAATTCCTAATTTTATATCTTTTCTTGTTTCCCTACCTTTTTTACTAGCCATTTCAACTAATTTCCCTACACCATTTTGGTCTAATTTAGCAAATGGGTCAAATTCATATATTTTATTATCATAATATGAATTTAAGAATTTACCCGCATCATCTCTTGAAAAGCCAAAGGTCATTTGGGTTAAATCGTTAGTACCGAATGAAAAGAATTCAGCTTCTTTAGCTATTTCATCAGCTGTTAAAGCGGCTCTTGGAATTTCAATCATTGTTCCTATATGATAATTTATATCACTATTTTTTTCTTTTTTAACTTCTTCTGCCGTGGTTACAATGATATTTTTAACAAAAGCTAATTCTTTAACATCACCAACTAATGGAACCATAATCTCTGGAACAATGTCATAACCTTTTTCTTCTTTAACTTCAATAGCAGCTTCTAATAAAGCTCTTGTTTGCATTTTGGCTATTTCTGGGTAAGTTACGGCAAGACGACAACCTCTGTGTCCCATCATTGGATTAAATTCATGTAATTCATCACATTTACTTTTTAATTGAGCTACACTTACATTCATTTCTTTAGCTAAAGCTTTGATATCTTCTTCTAGCGTTGGTAAAAATTCATGTAGTGGTGGATCTAAATAACGAACAGTCATTGGAAGACCTTTTAGTTCTTCATACATAGCTTTAAAATCACCTTTTTGGAAAGGAATTAATTCATTTAAAGCTTTTTCTCTTTCTTCTTTTGTTTCACTTAAAATCATTTTTCTAATTTTTGGAATTCTTTCATCTTCAAAAAACATGTGTTCTGTACGGCATAAACCAATACCCTCAGCTCCTAATTTTAAAGCATTTTTAGTATCTCTAGGATTATCGGCGTTAGTTCTAATTTTTAAAGTTCGATATTTATCAGCCCACTGCATAATACGACCAAAATTACCAGCTAAGCTAGCTTCTTCAGTTTTAATATCACCTTTATAAATTTTTCCAGTTGTTCCATCTAAAGAAATATAGTCACCTTCTTTAAATGTTTCGTTTGCTATAGTAAATTCTTTTTTATCTTCATCAATCTTTATTTCTCCACAGCCAGAAACACAGCAAGTTCCCATACCACGCGCGACAACAGCAGCATGAGAAGTCATTCCACCTCGTACGGTTAAGATACCTTGAGAGGCAACCATTCCCTCAATATCTTCAGGGGTTGTTTCTAGACGTACTAATATAACTCGTTTGTTTTTACCGCCAATACCCTCTTCTTTAGCTTTGGAAGCTGAAAATACGATTTGACCTGCAGCAGCTCCTGGAGAAGCTGGTAGGCCTGAGCCAATAACTTTACCATCTTTTAGGGCTTTTGCATTAAAAGTTGGGTGTAATAATTGGTCTAAAGATTTAGCTTCAATTCTAAGTAAGGCTTCTTCTTCACTAATCATTTTTTCATCTACTAAATCACAGGCAATATTAATAGCAGCTTGGGCAGTTCTTTTACCATTTCTTGTTTGTAAGAAATATAGTTTACCATTTTCAATAGTAAATTCCATATCTTGCATATCTTTATAATGATTTTCTAGTTTTTCAGCAATTTGCATAAATTCTTTATAACATTCTGGTAAATCTTGCTCTAATTTAGATATTGGTTCTGGAGTTCTAACACCAGCAACAACATCTTCACCTTGAGCATTTATTAAATATTCACCAAAAATTCCTTTTTCACCAGTAGATGGATTACGTGTAAATGCAACACCAGTTCCTGATGTATTACCCATATTACCAAAGACCATAGCTTGAACATTAACGGCTGTTCCCCAATCACTTGGAATATCATTCATTCTTCGGTAAACTATAGCTCTTGGATTATCCCATGACCGAAATACAGCCTTAACAGCTCCCATTAATTGTTCTTTTGGATCTTGAGGAAATTGCTCCCCATTCATTTTTTCTTCATAGACTTTTTTAAAACGTTTAACTAATTCTTTTAAATCATCAACGTCTAATTCTGTATCATATTTGACATTCTTTTCTTCTTTAATTTCATCGATTATTTTTTCAAAGAAAGCTTTAGGAACTTCCATAACAACATCAGAATACATTTGAATAAAACGACGATACGAATCATATGCAAAACGGGGGTTATTAGTTTTTTTAGCAAATCCCTCTACTGATTCATCATTTAAACCTAAGTTTAAAATTGTATCCATCATTCCTGGCATGGAAGCCCTTGCTCCTGAGCGAACAGAAACTAGTAATGGATCATGGATATCACCAAATTTTTTGCCTTGTATTTCTTCCAAACCTTTTAGGGCTGTAAAAATTTGAGTTTCAATTTCTTTGGATATTTGTTTTCCTTCTTCATAATATTTTGTACATGCTTCGGTAGATATTGTAAAACCTTGTGGTATAGGTAGTCCTAAATTAGTCATTTCGGCTAAATTGGCCCCTTTACCGCCTAGGATATTACGCATATCTTTATTTCCTTCGCAAAATTTATAGACATATTTCATATAATCTCCTCCTAGGACTTATTATAATAATTATTTTAATAGCTTACAAGTTAAAGCGTTAATTTTTCACATTATTTTTACTTTTACTTTTAATTACTTGCGCATCATTTTGTTATGATATTCATTTTTCAAATATTCACTAGTTAAATGCGTATATATTTGGGTGGTACTTAATTTTGAGTGTCCAAGTAATTCTTGAACCGTTCTTATATCAGCACCATTTTCTAATAAATGAGTAGCAAAAGTATGTCTGATACTATGCGCCGAAGCTTTATGATATATAGATGCTTCATTTAATCTTTTAATAACAATTTGTGAAACACTAATACGTTTTAAATTATTACCTTGTTTATTTAAAAATAAATATTCACTTTCTTTATTCTTTAATAATAAGGGACGATATTGTAAATAGTTTTCTAAAGCTTCTTTAGCATATTTTCCATAATAAACAATTCTTTCTTTCTTTCCTTTACCTAAAGTTTTAATACTTTCTTTTTGATAATTAATATCATTTAATTTAATATTGCATAATTCACTAACCCGCATTCCCGTCGCATATAAAAGTTCTAAAACTAGTTTATCTCGATAATCAATGACATTTTTATATTCTTTAAATTTTAGTAAATCTTCTATTTCATTAAAATTTAAGAAATTGGGTAACTTTTTAGCTTTTTTAGGATTTTGAATTAAAAG
>CANQPR010000096.1 GCA_947625715.1 uncultured Bacilli bacterium
AATTTTTCACTTTCAATATTTTGCGCTAATTCTAAAGTATCATTTTCATCTCTTGATGTATATTTATAATTCATATTCTCACCTAACCTATTACAATTTTAACATACTTATTAAAAGTGTATAGACAATATAATAAATTTATACTACTTATTTACACTTTTCTTTTAGTAATGAATATTTATGAGTCAAATAATCTTTGGTATATTGTTTTTTGATATCTAGGCAAAAGTAATAACTATTATCAATTATAAAGGGAAGTTTTTTAATTAAACGAAAAAAGGTGGATATAGATAACAATTGTTTTTTTAATTCTTCTGGATTTAAACTTAAATAAATTTTTTCTTGGTCAATAATTTTTAAATTAGTCATTTTAATATTTAGAAATAAAGCAATTTTAAAAAGGTCATTTAAATCACTTCTAGTAATATTTCTTAATTTAATAAAATCTATGTAATAGGTTTTATGAATGTAGTCTGAAAAATGATTAGTAAACATGGCTCGTTCTTGTTTTAAATTTTGATAATTATTATATACAAGATTATTAATTTCAATGATGTTTAATTTAGCTAATTGTTTTAAAATATAAATAGTTAGGGCTTGAGAGGTAAGATGATATTCATGGTTATTTTCTAAATTTTGAAAAAAATTGAAATAATTAATAAAAATATTGGTTTGAGCATCAGGCATAATGATGCTGTCATAAAGCAAATTAAGTGAATTATGGTTTTGGTAAATGTAATCTTTTTTTATTAAAAATTTTTTTGAAAAAGCATATTCTTGAATTTGTTTTTTAAGGCTTTGTTTTAATAAATCATATTTGAAAGTTACTTTTTCCTTCTTTAAGCCTTGGAGTAAAGACTTTTCAATAATTTTTTCAACTTCAAAGAAATTATAGTTGATATTTTCATGATAATATTGATTTATTAAGTTAATAACTTGACTGTATTTTTCAATTTGATTTTCACTATAAATTGTAAATAACTCATTTAAACTTAAATTACTTCTTAGATATTGATATAATGTGTTCATATTTACCTTTAATTATTTTCATAGGATATTAAAGCCCTGATATCTTTTTCTGTTAAATTTTGAAGATATTTTTCATCATTTAAATTGTTTTCAATAATTTTATCAGAAAGAATTTTTTTCTTTTCTTGCAGATTTAATATTTTTTCTTCAATAGTGCCTTTGCAAATTAATTTTATTACTTCAACGGTTTTAGTTTGACCAATACGATGGGTTCTATCGGTAGCTTGGTTTTCAGCTTGAGGATTCCACCATAAATCAAGGTGAATAACAACATCAGCACTAGTGAGATTTAACCCTGTCCCGCCACTTTTTAGCATTATTAAAAAGACATTTGTATCATCATTATTAAAAGCATCGACTAATAAAGCTCTTTTTTTACTTGGCACATCACCGGCAATAGTATAACTAGTTATGCCTTCTTTTTCTAATTTATCATGGACTATTTCTAAAGCTGTTTTAAAACTAGTAAATAATAAGATTTTATGATTGTTACTAATAACTTCTTTAATGATTTTAATTAAATTTTCCATTTTGGCACTTTCTTCTTTGTAATTTTTATAGACTATTTTGGGATCAACGCAAATTTGTTTTAATCTAGTTAATAATCTTAAAATCATTATTTCATTTTTCTTAAATCCACCATTTTTGATAAGGCTATCCATTTCTTCATTTACTTTTTTTACTTCAATAGCATAATATTTTTTTTGCATAGGATTTAAATCAATGTATATATTATTTTCAATTTTAGGTGGTAATTCTTTCATAACTTCACTTTTTTTTCTTCTTAAGATAAATGGTTTGACTTGCATTTTTAAATTGTCTAATAATTTATTGGTCTCATCATCAAAATCTTTGATTTTGTATTTCTTTTGAAATTTTGTTAAATTGGATAAAAAACCAGGCATAATAAAATCAAAGATACTCCATAATTCAACTATGGAATTTTCAATAGGAGTTCCTGTTAAAGCTAGTTTGGTGTCACTTGTAATTTCTTTTACAGCTTTTGATAAAAAGGTATGAGGATTTTTGATAGCTTGAGCTTCATCAATGATAAATATTTGGAAATTGATTTTTTGATAAAACTCGATATCTTCTCTTAATAAGCCATAGGATGTTATATAAATATTACCACGATAATTTTTTAGACTACTTAAACGGTCTTTTTTAAGACCCGCGAAGGTAGCAAAGTGCAGTTGTGGTGCAAATTTTTTAAATTCATTTTCCCAGTTATAAACTAAGGATGTTGGACACACAATTAAAAATTTAGCATTTTTGTTTTCTTTTAGCATTTTCTTTATTAAAGTAATGGTTTGAAGTGATTTTCCTAATCCCATTTCATCAGCTAAAACCCCACCTAGACCACACTTACAAATTGTGTATAACCACTTTATACCACTTACTTGATAATCCCTCAATAAAGTTTGTTCATTTTTGGTAAATGAAAGATCACACTTTTGATATTCTTGAAATTGATTTATAAAGTTTTGAAAAGGAGAATCAGTTTTGATAATATTATATTTTTGTTCTTTTAATAAGTCTAAATATAAGGCACGATATTTAGGAATAGTACCATGTTTTCTTATAATATCTTTTGGACTTAAATCTAAATCGGTAGTTAAATTTTTAAATTCTTGCAACTCGCTTTGGTCTAAATTTAAGATATCACCACTTTTTAATCGATAATATTTTTTATTTTCATCCATGGCTTTTAAAATGCTATCTAACTCGGAATTTTCAATATTTTCTAATTGAAAGTCATAGTGAAGGATTTGATCTTTTCCAATTGAAAATTGTGTTTCAATACTATTTTTTTTAATTAATTTAATATTTTTAAAGTTTTCGGTCGTATATATTTGATATTTTTTAGATAATGGTTCTAAAGTCTCATCAATAAAGTTATATATTTTTTCTAAATCAATCATGTATAATTGGTTATCTTTTAGTTGAAAGCCGAAAGTAATTAGTTCTTTAATTACTTGTTCTTCAAAGTCTTGGTCTTTAATTATACTATCATCTTTTTCAAAATAACTTATCTCACGGTCATAGATAAATTTAGGATTACAGGTAATATCCATTTCGTTTATATCAAAGTAGAGTTTGACAAGTGGAGTTTTCCCAATTTTTATATCTGTTATTTTTTCGTCTAATGTTATTTTGTTTTTAATTATTCTAAGGGCACTTCTTTTAAATAATTCAAATTCATCTTTTAAGAAAATTAAACTACTTAGTTCATTATCATATAATTCTTTAATTAATATTTGTTGACTTTCATTTAATAAATATATATTTTGATTATAGTATATAATGCTTTTGTCACTTGTAAGGGGAAAAACTTGCGATAAATTATCCACTACATTTAAAATATATTTATTTTTATCTAATTCTAAGTTGAAGGATAAAGGAAATTCTCTTTTGATATCAACTAAATTTCCATTAACATTTATTTGTTTATAAAGCGTTAATAAATCGGTTAAATCATCATCTTCGATAAGTATTTGATTTTCCATTTTATATTGATAGCCCCGAATTTTTTTTAAATAATTTAATAATTTTAAACTTTGTTCATTAAAGAAATGTTTTTGGCCATTAAAGGTAAAGTTAAGGCCAAAACTATAACACCCATTAGCTTGGTATATTTTTAAAAATTGGTCAAATTTGCCTAACATTGTATATAATGAATCATCACCTATTTTTACTGATAAGTATGTTTCGTAATAATCGCCGTTATAATAACCAATTTTTAAAATGGGTATTAATTTAATTTCTTTTTTAATAAATTGATTATTATTTAGGGAAGATTCAATTTTCGTAAATAAATCTTTTGTTTGGTTTAAGTTATTTTTTTCTTTTTTTAGGCTAAACATTCTATCGGAATAATTTAATATGCAAGCCGCAATATGGGGACAGGAATTTTCTTTTTTAAATGTTTCGCAATCACATTCAACTTTTTTTAGGGAATTATTTTTAATATAGATATTAACAAAATAAAGCTGGGAGTCCCTAACAAAAAATTGATGCTTAATATATTTATTGATTAAAAACTTACCAAGATATTCAATTTTGTCTTCATCATATATTAGACCATTTTCAACATGTTTTTTTAATACAAAATTAAATATTTCATTTAATATATACTCCATATAAAACACCACCAATTAAATGCATTTTAACTATTATTATAGCACATATGAAAAAAACTTTCATAAAATTTATGGCAATCGC
>CANQPR010000097.1 GCA_947625715.1 uncultured Bacilli bacterium
GCCCTAAAAAGATTAATATATCCAAGTGTTTTAAGGGAAATATGGGCTCTTTTAAAAAGTAATGCTGATGATATGGCAATTTTAACATTTAAAGATAATTTAGAACATTTACTTTTAACCAAACCAATTAAAGGGAAAGTAGTTATGGGCTTTGATCCAGCTTATAGAACCGGTTGTAAATTGGCGGTTTTAGATTCCTTCGGTAATGTTTTAGAAATTGCCACCATTTATCCTCATGAACCTAAAAATGAAAAAGAAAAAAGTAAAAAAATTCTTTTAGATTTAATTGATAAATACCATGTTGATATAATTGCGATTGGTAATGGAACAGCTTCAAGAGAAAGTGAAAAATTTGTTGCCGATGCCATTAAGGGCCGGAATGTTTTATTTAATTTAGTTAGTGAAGCAGGTGCTTCTGTTTACTCAGCTAGTCCTTTAGCTATTTTAGAATTTCCTTCTTTAACCGTTGAAAAAAGAAGTGCTATATCAATTGGAAGAAGAATTCAAGATCCTCTAAGTGAATTAGTTAAAATTGATCCCAAAAGCATTGGGGTTGGTGAATATCAACATGATGTTAATCAAAATGAATTAAAAAGTGCCCTAAATTTTACCGTAAGTAAAATTGTTAATGAAATAGGTGTGAATATCAATACCGCAAGCCAAAGTATACTAAATTATATTTCTGGTTTAAATAAAAAAACTATTACAAGTATCTTAAATTATCGTATGAAAAAACCTTTTTTAAACCGAGAAGAATTATTAAAATTACCTGGTTTTTCTTCAAAAATCTATGAACAAGCTATTGGTTTTTTACGAATTAATGATGGAACAAATCCTTTAGATAAAACAAGAATTCATCCGGAAAGTTATGAATTAACAAAACAAATATTAAACGAATTAAATCTTGATATAAATAATATGGATACACCTTCATTTAAGAAAACTTTAAATGAAGTAAATATAAAATATTTAAGTGATAAATTAAAAAAAGATGAATTTACCATTACAGATATTATAGAAGAACTTAAAAATCCAGGAATTGACTATCGAGATAAATTAGATGATGTATTATTAAAAAGTGATATTTTAACTATTGATGATTTAAAAGTAGGTATGAAATTACAAGGAACGATAAGAAATGTAACTAGTTTTGGGGCTTTTGTAGATATTGGTTTACATGAAGATGGTTTAATTCATATTAGTAAAATGAGTAAAAATTATGTGAAAGACCCTAAAGAAATTGTTAGACAAGGGGATATAGTTGATTGTTATGTTATTGATATATCAAAAGAAAAACAAAAAGTTAGTTTATCCCTTTTAGACGAAAATTAAAAGAAAGTGGTGATAGTATGTGTGGAATTGCCGGTTTTGTAAGTGACAAATTAAATAAGAAAGAAAAAAATGATATCTTAAAAAAAATGTGTGATAGAATTAAACATCGAGGCCCAGATGGATTAGGATATTATGTTGATGAATTAGTTGCTTTAGGACATCGAAGATTATCTATTATTGATATTTCTATGGGAAGTCAACCAATGATTAGTAACGATAAAAATGTCATCATCGTTTTTAATGGGGAGATATATAATTATCAAGAATTAAAAAAAGAATTAACAGACTATGATTTTAAAACTAACAGTGATACAGAAGTTTTATTAGCTGGGTATTTAAAGTGGGGCATAGATTTACCAAGTCATTTAAGAGGTATGTTTGCGTTTGCTATTTGGGATAAAAAATGCGAAAGACTTTTTTGTGCCAGAGATTACTTTGGAATCAAACCTTTTTACTATTATCACCATAACGATACATTCATGTTTGCATCAGAAATTAAAAGTTTCTTAGACCATCCTCAATTTAAAAAAGAATTGAATGAAAAATTAATACCAAGTTATTTATCTTTTAGTTTTACACCAACTAATGAAACTTTCTTTAAAAATGTGCATCGCTTAGATGCAGGAAATATCTTAATTTGGGAAAAGAAAAAATTAAGTATTAAACCATACTATAACTTAGAATTTAATATAGTTAAAAATGATTATGAAAAAACAGTTTTAGAAATTCAAAAAACAATGCAAGAAAGTGTTAAATATCATATGATTAGTGATGTTGAAGTAGGCTCTTTTTTATCCAGTGGTATTGATTCTTCTTATATAGTTAGTTTAGCAAAACCAAATAAAACTTATACTGTAGGCTATGACATAAAAAAATACGATGAAATAAGTTATGCCAAAGATTTAGCCAAAAGATTGAATATTAAAAATATATCCAAAAAAATTAGTAAAGAAGAATATATGAGTGTTGTAAAAAAAATATTATACCATATGGATGAACCAGCTAGTGACCCTGCAATTATGGCTTTATATTTTGTCGCTAATTTAGCTAGTAGGGATGTTAAAGTTGTCTTATCAGGAGAAGGAGCAGATGAATTTTTTGGGGGTTATAATTCATATAGAGAAGAAGTAGACTATACATGGTATAATAAAATTCCCTTTTTTATTCGGCATATAATAAGTAAAATAGCTAAATTACTACCGCCAGTAAGAGGCATAAATTTCTTAGTTAGAAGAGGGGAAAAATTAGAAAATTATTATACAGGTGTTAATCCAATTTGGAATGAAAAAGAAATTAAAAAAATATTAAAAGAACCAATTACAATAACTAATAAGGAAATTACCAAACCAATATATGATAAATATAAAGATAAATCGCGACTTATCAAAATGCAAGCTATTGATATTCATTTTTGGTTAATGAAAGATATTTTACAAAAAGCTGATAGAATGACAATGGCTAATTCTATAGAAGGAAGAGTACCTTTTGTTGATAAAGAAGTATTTAAAATAGCAAGTAGTTTACCAACGGAATATAAAGTAACAAAAGAAAATACCAAAGTAGCACTTAGGGATGCCGCTAAAAAAGTAATTCCTAATGAATCATATAAAAAGAAAAAATTAGGTTTTCCGGTTCCAATTAGAGAATGGTTAAAAGAAGATGATGTTTATAATGAAGTAAAACAAACATTTGAAACTAAAACGGCTAATCAATATTTTAATACCGATATATTAATCCATATGTTAGATAATCATAAAAATGGCAAACAAGATAATTATCGAAAATTATGGAATGTTTATTGTTTTTTAAAATGGTATGAAGTATTTTTTGAAAATGAATTAGTATAATTATAAAAAGGAGTCAACATGATACAGCAAATAAAAAAAAATTATTTTTATATCTTTTTAATAATGTTTTTAATAATAACTTATTTAGTTGTTAATAATAAAATATTTTCTTTTGATGAAGCAATATATAATTTTAGTCAAATCTTTTATAGTAATATAACAACTAAGATAGTAAAAATTATTACTTTTTTGGGAAGTGCCATGTTTTTAGTGCCATGTGTAATAATTGTTTTTCTAAAATTAAAAGATAAACATCAGCAATTATTTTTCATCATAACAATGATTTTTGAAGAAATATGCAATTTACTTTTAAAAAATATTATTAAAAGACCAAGACCTGCATTTTTACATTTAGTAACCGAAAAATCTTTTTCTTTTCCAAGTGGACATGCTATGGGAAGTATGGCTTTTTATGGCTTATTAATTTATTTTCTGTGGCACAGTAAGATAAATAAAAAGATGAAAATTATTTACGCAAGCTTACTAATAATTTTATTAATATTAATTAGTTTTAGTAGAATTTACTTAGGAGTTCATTTTGCCTCAGACATAATTGCCGGTTTATGTTTTTCTATATTTTTAATTGGCTTAGTTAATCGTTATTTTAATTAATTGTCAAATATAAGTAAATTTTCTATTTAATTAGCATAGTTTATATTTAAGTATAGTATAATATTTAAATAAGGAGATGATTGGTTATGAAAAAGAAAGCATCATTACTAGGTGGTTTAGCAATTGGGGCCGGATTAGGTATTTTATTCGCACCTAAAAAAGGAAAAGAAACAAGAGAAGATATTAAAACAAAATTAAATGAAGTAGCAAACAAAGCAAAAGAAATAGATATGGATGACGTTAAAGAATATGTTGTAACTAAATCAGAAGAAATAGAAGCAGCATTAAAAGATTTAAACAAAGAAAAAGTAAAAGAAATAGCTAAAGAAAAAGCAAAAGAAATTGAAAAAAATGCTAAAGATTTAGTAGCCTATGTTAAGAAAAAAGG
>CANQPR010000098.1 GCA_947625715.1 uncultured Bacilli bacterium
GTCTATTTTCGTGATTTTTGTCGTGATATAATATTTGTATGAAAAAAGTATTGACAAAACTTAGATAGTCAATTTGTATGAGTAAATTTTTTATAAAAATGTCAATTTACTATTCAATAAATATCAAAAATATGTTATATTATTATTAGCAACGGAAGATTATATAAATTCTTTCGTTATTGGAAAAGAGTTGTAGATAACTACGACACTCGCTCCAAATTTGAAATAATATCGGTCTTATAAAGGCTGATTTTTTTTATTATTCCACGTTATCAGTTGGAAAGCTAAACAATTTATTATTTTTATAATATAAATTTTCCATAATATCATCAAATAATCCATACCATTTTATTTGCACATTATGACGTGTATTTTCATATCTTTTGTTATAATTTAAACATCTATTTTGAGGCTGAACAAATAAATTACTAAAATGAACCCCTGTTGAATAATTTTTTTGCTTTCTTAATAAAACTTCTATGATATCTTTTCTACTTAACCATAAAAAGTCATTTACACTACCATAAACAATAGCGTCGATTTTGAAATCAGAATTATTGCCTTGTATTACAAAACGATTTATAGCTTTTTTTAATAATTTAACATTATTTAATTCTTGATTTATTTTATCTATTTCCTTTTGATGACATTTTTTATAATCCACAACCCCTATTCTTTGTATTCCACTTCCATTAGTAGTTCCGTCAGCATAATGATACTTTAAATATTTTATTATGCTTTCTTTAGATACATGATTTTCAGTTAAAAATTGAACAAATTCTGTAATCGATTCTACGTGAACACTATTTTTACTACCAATTTTAAGACTTATTCCCTTAATATGTGAATTAATCTTAATTAAAATATCTGTTTTTTGTGGATAATGATTTAACCAACACTTAATAATTGCATCTTCAGATTCATTTGGAAATAAATATTTTAATAAAGAATTTAATAATGGATTTAAGTTTTTAATTTTCTTATTATTTAAATTTTTTACAAATTCGTATTCGTTTTCTTTGCCACTCATATGATGTTCCTTTCCTAAATAATATTTCAATCAAAGCACTTATAATGATTGTTCATAAAGTTTTTTGATATAGTATCCTTTTTCAACAACATCTGTCATTTTTAATCTTAATTCTCTTGATATAATCATATCATGATGTAAGAAATGTCGCAAGAAATGTCATAAAAAAAATTTAAAATTTATAAGTTAAAAATCAGTTATAATTGATTTATCAAGTGATTATGAATTTTAGTTCATAACCTAACAAGCAATCGCTCTATTGACGAATTTTGTTCGGACTTTTTGAACATTAAAATATATTTCATCTCTAAATGGAGATGATTTTTTATTGCAACAAAAAATCCCGTAGGTCATTTTGATACACTTGTCAAAATTCCTAAGGGGTTAATAATTTTGTCAAAACAAAATATTTTATAATAGTTTACTTTTACTTTGAAAATTTCTATGATAATTGCTAGATGATTATATAAAATATTAATTATTTTTTAATTATTTCAATAAGTTTTTTTGTACTAAAATTGGGTACATGATTTTTTGATAATGCAATCCCTATATATCGACTAGGAATTTTTTCTTTTATCTTTAATTCAAATAGTTCTTTATTTTTAATTGCCTCTCTAATATATTCTTTGGTTGCGTATCCAATACCAAAACCTATTTTAGAAAATTTAACTACTAATGAATAACTTGCTAATTCAATATTAGGTTTAAGTATTACTCCATTTTCTCTTGCTATACTATCTATAAATCCTCTTGTATTTGAACCTTTAGCTTGTAGTATTAAAGGATAGTTATTTAAATCTTTTAAAGAAATTCCTTTAAGAGTTAAAGCCTTATATTTATTATTTACTACAAAACAATCATTTATCTTCTTACATTTAATAATATCAATATCATTACCATAATGTTTATCATTTAAATTTAAAATTACAATATCTATTAAACCATTTTTTAATTTTAGCAGTAAATCTGAAGCTAAATTAGTTGTTATTTGTATATCTATTTTAGGGTATAAAGAATGGAATTCTTTTAAGTAGGGAAGTAAAAATTCTTTTGTTAATGTTGTACTAATACCAATTTTTATACATCCCGTTTCTAAATTAATAAGATCAGTAAATTTATTTTCAGCATTATTAATATATTCAATTGCTTGTTTTATTTAGGTCGCCCAGATTTAGCAAAACTTTGTGTTAAATATGGCTATGCTACATCATCACAAGATGCCTTTAAAAAGTATTTAATTGATACATATAATAAGACAAGACAAACTAGTAAAGGATTACATATCAAGAATGTTTAGAACTAATTAAAAATAGTGGTGGCATTCCAGTTCTTGCTCATCCAAAATCATTAGAATTATCTGAAAAAGAATTCTTAATCTTATTGAAAGAAATGATTAGTTGTGGATTAAAAGGCATTGAAGTATACCATTCAAGCCATTCAAAAAAAGAAATGAGTTATTATTTAGAAATAGCAGAACAGTATGGTTTATTAATAAGTGGTGGTAGTGATTTCCACGGAAAAACTGTTAAACCTGATATTGAATTAGGAACGGGCAAAAATAATAATATTAAAAACAAAAAACTATCATTATCGGATAAATTACATAAGTAATATAAAAATAAAAATATACGTAATTATTACTTTAGTAATTTGTTGTTTATATAACATTTGTTATCGTTTCAAATTTGAAATAAGTCAGTCTTATAAAGGCTGATTTTTTCCACTTCACTTCCATTAGTAATTTTAGATTTTATGTGTTATCTTCCTCGCTATAGTTGATTGCTAATTCAATAATTTTATCGATTAATAACATGTTTTTTCCTATTTGTTTTACAAAATCATCACCTAAAGAAAATTTTATATCATGAATAGCCAATTGAACATAATCTTCATCAATTTCAAACAATTCCAAATAATTTAGAATAATATCCTCTATAAAATAAAAATTATAACTTTTTAATAATAAATAAATTTTATTAAAATTTTCTTCATTTAATAAATTTATATAGTCTTCTTCATAATTACTATATACTAAATCTAAATAAGTGGAATTTAAATACTTTTCTAAAAACATATTAAACACCCTTACCCTTTTGATTTTTGATATAATATTCACTTATTAATTCTTCAAGTGATATGCCATATTTTTCTTTCATGTCTGAACTACTCATAGAAAATATATCCATTAATAAGCCATTTTCATCTACTATAGGAATATTATTTGAATTAAGAAATTCAATTTTAGATTGTAGTTCTTGAATTGAAATATGATTAAGGATGGATTTGTTTTTAATTTGATTAATATTATACGTTTTACATATGTTGGCAACCTTCTCCTTATTTTGAGTTACGTTCCAACGCATTCCTATACTTAAAAGCAATTTTCCTTTTTCGCTCTCTGGATTTACATAAACTCTTTGATTATGAATCCAATGTCCTAAATTCAATCCTTTTTCATCATAGGTAAATCCATCATTCGTTTTAAAATTGAAAGGGATTTTTAAACTTCCATGTTTTTCATAGTAGTTTTTTGCTAATTGATAATTTTTTTGCCAATTTTTTTCACGAGGATTTAATATAAATCCTATGGATTGTAATAATTGTTGTCTTTCTTGAGATAAATTTAAAAATCTTACTCTTTGAATATGAATCCAACGTCCTAAATTCAATCCTTTTTCATCATAGGTAAATCCGTCATTTGTTTTAAAATAAACAGGGATTTCTAAATTTCCATGTTTTTCATAGTAATTTTTTGCTAATTGATAATTTTTTTGCCAATTTTTGTCACGAAGATTTAATATAAATCCTATGGATTGTAATAATTGTTGTTGTTCCTGAGATAAATCTAAAAAACTTGCTCTTTGATTACTTATCCAAACACCAAGTTTTATTCCATTTTCATCGTAGGCAAATCCATCACTCGTTTTAAAATTTTGAGGAATTTCTAAATTTCCATATTTTTCATAATAGTTTTTTGCTAATTCATAATTTTTTTGCCAATTTTTTTCACGAAGATTTAATATAAATCCTATGGATTGTAATAATTGTTGTCTTTCTTGAGATAAATTTAAAAAGCTTACTCTTTGATTATGAATCCAATGTCCTAAATTCAATCCTTTTTCATCA
>CANQPR010000099.1 GCA_947625715.1 uncultured Bacilli bacterium
CATAACTAGTCTCTCCCTTTATCTTAAATAGATTATATCATGATTAGCTATTAATGACTAGTTAATTTAAAAAAAACTTCCGAAGAAGCTTTTTTAAATACATTCAACAAATGTATCAGATAAACACCTTATTGCACATATGCAACCTAAGTCAATTGTAAAAAATGAAGTAGTAGCAACATAAGGATTTAAACTTGTTGTATCAGGATTTTCTGCTAAAACACGACAAGTACAACAATTGTTATCAACTTTTTCTACTCTAAAAATGCTTGAGGTTGGTTGTGGTGTAACAGGATCTTTAGTTGCGGGCATTGTAAATGCCGTGCCATTTGATCCACAAGTAAATATTTGAATTGGTCTAGTATTGCACACTAAACAATTGGGACCTCCTCCTAATACTGGTCGATCGCAAGAGTCTAAGCAAGAATCTGGACAAGCATTTTGTTGTAAAACTAAAATAACATTTAAAATTTCTGAAATACAATTAGTGTTATTATTATTATCATTATTACACATACATATTCCCCTTTCCTATATTCTCACTAATAATTTATGTATTTTTTTAAAATTAGTGCATTTTTCTAAAAAGTATAGTATAATTCTTTAAAAGGATGGTTAATTATGGAACAATGGTTAATATATATCATAATTATATGTAGTTTATTATTTATTTCCCTTGTAATTGCTAAGTTAATGCGCAAGGACTTTAATCTTGAAGCCAATAAATTAATTGGTTATTTAGGTGGTAAAGAAAACATTATTAATGCTGAATGTAATATGTCTCGTTTTAAAGTTATTTTAAAAGACATATCTATTGTTGATAAAGATGCAATTACAAAACTTGGTGCCAAAGGCATTGTCGAAATTGATAATCAACTAAAAATTATTTTTGGTAAAGATGCTAAAGAATTAAAAAGATATATTGATCAACTATTATAAAAATTTCCCGATGGGGTTTTTTTTATTCCATAATTTCTAAATTAGTAATATTAACAATTGGGATATTTAATCCATCCATTGTCAATAAAGATGTATTTGTCCTACCTACTAAATAAGTAACATACTCATTATCAAAAGTTGTTATAATTACCTTTTTTTTATAAACAAAATCTTTACTAGCAAATATTTGATTAGCTATTTTTGATACATCTTTTGGACTTCTTAAATTAGTATCATTTACATCTGCGTAATAATATTCTTTATTGTTATTTATACTTTTTTCAATAGGATTTGAATAAACACTTGGCAATTTATCCTTCATTTTTTCACCTCTAAATCTATTTTATGATTATTTTTTTAAAATTTTACGCATATTATTATTATGAAGAAAGAAAACAAACTAACAACTTATCTTTTTCTAATCTTTTTTATCTTATTACTAACAATAAGTTTACTTTTAATGTACCATGCAAAATTTATTAGTAATCTTTTTAGTAATCATTTTGAAAAGCAATGTTTATGGATAATCATTGGCTTAGTTGTTTTTTTAATATGTTATTTTATTCCCTTTAAATATTGGACCAAATTTAGTTTTCCTCTTTATTGGCTTAATATTTTGTTATTACTATTAGTTTTAATTATTGGTTTTAATGCTAATGGTGCAAAAGCATGGTTAAAAATTGGGTCGTTTCAATTTCAACCCAGTGAAATAATGAAATTTTCTTATGCCCTATTCTTTTCATCTTTCTGTGCTAATCGAAAATTTTATACTTTAAAAGATGAATTAAAATTTTTAATTAAGTGCTTTATTTTTTTCTTATTACCATCAATATTAGTTTTTTTAGAACCTGATACAGGCGCGATATTATTTTTTCTGTTTATAACTTTAGTTATTCTATGGAATACAAAAATTTCTCGCAAATGGTTTGTCATTTTTGTCATTCTTTTATTATTAGTTATTGGTGCTTTCTTTTATTGTTATTTAAAAAAGCAAGATTTTCTTATTGCCATTTTAGGAACTAGCTTTTTTTACCGAGTAGAAAGAATTTTGGAATTTGGCAAGGGATTACAAATTGAAAATGCCCTTATTGCTTTAGGAAGTGCCCCTATATTTCGTTTTAATTTAACTACCCCTGGTATCTATATTCCAGAAGCTCCTACTGATTTTATTTTTGCTTTATCTAGTAATGTTTTTGGTTTATTTGGACCTCTATTTATTTTATTTTGTTATACTATTTTAGATATTTGTTTAATAAATAAATTAAAAAAAGAAACAAATGAGAAAAAAAGATTCTTCCTCTTAGCCTTTATAACAATTTTTCTTTTTAGTCAAATTGAAAATATTGGTATGAATCTAGGATTACTACCAATCATTGGTATTCCTCTTCCTTTTTTAAGTTATGGTGGTTCCTTTTTAATTATTTTATTTGCTTTTTTAGGAATTATTTTTCAAAGAAAAAGTTTTACTCCCATGAATAAAACTTTTCATATCGATTACCGGTAAGGATAAGGATAGTAGTAATTATAAGAATAATTTGCATATGGATAGTTTGGATTTGGATAATATCCATTTTGTGGGGCGACATTATATATTGGTCTAGGTCTTGTTAAACCGACTGCTGCTCCACCTGTTACTGCCCCCACTAAAAAAGGAAAAATAAAGCGATCATCATTGCGATAGTAATTCATATAGGGATATTGATTCATAATAATCCTCCTCTCGTGGTAGTGTATGAAGTATTAAAAAAAAAGTTAAGCTCTTTTCCCTTTCTTAACCTTTTTTTGACTTTTATTTTTGGGTAATTTTGGTGTTTTTTTCTTTGGTGTTTTACTACTTTCCATTTCTTCTAGTATTTTATTTGCTTTTTGACTTACCAATAGTGCTGTATCGCATACTTTTTGAACTTCACATTTTTGAGCCTCTAAAGCTAATTTTTCACATGTATCTTTAATATGTTTAATTTTTAATTTGATTTCTTTTTGTTTACTTTTATCATTTAAGTCATTTAAATCATCTTTAATATTTGCTAAGTAAGTTATAAAGTTTTCTTTGGTTTCTTCTAAATCTATTTCTTTAATTGAATTTAATAATTCCCCTAGACTTTCTTTTAACTTTTTTCTTGTCTCATCGCCATCAATAGGCGCTAATAAAAGGCCTATGCCAATTCCCACTAATGCCCCGGTAACAAATGTTTTAAATTTGTCGTCCATTATTTTGTACCTTTCTTTTTAGGAATTTTAATTTCGCTTTCATTATTTTCTTCAACTTTCATTTTTTTCTTTGCAAATAAATTTGAAATAATACTAACTATTGATTCAACAACTTTATCTGTTACTAAAACAATTTTATCAGTTGTAGTATCAATAATATGAAATAAAGCATCTAAAGCATGCACTTTTTCATTGACGTTATCAACAACTCTTTCTACTTTATCTAATGCAATAATTACTTTAATTGCTAAAACAATTCCAATCAATAATATTATTATTAATAAAATATAAATAACAATTGGTAAAAATTCTAATAAAAAATCCATGCTTATTCATCCTCTCTATTTTCATACATTGAATCTATTAAATCAAATAAATCACTTTCAATGGTATCTTCTTTTAAATGTTCTTCATTACTTTTGGGTCTTGGAATATCTAAGGGTTCCAATTGTTGTTGACTCTCTTGTTTTAAATCTTTTTCATCAACAGCTATTTTATCATAAGCACTTTCTTCTAATAAGTCTTCAATACTTTTTTCCATCTTTTTTTCTTCTTCTTTTGTTTTTACATTATAAAATTCGGTTGTTTTTTTCGATATGGTTTTTTCAATGTCATCTTCTAAGGTTCCGAAAGCTTTTTTTCTTACATCATCAACATCAATATTTTTCTTTTCAACTTTTACAGCTTCAAAATCTTCTTTTTTATAATTTTTATCTAATACGCCATAAACAGGTGATATAACAGGTGATGGTCGAAATTTAGAATTGGTCGGTTCTTCTTTTCTTTGTTTACTATATGCCCGCCCCTTAATTTCTTCGGTTTTAATTTCAGAGCGATGAAAATCTTTATTTTTAGGTTTTTCATAATCAAATAAATTAATGCCCATACTTTTTGGTTCTTCTTCTTTTTT
>CANQPR010000100.1 GCA_947625715.1 uncultured Bacilli bacterium
TTTTACTCCTTCATCTTCATGATATAAATCTTCAAATTTTCCTTTTTTAAAGATTATTACTAACCAAACAATAGCAATAATAATTAAAATAAAGCTTACTATTTGGGCAACTTTAAAACCACTAAGCATTAAAGAGTCGGTTCGCATACTTTCAATGATAAATCTTCCAAGGCTATACCAAATTAAATAAAAGCATGTTAATACCCCACATTTTAAACCTTTAAAACGTTTAATGATATTAATAATTATAAAGCCTAATAAACACCATAATGATTCATAATAAAAAGTCGGATGATAATAAACGCCCATAATATTCATTCCTTCAATGATAAAATTAGGAATTTTAAGTTTTTTTAATAATTCTCTTTTGACAATTCCTCCATGGGCTTCTTGATTAAAAAAGTTTCCCCATCTTCCTATTGCTTGGGCAATTAATAAAGAAGGAACAATCATATCAATTATTTTTACAAAATTAACTTGATATTTTTTTGTATAAACATATATTGTTATAAGTCCTGCGATTAACCCCCCATGAATGGCTAAACCACCTTCCCAAATTTTAATTATGGAAATAGGGTTCATTGCATAATACGACCAGTTAAAAATTACATAATATATCCTGGCTCCTAAAAAACCAAAAATAATAGCCCAAAAAGCCATATTAAATATAAAATCTTTAGGATATGTAAATTTCTTGCTTTCTTTAATTAGTAAAATTATGCCTATACCAATCCCAATAAGTAAAAAAAGTGAATAGTATTTTATTTGTAAGTTTCCTATCTTTATTATTGTATCGCTCATTTTTTGCCTTCTTTCATTATATCTAGAAAAATTATAACAATAAAGATATTATTTTTTCAAGCTTCTTCCAAATATTTTTTTAACCATTCACCGGTGTAAGAATTTTTTACTTGACTTACTTTTTCTGGGGTTCCACAAGCTACAACGCTACCACCGCCATCGCCTCCATCAGGTCCTAAGTCAATTATGTAATCCGCAACTTTTATCATGTCTAAGTTATGTTCAATAACAATTACCGTGTCGCCATTATCAACTATCCGATTTAAAATGTTGATAAGTTTTTTAATATCTTCGCTATGTAAACCAGTTGTTGGTTCATCTAATATAAATAAACTTTTACCAGTTGGTCTTTTTTGTAATTCCTTAGCTAACTTAACTCTTCCTGCTTCACCGCCTGATAAGGTTGGAGCTTGTTGGCCTAGTTTTATATAAGATAGTCCTACATCCATTAAAACATCTAATTTTCGTTTGATAACAGGAATATTTTCAAAAAATTTAACGGCTTCACTAACTCGCATTTGTAATACTTCACTTATGTCTTTACCTTTATATTTAATTCCTAGTGTATCACTATTGTATCTAGTTCCATGACATACTTCACAAGGAACATAAACATCCGGTAAAAAGTGCATTTCTATTTTTTTAACTCCATCACCATAACAAGCTTCACATCTTCCCCCTTTAACATTGAAAGAAAAACGTCCCTTATCATAGCCTTTCATTTTACTTTCTTTTGTATTGGCAAATATTTCTCTTATATCATCAAAAACGCCTACATAAGTTGCGGGATTACTTCTTGGGGTTCTTCCAATGGCATCTTGACTAATCATAACAACTTTATCAATATTTTCTAAGCCTTTAATTTTTCGACATTCACCTGGTTGTTCTTTACTTTTATATAAGTTTTTAGCAATATTTTTATAAAGAATTTCATTAACTAAAGTACTTTTACCTGAACCAGAAACTCCCGTTACACATATAAATTTACCTAAAGGAAAAGAGACATTGATATTTTTTAAATTATGTTCCTTTGCTCCACAAACCTCTAAAGTTTTGCCATTTCCCTGGCGTCTTTTTTTAGGAACCATAATTTTTTCTTTACCACTTAAATAACGTCCTGTAATACTTTCATCACAAGCCATTACTTCCTTAGGTGTCCCACAAGCGACCACATAGCCTCCTAAATCTCCGGCTTTTGGACCAATATCAACTAAATAATCACTTGCTAACATTGTGTCTGTATCATGTTCAACAACAATTAAAGTATTACCTAAATCACGCATTTCTTGTAAAGAACGAATTAATTTTTCATTATCTTTTTGATGTAATCCAATACTTGGCTCATCTAATACATATAACACTCCGGATAATTTACTTCCTATTTGGGTTGCTAATCTAATTCTTTGACTCTCTCCACCTGATAATGTTGAAGCCCCTCTGTGTAATGATAAATACTCTAAACCAACATTAATTAAAAAAGTTAAACGATTATCAATTTCCTTCAAAAGTAGTTGACTAATATTTTTTTGTTCTTCACCTAATTTTAAACCTCGCAAAAAAGTTCGTAAATCTTTGATACTCATTATACTTAAATCATAGATATTTTTATCATTAATATAAATTGATAAAACACTATCTTGTAATCTAGTTCCATGACAAGTAGGACAAACAGTTTCCACCATAAAGCCTTCAAGCCATTCTCCAATCCAGGTACTATTAGTTTGAACATAACGTCGTTCTAAATTATTAACCACGCCTTCAAAATAATCATTAGAATAACGAACATTACCATTTTTAGCTGTGTATTTTATAGGAATTGGATCTTTAGTTCCATATAAAATATATTTAAGTTTATCTTTATCTAAATCTTTAATTTTGGCATCCATATCAATTTGATAATAATCACAAACAGCTTTTAATGTAGTATTAATAATTGAGTTATCGACATTATATGCGACAATTGCTCCTTGATTTAAAGATTTATTTTTATCAGGAATTATTAAATCTTCACTTATTTTTAATCTACTTCCTAAACCTTTACAATCGATGCAAGCACCATATGGGCTATTAAAAGAAAAAAGACGTGGTTCTAATTCGGCAATGGAATAATTACATTTTAAGCAGGCATAATTTTCACTCATCACAATTTCTTCTTGACCCATAATGTTGATAACAACTTTGCCTTTAGCTAATTTACTACTAGTTTCTAAGGCTTCAAATATTCTTGATTTTTGTTCTTCTTTTAAAACAATTCTATCTACCACTACATCAATATTATCTTTTTTATTTTTCTCAAGGCTTATTTCTTCATCTAAATTGTACATTTGCCCATTTACTCTTACTTTGGTATAACCATCAGCTCTTAATTTAGCAAATAAATCTTTATGAGACCCTTTTTCACCATGAACAACTGGAGCCATAATTTCTAATTTACTTCCTAAAGGATAAGCCATTACTTTTCTTGTCATTTCATCAATACTTTGACTTTTTATAGGAATATGATGCTTTATACAATAAGGAGTTCCAATTCTTGCAAATAAAAGTCTTAAAAAATCATATATTTCGGTAATTGTTCCTACTGTACTACGAGGATTTTTATTAGTTGTTTTTTGGTCTATTGATATACTTGGACTTAACCCTTCAATACTATCGACATCTGGTTTTTCAACTCCACCAATAAATTGTCTTGCATAGGCCGATAAACTTTCTACATATCGTCTTTGCCCTTCTGCAAAAATAGTATCAAAAGCTAAACTACTTTTACCAGAACCAGAAACTCCCGTCATAACAATTAATTTATTTTTGGGTAACTCCAAATTAATATTTTTTAAATTATTTTCTCTTGCACCCTTAATTATTATTTTATCCATAATTTGCCTCCATTTTTAGCATAACCAATTTAGGACAATTAATTAGCAAAAATAATATACCATATATATGTTCGTAGTTCAACAATTTTCCCATAATCTTCAGGATAAAATCATCGAATCGCAATTAATCAAGAAAAAGTTAAAATAATAACATACAAAATTTTCTTATAGTATTTACTGTTATTTTCATTTATTTTTTTTCTTTTCTCCATAGTAAAAGAGTTTGCATTATTTACACAAACTCTTTTACTTATTTTTTATATTTTGAGGTAATGTTTTTAGATATAAACAATACACAAGAATCGAGGTAATGTCATGTCTAAAATTATATCAGTTATT
>CANQPR010000101.1 GCA_947625715.1 uncultured Bacilli bacterium
AATAAATTTGCTATCATCATAAATCTATGATATAATAATGTCTTCGCTAAGGGAGTGAATGATATGGAAGAAATATATGGTCTAATTATAAAAAGAAAAAATGAAGAACCTTATGGCTTTCCAATGCCATTAAGTGAAATAGATAAATATACCACAACATATACTGAAGAAGAAATACTAGATTTCATTGAAAAAGCAAATATAATTCCTGATTTAAAAACATGTAGTCCTGTTTTAAAAATTGCTCGTAAAGTTAGAAATAAATGGGCTATTGATAGAAACATCCCAATTATTACTGACTCCTTTATATTAAGCTTTTCGATAGAAGAATTTCTAAATGCTATAAAAAATAATCAAACTTATTATAATATAATATATAGTCAATTAAGAAATTTAATCAAAAAAAATACTACCAGTATAGAAATGAAAGAAGCAATCATATCATTAAAACAAGACCCTCAAAACTTTCTTTGTTATTATCTAAAACTATCTTATCCTGATAAAAGAAAAATAAGAACCACCATTGCTTCTTCCTTTGATATCTTAAAAATATTAAATAAAAAAGAAAATACCTTAATTAGAGAAAAAAACTTTCATAAAGAAGAATCTATAGTTACTCAATAACTTTTTTTCTTCTTTTTTTCATATAATTTTTTAGGTGGTAGCATGCATTTATATAAAACAATGAAAAATTTTTTATTTGATCATGATTATTTTATTGATATATGGGGTCAATGTATTCATGTATACAATTTCCTTAACTTAATTACTGTTAATGATAAACTATTACAACTTCAAATGCAAGATTTTGAATTAAAAGTTACTGGCACTTCATTTCGCGTTTTAAAACTAACTAAAAATGAAATTTTAATTACCGGAAATATTAAAGAAATGAGGTTCTTTAATGAATAATGTATGGATAAAAACAAAATTAGAAAACAAAGATAAAGTTATTTTAAAATGCTACACATTAAATATTACTATTTTAAATAGTTATGAAAAAGATGAAGAACTATATTTAAAAATCAAACAAGAAGACTTAAAAAAAATAAACAAAATATATTTTACTAAATTTAAAATTGTTAATTATACAGGTGAGAAAAAAATTTTATTAGTATTAAAAAAATATCATATTTTCTTTTTTGCTCTTATTATCGGCATGATTATCTTTTATTTAATAACACACATCATTATTAGTGTTCAAGTTGTCCATAGTAACGAAGAAATAAGAAATCTTTTAATTAATGCCTTAAGTGAAAGAGGTATTAAAAAAAACACCTGGAAAAAAAATTATGAACAATTAGAAACCATAAAAAATAGTATTTTAAAACAATATCCTAATAAATTAGAATGGTTAGAAATTAATGTTGAGGGTATGAATTATGTTGTTAGAGTAGAAGAACGAAAAATTATTTCTCAAGAAAAAAAGAATGAAAGATGTCATATTATTGCTAAAAAAGATGGTATGATCAAAAAAATTGTTTATAGCATTGGTCAATCTTTAGTATCTGTAAATGATTATGTAAAAAAGGGGGATATTTTAATTTCGGGAATTATTAAAAAAGATGATGAAACAAAAAACGTAATGTGTGCAACCGGCAAAGTATATGCTGAAGTATGGTATGAAGCATCGGTAACCCTTCCTAAAACTACTATTAATTCTATTCCTACAAATAAAATAAGATATAATTTTCGCATTAAAAATAATTACTTTAATGATTTTATTTTTAAAAGTCGTTTAAATAAATATCAAGAAGAAGAAAAGAAATTATTTGGCTTTTTAAATACAAGTTTCTATTTTGTAAAGCAAATTGAATTAACAGAAGAACAAATAACTTATTCTAATGAACAATTAGAACAAATGGCTTTAAAACAAATTGAAGAAAAAATAAAATCCAGTGTGGAAGAAGGAGAAATAATAAGTCAAAAAATATTAAAACAAAGTGATGAACAAGATGTAATGAAATATCAAGTATTTGTAACTGTTTTAGAACAAATCGGTAAAACCAGTCCTTTTGAGTTATCAAATGATTGACGATATTAAAAAACATCGTTATAATGATATAACTAGGGGGAATTACTATGGCCTTATTACCAATTGATAAATATAAATTTACAACACTCTTAAAAAAATTACCTATTGAGGAAATTGAATATCAAATTTGTTCTCGCAAATACTTAACTAAAGATTATTTAATTGAAGAAAAAATTATTTTTTTAGGAGAACTTTTAAATAAAAAATTATCATTAGCAAAGCCCTCTAAACCAATTATAACTAAATATTTACAATATATTTTATATTTAACAAGAACAACTTTATATATCGATAACAAAGAAGAACTATCGTTAATTTTTAATAATATCAATAAAGAAAAATTAAAATCTTTAAATGATGTTAATATAACTTATTTAATGAATGAAATTGGAAAAAATCTTCAAAAATTGGGAATTGTTCGTGACAATAAAAATGATTATGAAGAATACATAACAAGATTAACAAAACAAATAACCCTTTTAGAAAATAATTTAGAAAAATTAACTACCGATGTTAGTGATAAAAAAGAAAAAATTGCCGAATTAGAATTAAAAATAGATTATTTACTAAGACAAAATTCTTTAACAAAAGAAAATAATAATGCTTTGAAAAAAAATTTGAGTATTTCCAAAAGAAAAAATATGGAGTTACAAAATGAACTTCTTAAACTTAAAAAAACAAAGGGTTTAATAACCAATTTAAATAAGAATAGTGTGGACTCTTATTTGAATTTAGGTAATTTAGAAACCTTTTTAATGGGCAATAGCAATTTTTTCAATAATGATTTTATAAAAAATAAAGTCTTTCATTTAAATAATTTACCTTCTGATAAACCTATAACTTTTATTTTCATATCAGATTTACATTGTAATAATAACAATTTTGATGTTATTACAAGATTAATCGATAAAATATATAATTATGCAAGTAAAAAGGGTATTAAAAATATTTTTGATTTAGGGGATTTTTTTGATATAAAATTTGGTGATTCAAATGCCTTAAAAACTTGGTTCAATTTTTTAAATCAAGTTGAAAAGTGTTTTCCTAAAGAAAAAACTATTAATTATCATATTTTAGGTGGTAATCATGATGAATCATTTGTTAAATATAATATGGATTTATTAAATGAATTATCAAAAAGAAGATTTGATATAATTCCCTTAGGTTATGAAAAAGCAACTATTTATTTAAACAATGATAATGATTATTTTATATTAGAACATCCAAAAGTAAAAATTGATACAAAATTAGCTAATATTATGAATTATACTTTAAATGTAGATTCGAATGCTCTAATGAATTATTATGGGCATTATCATCATAGTCGAATTAATTTTTTAAATGGCTATTGTATGGTTCCAAATTTATTATCTTTAAAAGCTTGGCAAGTTATGTTTTATCAAGATGGTAATAATAATATTAATTATTGTCTTTATATGCCTTTAGTTATTAATAATGAAGTTATCAATGGTAGCGAAATAATTGATGATATAAAAAAACGAAAATTAAAACCTTAAGTAATAAAAAGGTTAAATGTAATTTGCTAATATTCTTTTTGTTTATGCTTTGTTAAAAAAAGAATATATTTTAGTTATTTTTAGATATATTTAAAATAGTCGCAAGCATAGCCACACCCTGTTCAGTAAATACACGAGGTAAATATTTTCTATGTGTTCCTCTCCCATTTTCCGAAGCTTTTAAGGTCGAAATTTTCAACCTTAAAAAATTCCATTCGTCATTGGACAATAGAAAAGAAAATCTTTCTGGAAATTTTTGATGATTATTTCTAACCGCTTCATTAATTCTTTTAGTCTCAACTCTATAAAGTTGTGCTAAATCAGAGTCAAGCATAACTTGTTTTCCTCTTATTTCATAAATCATGTTCTCAATTTTTTCTTCATTAATTAATGTAATAGAATTCATATGAAATCCCCCCTTACTTTGTTTG
>CANQPR010000102.1 GCA_947625715.1 uncultured Bacilli bacterium
CTCATTGTAAATAATGTTACATAAGATAGAATATTATCACCAGTTTGTGGATTTTCTTCACTTGTTCCACCAATTATAGCATTGTATTGGCTAGATGACATTAAAACATATGTTGAGAAATGATCTAAATCAATATATAATAACGAAAATTCACTGTCAGCTTTTAATCCATCTTTAATAACTTCCATTTGATTTTTTTCTTTGTTGTAATATAGCAACACAAATTCTTCATTTTCTAAATAACCTTGTGATTCTTCATATGCATTTTGATAACATCCTGAATCTTCTTCAGTACATCCAGCTTTTTTAACTAAAGTATTAATAGCATATGAATAAACATCTATACCTGTTCTATATTTAGCAGGTAATTCGCCATGATATGCAAAATCAATATAAATTTTTAAATTGTCTGAACCTAATAATTTATCGATAGCATCTTTGTTTTCAGAGTTATAAAGTGTAGCTTCATAATAATATGTAAGTCCTTCTTTAGCATCTGTAGTAATATCTTTTCCATTTAGAAAATAGCTTGATGTATAACCAGCATCGTTATAATAATCGAAATTAATGGTAATGTCTTTGCCTTTTAAAGCATTGACAATTTTTGAAATATCACTTTTTTCTTCTGTTTGATACATGATATCATAAATATTTTTTGTATAATAATCTTGATTTCCTTTAATTATATCTTTGTATTTATCAGAATTATTCAAAAATTCAATTAAAGCTTCTTCATCATTATCATAGAAAATATCTTGATAAACACTCCAAGTAATAGATATTGGGTCTTTATCATCAGCAGTAATTTTAATAACTGCTACCCCTAAATCATGCGCAACGGTTTCAACTTCAACAGCATTAGTTGGTTCTTCTGTTAAACCATATGCTTCATACCAAGTTTTTGGTTCACTTGTAAAGCCATTATATGCCCACCAAGTTGGTTTAGCAGAATATTTATTAGTATCAGCAAGTTCTGAATTAATTTCTTCCAATGTATAACTTTCATAAAGTTTTGGATATTCTTCAAAATATTTTTTCTCTTCTGCAAAATCATAATCATTAACATTAACTGATATTATTTTATCATTGCTACTAGTAGCTTTGATATTATTAATGTCATTAAATAATAAAGCTTTTGATTTAAAAATCTTATCAAATTTATATTTAGAACTACTAGCATTAAGCATTTGACCAAGATTCAAAGCTCTTGTTGGTAAATTTCTAATAGTGTCCCAATTAGAAAAGCCCTCTCTTTTAAAACTACCTGTATAATAATCTAATGTTCCTAATTCTTTTAAAACATTTTCAAAATAACCTTCTTTTGCACTTGCAGTCAATGGAATTAGAACAAGAACTGCAATTAAAATGCGAATAATTTTTTTCATTTTCTTTTCCTTTCTTTTTGTTTTTGATTTTACCATTTTAATTTCGACGCATATATCAATCCTCTATTTCCTTGCTTTAATTTTATTATTTCTAAAGTTATTAGTCAAGAAAAATTTAATAAAAATAAAATTATTTTTTAGCAACAAAAAAAAGTTCAAAATTGAACTTAAATTTTAAATAATTTAGCTTTTTTAGAATACTTATATATTCCCATAATTATTAATGTTGCTAAGAATATCATAAATATTGATAGTATACTTCCCGTTTGCGGATTTTCAACTACCCCACAACTTTCCATATAAGCTTCTTTAGATACAGAATTGCCATTTTTATCATAATATTTATCATCTTTTTCTGTACAAATGAGCTTTTCGCTACTACTTATATTATCATTATTAGGTGCATAACCACTAGCATTTAATTGTTCGGTTGTTCCTTTAGCAATTATAAAATTGATACTTTCTTCTTCTTTATTGGCATTCATAATTTTTATTTGCGCTGTAATTGGTTCAAAAGTATTGATTGATTTATCAATATAGTTATTTAAAAAACCATAATTTATTCGACTATTAGCATATGAATCAAAATCGTATTCGCCATTTTTATTAGCACTAACTTCTTCTACAACTACATTAACATTTAAAGCTTCATTAATTCTCTTTTGAGCCATTTTTAAATAGCTATCTTTATCTTCTTTTGTTGTAGATGGAATATATAATATTTCAAATTCATTTAAATCATTAACATTTTTTTCTGTATTTAAAGGATCAATTACTTGATATAAAACATCATCATAATAAACTAATATTACATTACATTCTAAGGCATTTGTTATCTCATCATATTCTGAAATTTGATAATCACAACCTCTACCTTCAACACTTCCTACTTTATAAGTTATATGTTCATCTTTAATGGCTTCTAAATTGGGAACGGAAAAATTGTTTTCATCACTTATCATTTTGATTTTATAATCAATAAAATTTAAATCTGTTAAAACCATTTTTTTAACATTATTTAATTTATTATTTATTGCCTCATCATATTCTTTATTATATAAGCCCCATTTTAAATTAAGTTCTTTAGTATAAGCTTCTTGATTAATTATAGTTGTAAAATTTGCTTTACTATAATCTTGTGCTATATCTAAAATGTCGTTTTTTAAAGCTATTTGAAAATGATTTTCTAAAATACTAAAAGGTAATATTTGATTTTCGACATAACTTTCATACATTGCTTTATCATCTTCATATTTATCAACATAATCTTTTGGCGAAATAGCGTTTATTGTGTAGGTATTATTAGGAAATTTTTCGGTTACTAATTTATCCATTTCTTCGTTACTTTGAGCTTTAACTACTGAAAAACTAGTTAAAAATAACATTGTAAATAACATTACTTTTTTTAACATACATCACACCTCTAAAAAAAATTTTAGCATAAAAGAAAGACTATGACAATTATCTATAGATACTTTACGCAAATAAATTGTCAAATAAGCACGACATCAAATGTCACAGTATAACTGTGAGTATTTTAATGTATCAATAACTCTATAGGTTAATAATTGAACTTATATTTTAAAATTGGTCATTCAGCAAAAAGTCAAAAATATTAAGATGTTTAATTCCATTTTGTGAATAATCTTCTTTATTAGTTGAAATTACATATTTAGGATAATTATCACTTATGCTATTAAAAGCATTAAATTCTCTAATCCGAATTTCTTCATTTGATAAATCATAACAAGCTTGAATATATTTAATACTCTTATTTTTAGAAGCAATAAAATCTATCTCACCATCTTTAGTCTTTCCAACATAAACTTCATATCCTTTTTTTATCAATTCATTATATATTAAATTTTCAAAAGCACGTGAGTAGTTAATCTCTTTACTATTAGTTTTTATTCTTTTTATACCCAAATCTGTAGCATAAAACTTATTTAATGATTTCAAAATAGCTTTACCATTTACATCATATCTATATACTCTGTTAATAATAAATGTTGAACAAAGAGCTTCTAAATATTTATACAATGTATCTGTTGCCACTTTATTACCATTTTTAGCTAAATAATCCAATACATTTGTTGCCGAAAATTTTCTCGATTCAGTTTCCAAAATATATTGAAGTATTTTGTTAAATGAAGTAACATCTGTTATTCCAAGTCTTTCTACAACATCTTTAAGAAGAATTGAATCATAAACATCTCTAATATAATTTTCTTTTGAATCATTATTTTCAAAAGAAAATCTTTGTGGTAATGTCCCCCATTCAAAGATATCTAATAGCAAATTGAAATAATTTTCGGGTTTAGTATTAGTTATTTCAACAGCTTCCTTAAACGATAAAGGATTAATTCTAAAACTTACATATCTACCTGATAAATCTGTTGATAATTCTAAAAAAGTCATTTTACTATTTGAACCAGTAATAAAAATACTAAATTGATT
>CANQPR010000103.1 GCA_947625715.1 uncultured Bacilli bacterium
TAAATTGCTCAGGAGATATTATACATGATTATAAAACTTACTGCACAACAATTGTGCACTTCTTTTTTTAAATTACAATCCTTTAAAAATAGGCATGTCCATGCTTATAGGGGCTTGTCATTATAATTTTTTTGTGATACAATCGTATTGCTTTTAAAAAAGTGATGTGTTATCCGCTGTTTTAAAATATGATATCATGTAATAAAGATAGAAAGGAATTGTAAATATGGCTAATTTAGTAGACAAAATTAATGCCCGTCACATTAGAAGTGATATTCCAGAAATTAGAGTTGGCGATATCGTTCGTGTTGATGTATGGGTAAAAGAAGGAAAAAAAGAACGTATTCAAGCCTTTGAAGGAATTGTTATTGCTAAAAAAGGTGGATCTGTAAGTGAAACAATTACTGTTCGAAAAAAATCAAGCGGTATTGGGGTAGTACGTATATTCCCTGTTAATGCACCATCAATTGATAAAATTGTTGTTATAAAAAAAGGTATGGTACGTCGTGCTAAACTTAACTTTATTAAAAACATGCGTAAAGAATATAAAGTTAAAGAAAGAAATTAAGGCATTGAGCCTTTTTTTATTTTGAAAATTAATTGGTATTTTAATGAATGTTTGCTATAATAATTGTTGAAAGTAGTTTAACAATTTTTAGGGAAAGGAATGAAAAAATGAAGAAGAAAGAAAAGAAAAAATGGTACATTGAAATTATTCCTTATGCAATTATTTTAATTATTGTTGTTTTAGTACGGTCATTTTTAATTACTCCTGTTAGAGTAAGTGGAGAAAGTATGTATGATACTTTAAATGGTGGTGAAATAATGTTGTTAAATAAATTAGGCAAATTACAACGTTATTCAATGGTTGTTGCTAATGTAGAATTCGAAAATAAAACTGATGATACAATTATTAAAAGAATATATGGTTTACCAGGGGAAAGTATTAAATGTGAAAATGGCTATATTTATATAAATAATAAAAAAATTGATGATCCATATGCTTATGGAAAAACAAGTGATTTTGAAGAAATAAGTTTAAAAGATGATGAATATTTTTTGCTCGGTGATAATCGTGCAGTTTCATTAGATAGTCGTTATATAGGCGCGGTTGATAGGAAAAAAATTGAAGGGACAACTTCTTTTATCCTTTGGCCAATAAATCGTTTTGGAATTGTTAAAAATAATTAATATCCTTTTGGAAAATAAAAAAACAATAACATGTGGTGCATTTGTAATGTTATTGTTTTTTTTATATAATAAAAGTATAGATATTTTTCTTGCTAAGAAAATTTATAGATTGGAGTTGATATAATGAAAAAATTGAAAATAATTTATTAATTTGATAAATGTAACAGAAAAAATTTAAAGAAGTTAAGATGTAAAAATAATGAAAGAAGGGGGAAATATGTCTAACAAAATAATAGAAGTTCAAAATATTAAAATAAATATTATAAATATAGATGATAATGATTATATTTGTATCTCTGATTTTGATAAATATAAAAATGGAAAATCTAAATCTGATGATATCATACGTAATTGGTTAAGAAATAGGATAACTTTAGAGTTTTTAGGAACTTGGGAATCTATATATAATCCGAATTTTAATTCCGTCGAATTCGACGGGTTTAGGAAAAATGCTGGGCTTCATACTTTTACACTTAGTGTAACACAATGGTGTGAAAAAACGAATGCCATTGGTATTTATTCTAAGCGTGGAAAATATGGCGGAACTTATGCTCATAAAGATATTGCATTTGAATTTGCATCCGCTATAAGTCCAGTATTTAAATTGTATTTAATAAAAGAATTTGAAAGATTAAAAGAATTGGAAAATCAAAATCGAGAATGGGATGTAAAAAGAATACTTACAAAGAATAATTATTTGATACATACAGATGCTATAAAAAGATATATATTACCTGATAATGATTATTTCAAGAATAGAGAATGGATAAAATATGCTGAAGAAGCAGATATCCTTAATGTAATATTATTTCATACTACTGCTAAAAAATGGAGAGAATTAAATCCAGAGTTAGCCAAAAGTTCAAATGTAAGAGATTATGCGACAATAAATGAATTAACGGTTTTATCTAATTTAGAATCACATAATGCTGAACTAATTAAAAAAGGGAAAAATAAAGAAGAAAGATTTGAAATATTAAGTGATATATGTAAATATCAATTGAATATTCTTAATAATGCTGAAAAAATTAGGTTATTAAATGAAAAAGAATAGTGATTATTAAATAGATAAGAAAAAATGAAACTTAAAAATGAATTTGAAAATTGTTTTTTCTTCTGGTAGTATAAAAATACACAGGTTTTATGAGTTCTATTAAATTTGGTCGGCAGTGCCGACTGAATCAAAAACTAATTAGAATAAAGTGAAAAGAAAAAAGAGATTTCTATGAACAAGAAGTAATTAAGTTAAATTTTTCATATTTTTATTAAATTAAAAATTAGTAAAATTAAAGTATTTTTAGTATAATTTATATTAAAAATTAGAAAAGCAATTACGATATTTAAAAACATAACGAAGGAGATGAAAAAATGAAAAAATTAGAAAAACAAAACAATTTATTAATATATAAAAATAAAGATGGCAATATTGTTGTTGATGCAATTTATAAAGATGAAACTTTATGGCTTACCCAAAAAGCTATGGCTAAAATTTTTGATTGTTCTACCGATAACATATCCTTGCATTTAAGAAATATATTTAAAGATAATGAACTTGATGAAAAGTCAGTTGCCGAGAATTCCTCGGTAACTGCTTCGGATGGAAAAAACTATAAAACTAAAATATATAATTTAGATGCTATAATTGCGGTTGGTTATCGAGTTAATTCTAAAAAAGCAACTGAATTTAGAATATGGGCAACTAAAATACTAAAAGAATATATGATAAAAGGTTTTGCTTTAAATGATGAAAGATTTATAAGAGGAAATAAATTTAGTACACAATATTTTAATGAATTATTAGAAAGAATAAAAACTATTAGAGCAAGTGAAAGAATGTCTTATCAAAAAATTACTGATTTATTTATTGCTACTTCATCTGATTACAATCCCAAAACTGAAGAAGCATACACATTTTTTAAAATTGTACAAAACAAATTGCATTACGCGATAAGCGGACATACTGCTGCTGAATTAATTTATACAAGAGCTAATGCTAATAAAAAAAATATGGGACTTACTAATTGGAAAAATAGTCCTGATGGATTAATATATAAATATGATGTTTCAATTGCTAAAAACTATTTAAACGAAGAAGAGTTAAATAAATTAAACCGTTTAACAATAGCCTTTTTGGATTATGCAGAAGATATGGCATACGAACACACAGTTATGACTATGAATGATTGGATAAATGCAACTGATAAATTATTAAAATTTAGAGAAAAAAATATTTTAACTCATTCTGGTAAAATAACTCACAAAGAAGCAGTAGATAAAGCTGAGAGTGAATATGAAAAATATAGAGTTATTCAAGATCAAAAATATATATCTTCGATGGATGAATTTTATAATAAATATCTTAAAGAAAGTAAAAGTAATGGTGATAAAAATGAATGAAAACAATAACGTTTAAAAAAAATTTTCCCATTTTTGGATATTATTAAGAAAAATAAAAAATTTAATTTATTCTAGTAAAAGAAAATAAAAAGTTAGAATTATAAAGATGAAGGAGTAATGATTTTAGATTAGTATAATTACAAGTGCCAATGGTTCGTCATGTTGGAGAGGATTAGATTATTATAAAAATAAAAAAATTAAAAATATAAAAAAATTAAATAATAATGAGTATAC
>CANQPR010000104.1 GCA_947625715.1 uncultured Bacilli bacterium
ATACTCTCACAAACAAAGTTCACCTTTGTTTGTTATATATATTATAAATCGTATACATTTTAACTAATGTTTAACAAATAATTGCTTATAGAGATTTTTAAATATTTCCAGGTGAATTTCTTCATCAAGGATAATTCTTTTTATTAATTCTTTTATATATATATCATCGATGGTACATAAAAGCATTTTATAGTCATATATAGCCTTTTTTTCTCTTTCGATATCAATTTCCAAAATGGTTTTTAAATCGGTATCATAGTAAACATCATTACTATTCCAATAATTTTCTAAATTAAAATTACAATCAGCGTATATAGGGTCTTTGCCTAAAGCTTTAATTGTTAAACCTAATAATTGTAAGTGTTTCATTTCAACTTTACCAATTTGACTTAGAATTTTAGATATTTCGGGGTCAATTTTATATAGAACCATACTTTGATACATATATTCATGGATTTGAGTTAATTCGCTTTCATTTGAAGCATATATGTGACTTAATAAATTAGCATTTTTTAAAGATGGTCTTTCAACTTTTATATCCGGGTAAGCTTTATTACTCATTACATTCAAAAATATCACCTAGTAAATGATATGCTTTGACTCAAGTTTTTAGTTAAAAAAAAAAGATATTTTTTATCTTTTTATAAGCCTCCTCCTGAACCAAAGGAATCTAATTCTTCTTGGGTTAATATAATGTTTATTCGCATTCGTCTATTTCCACAGACAAATAAGGCTTCTCCTTGGTTATAGTATTTTATACTTTCTCTTTCACTTTCATTTAAATCGATTAGTTTCGATAAATCTTCAACCGCTTGTTTTCTTAATCCCATTATTAAGTAGTATGAAGCATTGTCAAAGATTGCTTTGCCATGAACTATTACATTTGGAGCAGCAAAGTCAGTTGGTTGTTGGGTTATTATAATGGTTCCGGTATTATATTTTCTACTTCGACGTTGGATTTGCGCTAAGAACTCGGCTCCTAATTCGTTTTTGGTTGATAGTAAAACATGGGCTTCATCGACATACATAACGGTATTGACACTTGGATCTAAACATAGACCCCAAGCGTATTTTAAAACATTAAAGAATAAAGCGTTTCTAATATTTTCATCGGCATTCATTAATTCTTTAATATTAAAGACAATAAAATCACTATTAATATTTAAGGTTGTATGACCTGTAAAGTAGTAACGTAATTCTTTGACTAATGGTCTTATTTTTAATTCAAGACGTTCCATTATTTCTCGTTCATGAGTACGTTCTGTCATTGATAAAAGGCGTCCTTTTATTGTTGCATATACATCATCAAAGGTTGGATAATCTTCACTTGTAAAACGCGTATAATCAGTATCATAATCTATTTTATAGCGTTTATAGGTATCTTGAACAACTTCGGTAAACATGGTTAAGACATCTTCTTCAATATCAGGAGAATAGTATTTCATGAAGGCTTTTAATTGTTGAAGAGTTCTTGTTAAAACGGTATAACCAAGGCCTTGATTTATTTCTTCTTCATCAGCATCAATTACAATTTCTAGGGGATTGACCATTCCAAATTCTCCACCTTTACCAAGGTCTAAAAAGTCGCCTCCCATGTTCATAGCCATATCTTTTAACTCACCTTCTGGGTCAACACAGACCAGTTTATATTCATTTCTAATATGACTACGAAGTAATAATTTAGCCGCTGTTGATTTACCACTACCACTGGTACCTAAAATAATAATGTTTGCATTATTTCGGTTATGTTCTTTTTTAATTTGATATAAAAATTGATTAAATAGAATTACGCCTCCAGAAAAATCAACACCAAATAAAGTACTGTTTCCAGGGTCTTTGATACTATCAAATATAAATGGATACATTGCAGCAATTGTGACTGATGGAATAGGTGCCCCTACTCTTTCTTCAATATCTTGTTTAGGAAATATAGGTAACATTGATTTGATAACTTTTTCTTGTTCAAACATTAAAGAAATTCCTCGCATACCAAGTGCATCTAAATAATTTCGAACTTGCATTTTTTTGTTATTCATTTCATCTTTGGTATCAGCTGAAATAAAGATGTGTAATTGAAAATCAAATACTCTAGCTTGGGTTGCTACTAAAGCCGAAATAAATTGTTCTAATGATTCATAGTCTTGTCTTATTCTTTCTTGAATAGTTTTATCATGTTCTGTTTGATATCTAGTTTTTAAATCGGCAATTTCTTTATTTATCATTCTCTGTAAAGTAGATAATTCAATAGGAATATGTTTAGCAACAATTTTAATTCCTGATAAATTGGTTAAATTGGCTAAATAGCCTTGATTTATGTATTTAGGAAAACTGACAACAGTTAAAATTGTACAGTATCTGCCACTCATCATAAATTCTGTTGGTTTAAATTCAACTCCTTTAGGAGCTATTTGTGCTTTTAAGTTCATCTTGGACTCACCATCCCACTAAATGAAGTACTAACGCCTCCATTAAAGAAATTATCTAATATTACTCTTAAATCATTATTGCTAGTTTGTTGACTATTTAAGCCACAATTGGCTAAGTTACTTATCATTTGATGAAGTCGTTTTTGAATAACATCCATTTTTTTATCTTTGAATAAGATGTAGTATTCTGTATCAACAACATTGTATTCAGCAGACATAAACATATTGGCTTTATTTATATCTTGAGTAATTAATTTTCTTGTGTTTGCATTAGTGGCATTGTTAAATAAAATTTGTAATTGTGATAAGTAAACATGAATATCAACCGGTCTATCAGCTACAACTAACCAAAATTCAAAAGTAATGGTATTATAAAAATTTTGTAATTGATTAATTGTATTATCGCGGGTTGCTTGATCTAAGATAAAAATGTTTTTAGGTGATATTTTTATGCCCGTGACATATTCCCCATTTTCTAGGGCTATCATCCCATTTAAGATGTTTTTGATAGGAACCCAATCTTCACTCCATTTACTAGTTAATTCTTCCTTTTTATTCTTTGCCATTTTCTATACACCAACCTTTCCAATAATATCTTTTGCGGCTAAGCATAAATACTATGATATTTGTTATTAATTGTAACATATTATGATAATTTGGAACAGGGATAACTAAAAAGCCAGAAATTAAGGCTGGAAGTAATACAATTATGGCTGTTGTAAAATCCATGCCTTGAAAGATTATTAATAAAATTATGGTTATTGTACATCCACTTCCAAAAATTATTAAATCTATCCAGGTAAAGAAGCCTAAAATCAATTTAGATTTTTTGGTATTGGCAGGTATTAAATAATTCATTTATAGCTTCTCCTTTCTATTTCCCACTATCAGATTTTTTTTGACGCAATGTATCTTCTTTTCTTGTTAAAGCATTTATTTCATTTACGTATAATGATTTATTAACTTTGGCAACATCGATAGATGAACCATCTTTGGTTGTAAAAGATTCCTTTTCATTGCTAGAACCAATATAAGCTTTGAATTCAGGATGATTATCTCTAAAAGCTTGAATTAAATCATCTTTAGCTGTGTAAGCTGCTTGTTTATTTTGTTTAATTGTTTGTTCAACAGCATTTAATCTTGCTTCAGCATCTTTAACAAATTGAGAAGCATTACTATGTTTTTCAACCTCTTTAGATATTTTATTGGTATTAGCATCCATAATAGTTTTTAAATCATCTGCACTCATGCCACCATTTCTTAAATTTTCATAAGCACGTTTCGCAGAGCTATTTAGTGATTCACTTC
>CANQPR010000105.1 GCA_947625715.1 uncultured Bacilli bacterium
CTAGCAAGCAAACTACTTCCACCATAACTAAAAAAGGGAAGAGTAACCCCAGTAACAGGAATAAGGCCAATGACAACGCACAAATTTAAAGAAGCTTGAATAATAATTCCTATGGCTAGTCCAAAAGCTAATAACTTACCAAAATTATCATAAGTTTTAAGACTAATTTTTATTGAACGATAAAATAAAATTCCAAAAAAGATGGTGACAATTAGAACACCAAGGAAACCAAATTCTTCTGAAATAATAGAAAAAATAAAATCGGTTTGGGGTTCTGGTAAATAAAAATGTTTTTGATGAGAATTTAAAAATCCTTGTCCTAATAAACCGCCTGGCCCAATAGCATATAAAGATTGAATAATTTGAAAACCACTTCCCAATGGATCAGACCATGGATTTAAAAAAGAAACAATTCTTGCCATTCGATAAGGTGCGATTATAATTAAACCAACAATCCCAAGTAATCCCATTAAACCAATTTTAACAAAAAAAGATATTTTAACGCCACTTATAAAAATTAAAGCTACTAAAGTTAAGATGATAACCATGGCACTTCCAAAATCTGGTTCTAACATAATTAAAAAGAAAAAGATGCCAATAATAAGTAATATGGGAAGAACGCCTTTTTTAATATTTCTTAATTCTCTTTTATTATTACTTAAATATTTTGCTGTATAAATTATAAGACCAATTTTGGCAAATTCACTAGGTTGAATTCCTAAAGAACCAATGCCAAACCAACTTCTTGAACCATTTCTTACACTTCCAATTCCGGGAATCAAAACTAAAACCAATAACAAAAAACAAACCCCTAAAATTAAATTGGCTTTCTTTTTATAAAAATGATAATCTATTTTTCGCATCAAATTCATTAAAATAAAACCTATTAAAAGAAAAAAACTTTGACTTTTGACAAATTTAAATGGGTCATTAAATTTATATTCAGCCCATATACTTGAAGCCGAATATATCATTACCACGCCAAATATAGCCATTATAATTACTATCCAAAAAAGAATTTTATCAAAATTATTTTTCATATTAAAAATATATGTTAAAAGTTGTAAAAAAATAAATGATTCTATAGTATAATAAAATAAAGGATGATGAATATGAAAATAATTGTAACAGCTGGCGGTACAATGGGACATATAAATCCCGCTTTAGCAATTATCGATGAGTTTAAAAAACATGAAAAGAATTTAGAAGTATTATATATTGGAACGCATAATAGAATGGAAAAAGATATAATTCCTAAGAAAAATATTGTTTATGAGCAATTACAAGTTTATGGTTTTACCAAAGATTTTATTTTAGATATAAAAAATATATTTTATATTAAAAAAGCTATAAAAAAATGTAAAAATATTATTAAAAACTTTCAACCCGATGTTGTTATAGGTGTAGGGGGATATGTTACTTATCCTGTAATTAAAGCTGCTCATGAATTAAATTGTAAAATATTTATCCATGAACAAAATAGTATTCCCGGAAAAAGTAACAAAATAATTGCTAAATATGCAGATGTTATTGGCATTTCCTTTTTAAGTAGTCAAAAATATTTTAAAACTAAAGCCAAAATTATTTACACTGGTCATCCTTGTGGCGCTAAAGCTTTATTAATTGCGCCTAAGGATATTAAATTTCTAAATCTTAATCCCCATCAAAAGATTGTTACAATTGTCGCTGGTAGTTTAGGTAGTGGGTCTATAAATAGTAAAATGAAAGATTTTTTATTAAACTGTGCTCATAAAGATTATCAAATTTGTTATATTACGGGAAAAACGTTATATGATGAATTTATAGCAAATACTACTTTTCCAACCAATGTTAAAATTTTACCATATATTGATGAACTACCCGGTTTATTAAAAATTAGTGAAGTAGTAATATCAAGAGCTGGGGCCGGAGCTTTATCAGAAATTCTTTCCCTACAAATACCAGCAATTATTATTCCAAGCCCTAATGTTGCTAATAATCACCAATATTATAATGCTTTAGAATTAGAAAAAGAAGGATGCATCAAATTATTAAAAGAAGAGGAACTAACTACTTCTAAAATAACTACTATGTTAGATAATTTAATTCATAATGATATTGAAAAAGAAAAATTAAGAAAAGCTTGTAAAGCTAAAAAAACGCAAAATAGTCCTTTAATTATCTATGAAGAAATCAAAAAAATTTGTCAAAAGATGTGAAAAACCATCTTTTTTATTCGCTAAAGTTGTTCTTATCGTTATTCTTTGGTAAAATAAAAATAATGGTGAGAATATGAAAAAACAAAAGAAAGTGGTTAAAAGAAAATTTAAATGGAAGCTATTTATCAAATTTTTAATATTAATTTTTTTAATCATGCTTGTTTATATTTTAATCAAATTTATTCCCACCAATCATATTGTTATTTATGGTAATACATATTTAAGTGATACAGATATTATTAGAATAATAAATTATCAAGATTATCCTAATTTATTTAAATACTCTCAAAGTGAAATTATAAATAAATTACATAATAACCCTTATATTAATAAAGCTAGTGTTAAAAGAACTTTAAATGGTAATTTAATTTTAAATATTAATGAAGCAAAACCATTATTTTATAATCGTAACAAAAATAAATTAATATTAAGTAATAATCAAGAAATTGCAACCGATATTATAAATGGCCTACCCATATTAACTAACTATGTTCCTGATAGCATATATGAAAGATTACTTAGTAGTATGGCTAAAATAAATGATGATACGATTCACTTAATAAGTGAAATAATTTATGAACCATGGAAAAATGGTGATGTTATGATTGATGAAACAAGATTCTTTTTAAAAATGAATGATGGTAATCATGTATATACTAATTTAATTCATTTTGAAAAATTAAATAGTTATATAGAAATATATGCTACTTTAGAAGGAAAAAAAGGTACCTTGTATTTAGATTCATCTAGTGATAAGATATCGTTTAGTTTATTTTAGGAAGTGGTCTTGTGTCAGATTATAAAATCATGTTAGATATTTTAAAAAATGTTAAAAAAGGTTCAACTCTTTTATTACATACTTGCTGTGCTCCTTGTTCTACAAGAACAATTAGTTTATTAAGTGATTATTTTAAAATAACAGTTTATTATTATAATCCTAATATTTATCCTTATACAGAATATATAAAAAGAAAAGAAGAACAAATTCGGTTTTTAAATGAATATCAAGGAACATATAAAATATCTTTTTTAGATTGTGATTATGATAATGATAAATATAATGAGGTTGTTAAGGGATTAGAACAAGAAAAAGAAGGGGGAAAAAGATGTTATGCATGTTACATGCTTCGTCTTAAAAAAACCGCCCAAACGGCTAAAAATTTAAATTTTGATTATTTTGGAACCTCACTTACAGTTAGCCCTTATAAAAATGCCAAATGGATAAATGAAATAGGTAGACAATTAGAAAATAATTATCATGTTAAGTATTTAGTAAGTGATTTAAAAAAAGATAATGGTTATTTAACAAGTATTTTAATGAGTAAAACTTATAATCTTTATCGTCAAAATTTCTGTGGTTGTATATATTCAAAAAGATAATAAGAATAGTTTATGTTACTGTAAGCTATTTTTTATTTGCTTAACAAACTGTTTACACCTTAAATGGGATTTTGTCAACAATTTAGACACTTTTTAGAGGGGGTTTTGAACAATAGTAACACTTTTTTCAAATTCAATAGGC
>CANQPR010000106.1 GCA_947625715.1 uncultured Bacilli bacterium
TCAGTATTTTGTATTAAAAATAGTTTTGATATTTCCATAACTGAAAAAATAAAGCAATATGGAATGTTAAAAAGTATTGGGGCAACAAAAAAGCAAATAAAAAGAAATGTTTTTTATGAAGCAACCATTTTAGGAGTTATAGGGATACCCTTAGGAATTTTAAGTGGACTTTTGGCTTCTTATATATTAATCATTGTAAGTAATTATTTTTTAAGAGATAGTATAGCAATTAATTTAAATTTAAAATTTTCATTTTCACTACTTTGTATTGTCCTAGCTATAGTTTTAGGAATAATAACTATTTATTTTTCAGCTTTTAAAAGTGCTAAAAGAGCTTCAAAAATATCTTTAATTGATTCAATTAGAAATAGTGGAGGAATTAATATTAAAGCTCGTAAACTTAAAGTACCTACTTTTGTTAGAAAAATATTTAAAATGGGAGGAGAAATAGCTTATAAAAATTTAAAAAGAAATAAGAAAAAATATAAAACAACTATAATTTCTATTATTGTATCGGTTTTTGTTTTTATTGCTCTTGCAAGTTTTATGAATATGGCTTTTTTAGCGGTTGATAATGAATTAAAGATAACTGATTATAATTTATCTTTATCCTCTAATCAAGTTGATTCTTTAGATAAATATATAAGTACAACTAAATTAGATAATATAGAAGATTATGTTATGTTAAGAGAAGTAGGATATGAGTATAATAATAGAAAATTTAATCCAGAATATAAAGAATTTTTAAATTTAAAAGTTGATAAAGAAGAGAATACGCAATATGTAAATATTTATGCCCTTGGAAAAGAACCATATCAAAAATTTATTAAACAATTAGGGTTAAATTATGATGAAATATATGATAAAGGTATATTAATGGATTATATGAAGGTTGGTAAACAAGATGCTAAAGATAAAAAAATGAAATATAAAACGATGCATATTACTAATCATAAAATAGGAGATGTTTTAACAGGAAAGTTAAATAATAATAAAGATTATGAAATAAAAATTGGTTGTATTACAGAAATCGTACCTTTTGGACTTAAAGATATTAATAGTATTTATTTAATTGTTAGTGAAGAAGAATTTGCAAAAATAGCTTCTGAAAATAAAATGATAGATATTTTTTATAAATCTAATAACCCTTTAAAATTGCAAGATGATATTGAACAAATATTAAAAGAAGAAAGTTACAGTATAAATAATATTGAAGAAAATGTTAAAATAATGAAAAATTTATATACATTAATAGGCATATTTTTATATGGATTTATAATTGTCATTTCTTTAATTGGAATAACAAATATTTTTAATACTATAACAACAAATATGGAATTAAGACGAAGAGAATTTGCTATGTTAAAATCAATTGGAATGACTAAAAAAGAATTTAAGTCGATGATTGAATTAGAAACATTTTTTATGGGGGTTAAATCATTATTTTATGGAATTTTAATAGGTAGCATTTTATCATATATAATATATTATTTTTTAGGAAAAGATAGTGGAATAGTTTATAAATTACCAATACTAGCCATCATAATTTCTATAATAGTCGTCTTTACTTTAGTTTCTTTAATAATGAAATATGCTATCAATAAAATAAACAAACAAAATACTATAGAAACAATTAGAAATGAAAATATTTAAAATAAAATATTAAATATGCTATACTTAAGTTAGATGGGAGTGTTTATTTGAATATATTATTAATAGAAGATAATTTATCAATTATTAAAGGTCTTGCTTATTCATTTTCCAAAAATAACCTTAATTTAATATATAAATTAAATTTAAAACAAGCCCATGAATACTTAAAAAATAATGAAAATATTGACTTAATTATTTTAGATATAAATTTAAAAGATGGGAGTGGACTAGATTTCTATGAAAAAATAATTAAAAATTTACAAATACCAACCATATTTTTAACCGTATTAGATGATGAAGAAACAATTGTAAAATGTTTGGAAAATGGTGCTGAAGATTACATAGTAAAACCATTTGGAACAAAAGAACTATTAGCAAGAGTAAATAAAGTTTTATTTAGAGCTAAAAAGATGAGTATTATTAAAATTCAAGATATAACATTTGATTTAGATAAAGTAATATTATATAAAAATAAACAAAAAATTTCTTTAACAGCTTTAGAATTAAAATTAATTAATTTACTTTTTAATAACCTCGGTAAAACTGTTAGTAGAAATACTATACTTGATAAAATATGGGAATGGACAGGAAATTATGTCGATGACCATACCATAACAGTTTATTTTAAAAGAATAAGAGAAAAAATAAAAACAAATATAATAGAAACAGTAAAAGGAATTGGTTATAGAATAGATGAAAAATAAAATTGAATTACAAAAATTAATTAAGCGTATTTTCTTTTTTTTAATAACAATTTTGATAATCTTTATAATAGTTAATATTTATGAATATAAAAAATATAATGAAAATTTTAATAATAAAATAAATAGTATTGTAGAAATATTATTAGATAAATATCCTAATTTAAGCGAAAAAGAAATAGTAGATATTTTAAATAATGATGTAAATTCAGCTAATATATTAAAAAAATATGGAATGGATTTAAATAATAAATCAATAGTTAAAGAAAATGAAAAGTTAAATCATAGGTATTTAATAGTAAATATAATATTTTTGATTTTAATTTTCATGGTGTTAATCCTTTTCTTTTCTTTATATTTAAAAAAGCAAAATAAACAAATTGAAGAAATCACTAAGTATCTTAAAGAATTAAATAATAAAAATTATGATTTAAAAATTGATTCTAATTCAGAAGATGAACTTTCAATATTAAAAAATGAAATATATAAAACAATGGTAATGTTAAAAGAAACAAAAGATATTTCTTTGAAAGATAAAATAAATTTAAAAAAATCTTTAGAAGATATATCTCATCAAATAAAAACTCCCCTAACAAGTATTTTAGTAATGTTAGATAATTTAATTGATGATTCTAAGATGGATGATAAAATAAAAGAAGAATTTATTAGAGATATTAAAAGAAATGTAACTAATATTAATTTTTTAGTCCAAAACATTTTAAAATTATCTAAATTTGATGCAAATAGTATAAATTTTGTTAAAGAAAAAAAATTTGTAAAAGATATTTTAGAAGAAGCTAATAAAAATGTATCTATTTTGTGTGATTTAAAAAATATTAAAATTAAGATAACTGGTGATGAACAAATTATGATAAATTGTGATTTTCGCTGGCAAGTTGAAGCAATAACAAATATTATTAAAAATTGTGTTGAATACTCTTTTTTTAATAGTAAAATAGATATATTCTTTGAACGTAATAGTGCTTATGTAACAATTACAATTAAAGATTATGGTTGTGGTATTGATAACCAAGAAATAAATAAAATTTTTGAAAGATTTTATAAAGGCAAAAAGGCTTATGTTGATAGTATTGGAATTGGATTAGCTTTAGCCAAAACAATTATTGAAAATGACAACGGGCTTATTAATGTTACTTCTGATGAAAAAGGAACAAAATTTGTTATAAAATATTTTTGCTAAGAAAGCAATTGTTCAAGATATTCTGTTCTTTCTATCATAGTTTTTATCTCTAATATAGAATATATATTAAAATTAACGCAAAGTCAAATTTTG
>CANQPR010000107.1 GCA_947625715.1 uncultured Bacilli bacterium
TGTATATTGAGGTTCTTTTCCCCAATATTGATATTCTGTGCTACCTCCATCTTCATAATATAGATTTCGACATACACCATATTTAAAATCTAATTTTGCTTGATTAACTATATCATCTGGTGTAATAATTTTTTGATTTAATGCATCTTCTAATTTATATACCATATCACCATCTATTGTAATTGTAACATCTCCACCAAAAGTTTTTACTTTATATTCTCCATAATCAAAAATTTCATTTATTCCTAAATCTTTTCTTTGACTATATGTTAATTTAAACTTTTCGCTATAATTTGAAGAATCTAAATCATAATCACAGATTGTAGGTATTTCAACATAGTCGATTGAATCAGCATTAAAATATAAGGTTACTTTTTCATTTCCTATTCCTCTTTTTATTTCGTGGTCAATATCGGTATATTCTCCTTTTATTTCTCCATTTACAGAATGAATATAATATCCAAAAACTTTCTTTCTAGTTTCCATTGAGCCATCACCAATATCATAACCATTTTCACCACTTTGTGGCTCTGTTGGCGCAACATATTTTATACAGATATTTTTATCTTCATCAAGAATATTTAATTCCATACCATCTGTTTTAGAACTTTCTATATAGTTATCTATTAAATTTTCATTTTCTATTTTATTGTTCTTTATTATAACAACATCATTTTTTTCTTCATTTTCGCTGGATTCAAAATTTTGTTTTAATTCATTTATTTCATTATAATTTGACTTTTGTCTAATACTAAAATAAACAGATAATCCTACTAATATTAAAACTACTAATATAAAAATTACAATAAATTTTTTTTTCATATAACCCACCTTTAAACCTTCCTATTATTTAGACGATTTATTTTTCTTTTTTAGTTGGTGTTTTATAAAAATAATAAAAAAAATTATAGTAAATATTAAAAATATTGCAGAAATGCTTAAAAATGTAATTTCGTATTGATTATTTGTATTAACTTGTTCTTGAATAATAGTTTGATTTGTTTCTTCATTTGTTTCATCTTTTGGTATTACATCATTTTGATTTTTTGAATTTTCATACTGTTGTGATAAACTTTTGTCCTCTTCGTTCGTTGCATTATTAGTAATATTTTCATTATTTGGTGTTTCATCTGTCTTTTGCAGTTTGTTTTTTTGGTTAGAAACTAGAGCTTTTAAGCCGATAGTAGCTGTAATAATGAACATTCCTAAATTTCCAAGCAATAATTTTAAAGTATGAAGAGATTTATAATATTTCCACTTTACGGTTCCTTCTGGTATATTTAATATTGCTGAAATTTCTTTAAATGATAAATTAGAAAGTATTTTTAGCGATATTATTTCTTTTTCTTGATCATTTAATTTTGATATAATTTTATTATAACTATCTATGTCAATTATTTTAGCTAACTCTTTATCCTCTTCACTTATATAATATAATTCATCTATATCTATTAGTGTTTTTTTGTTTTTTATAAAATCTATTGCTTCATTTTTGGTAATTGAATATAACCAACTTGCTTCATTAGTTTTAGGCAAGTTTTGTTTATCCATTTTCCATATTTTTATATATACTTTTTGTACAACATCCTCACTATTATCTTTATCTTGTAAAACTGAAAATGCTATTGCATAAACTAATTTTTTATATTCTTCATATAGCTTGTTGAAATATATTTCTTTGTTATTTTCCATATTACAGAAAATATTGTGCAATTCTTTTTTATCTATTTTCTTCATTAATATCTCCACTTTTATAATTATAAAAAAATTGTTTATTCTTAAATCATTTTTCTTTATTATAGAAATTATAACTTGTATTAATAATTCTTTTCGTTTCGTACTAATAGATTTATAAGTTCATTAAATTTAGCCATTTCATTAGATAAATCCCCATTTTTACTACTTTGGTTCATTATATGTTCAGATATACTATTTACACATTTCTTTATTTCTTCAGGTGAATAATCTCTATCTTCTGATACAATATCAATTTGTTCTAATAAATTTTGTTGTTTTTTTGTTAAGTCTACTTTTAAATTCATTTTTTTGCTCCATTTCATAAATTTTTAAACCTTTTATAATATAGCATAAAAGATAGCAAATTTCAAACAATTTTTTCACTTAAAAAATAAATTGCCATATTGCTTAATAATAAAATTTTAAGCATATTAGAGGATTTAGTTACCATAATTTCTCATGAATTATCATAATTTTCTATATGTAAATCCCAACTTTATGTAATCATAATGTTATATACTGCTCGCAGGGCTTAATAAACCTGTTTTAAGTAGAACATATCTTCAAAAGATACTGTGAAAAGACTTATGACAAAGTTTTAAGATACTTAAATACAGGACATTATGCCCTAATTTTATATGTAAAAAATTTTTTATAGGGAGGAGGTTTGTTTTTTGTGTGTTCCTTAAAACAGGAATGTTAACCCAATTTTAAAGTTGGGAGGAACACTTATGGAAAACAAAAATACCTATAAGGAAGAAAGGTTTGATAGTTACCTAAATAAAATTATCATTTTTACATCTAAAAGTTATTTCAAGAAACAAGTAAATGTTATGCAAAAAGAAAAAACTATTGTAGATGACGAGGACTACTCCGCCTTTTTACAAGATTTTATAATGATTAATTGCGCCTTTTCAGTTGTTGACGATACTGAAAACACAATACAATTAAATAGTGCATTGAAATCACTGTCTGCCATTGAGCAGTCGGTGATTTTTTTGTTGTTTAAAGAGGAACTAACACAAGAAGAAGCTGCAAAAATTTTAAATATATGTTCAAGAACTGTAAGAAGAATAAAATTTAGAGCAATAGAAAAATTAAAAAAATATTTGAAAGGAGATGTTGGAAATGGAAAATAAAAGTTTATATGAATTAGGAAAATTAGCACAAAGAGGTAATGAAATGGCCATGTTAGAAATTATTGAACGTAAGAAAAAAATGATAAAAAGGTATTCTTATGGTGATGAAGATAGATACCAATTTATAATTTTAAAACTTATTGAAGGAATAAGGAATTTTAAATTTTAGAAAAAGATTTTAAAATTTGTGTCCGGATTCATAACTTCGGTGAATGTTTATATATTGAAGGGCAAATTTTAAAGGAAGCACTATATTAGCAAAAGGCAGATAGGACAAGCTCTTATCTGTCTTTCTTAAATTTATGAAAGGAGTCAAAAAATGTTTTTGAAATTTATATTGTTGTGTATTGTTATTTGCTTATCAGTTTTAATTATTACAGATGTCCTTTTACCCAGAATAATTAAAAATTATAAATATCACAAACAAATAAAAGAAAAAAGGCAAAGACGAGAAGCATTTATAAAAAAGATGAAAGAGTTGGAAATTAAGTAATATTTCCAACAGACTAGTCATTTCTAAAAAGCGTCGACAAAAAATTAACTAGAAGGTGATTCAATGGAAGAAACAAAAAAATATATAATTGATTTGTTCTATTTAAATCATTTAAAGGTAAAAGAAATTGCAGATAAAATAAATACTTCATCTGCATATGTAACAAAAATAGTAAAACAAGATGAAAGATATTTAGATGAAAAAGAGCTTAGAAAAAATAATTCAAAAGAAAAAAGAAAAATCGCTCAAAATAAATTCATTAAAGAAAAAAGAGAGA
>CANQPR010000108.1 GCA_947625715.1 uncultured Bacilli bacterium
TTTGCTCCTTCTACACTATCTGCAAATAACCAGTTTTTTCTATGTACTGCAAATGGTCTAATTGCTCTTTCAACCAATTATACCGATATCGGCATAACTGGCGTTATGCCGACAAAAAAATTATGCCGATATTTTAACTACAATCCTTTATTTTATTGGGATTAGCTATTTAAATTATCGGCATATTTTTTATTTTTTTAATCCTAAAACTATAAGTTTTTCATCTTCGGATAATTCTTCCCATTTATTGTTAACATCATTATTTCCAATCTTAGAGAGTGCTTCTGTAATCATGTCTATATCTGTTTCTGCATAAATTTCCGCGGTAGATAGTTGTTCATGTCCCATTAATTTTGCAACTTCTGGTAAAGTTAGTCCACTTCGATACATTAATGCACCATATGAATGTCTAAAAATATGTGGATGCATATTTGGAATGCTATTGTCTATTAATCTAGCCTTTTCACTATATTTTTTTACTATTCTTTGTACATTATCTTGTGACATTTTATGACGCTCTTCATTAAGTATACTGTAGAATAAATAATCATTATCATTATTCATTGGATGATATAGTTTCAAATAATATTCTAAATTATTTAAAAATTCTGTGGTGATAGGAATAATTCTTGTTTTATTTCCTTTACCTGTAACTCTAATATATGGATATTCACTTTTTATAAAAATATCTTTTAATTTAACATTAAGCATTTCAGCCAAACGAGCACCTGTTGAAAACATAAATAACATTATAAATCTATCTCTTATTCCTATCCTGTTTCTACTAGTTTGATTTAAGATAAGGATTATTTGTTCTTTTTTTATCCAGTTATGTTTTTTAGCTTTTACTTTTTTGCATTTTATGTTGTTCACTAATATTTGTAGTGGAATCAACTCTATTGTTTTCGACGCACAAAATTTTATATATTGTTTTATAGCTGTAAGTCTTGCATTTCTTGTCGCTAATGACTTATCGTTATCCATTAACCACTTTAAGTATTTTCTTATACTATCTTCATCTATATCGTCAAATGTAATTTTATCAACCTTTAAATTCTTTATATTGCATAAATATTTTCTAAAATCATTTAATCCTTCTCTATAGGAATCTATAGTCTTTTCACTTTTTAGATTTAATCTATTGAACTCAATAAAATCATTTACATATGAATAGAAAAAATTATGATTCTTCATGAACAACACCTATCCCTTCTGTAAAACGACTTATCTTTTTAGAATATTCTGGCAATAATTGAGGTATCATATGAAGATAATACATAGTTTCTTGTGACGATGAATGTCCCATATATTGACTTAAATATTTAATCCAATTGTTAAAATCATAACCCATATTTAAACATTTCTTCATACTTTTTACAGCAAATAGATGCCTTAATCCATGAGTAGTTGGTTTTTTAGCAAACTCATTTGAAAAATTACATTTATCTAATATTTTATCAAATATTGTACATATATCAGTATTAATATAATGTTTTTTTATATATGATGGTTGAAAGAAATATTCTCTCCCTGGAAGTACTTGGCTATATATATTATCAAAGTTTTTACACAGATTAATTAATGAATCACTCATATAAATAATCCTATCTTTAATCCCTTTGCTATTAAAAATTTTAATAGTACCGTTTATTAAGTCAATATCCGTTACTTTTATTTTACATGCTTCAGATGATCTCAATCCACAAGAATAAATTAATCTAAATATTATTGGAATTATGTATTCTCTGTTAGGGGATTTACTATCTGGAGGTATGCAATCTGCTACTTCAAAAAAACGTGTTAGTTGTTCATCATTAAATAATGTAGGTGGAGGTGCAGGAGTCTTTTTAATTCTATAATTTGGGACATACGCTTCTATTCCAATAGACTTCAAATATTTTCCTAGATGAACCATAGTAAGTATTCTTCTGTTTATTTGTTCTTTTGATTTAGTTTGAGATGAGTAAATCCAATCTTCAACTAATTTTTGTGTTAAAAGTGTTTCATTAGGATAAAACTTTTCACAATATTGATTAAATTCTTTTAAAAATGGTTGAGCATATTTTAATTTAAAACCTAATGTATGTAGTTGTTTCATCATATTTTCAGAATGTATAGAGAAATAACTCATTTAAAAGCACCTCCTTTGTAAGGAAAATCATCTATTTCAAGAGCACATAATTTCATTTTTTCTTCATCAGTTGAAAGATATTGGTGAACTCTATTTTTGTCTTCTTGTCCTAAAGCACTTGATATAACAGGAAGCTCAATTCCATTTCTTAATAATTTAGATGCATATGTTCTTCTCATTATATGAATGCCAAACTGTGGAGGTTTATTATCAATTGAAAGAGCATTAATCCTAGATTTAGTACAAAAGGCACCACGAGTTTCTAATTTTTTTATTGGAGCTTTTGAGCTTATAAAGACATTGTCTATATCAGTTTTCCTTCTTTCTTTAAGAACATAATCAATAATTGCATTTAGCGTTTCATTGTCTATAGGAAGAGTTAATGGTACACCTGTCTTTTTCTGTACTATACGAATAACCTTTTTTTCAAAATCTATATTTTCAAATTTGAGATTAATAATATCACATGCTCTCAATCCACACCTAAGTGCAAGTAAATATACAGCTTTGTTTCTTAGATTAGATGGAAACTTAGGGAAATTTTTTAATAGGGATTTTTCAATATTTGCATCTAGTATTGTAACAATATGCTTTTCTTGAATTTTAAAAGTAGGTAAAGCATAATGAAGAGTTTGAGATTTGGTATATCCATATTTTTCAAGATAACAGATAAAATGTCTTGCTCTTAATATCTCAGCATTTATTCCTGCTGGCTTTCTGTTTTGAAAATGTTCAGATAAAAAATAATTAGAAAGAATTTGATGTGTGCATTCTTTAAAATTATAAATTTTAATTTTTTCTAAATAAATAAGTAAATTTTTTGCACATCTTGCTTTAAAGCAAATTGTATTTTTTTGATAATTACAAGCTTTTAAATATTCTATATATTCTTCAATGATTTTTAAATATTTTTCACTTTTGGGTTTTTCAGAATATTTTTTGTAATATATTTTCCAATGTGTAAGTTTATTATTGAAGTTATCATAAAGCAATAAAATCGTTCTTCTGTAACAGCTGAGTGATACATATTTTGACCTATTTAGATTTTTGGTATTTTCTTTAACCTGATTTAACCACATAAATGCAAGTTCTTTATCAAAAACAGTATTATGAGTGTTCATAATACCTTCTAGTTCTTTAACACATCTTTTGTAATATTTAATTACTGTTTTGGAAGTAATGCCAAAGGACAGTATTTTATCTAGAGTATCATCTGATAATTCTTTAAAGTTTTTAAATTTAATCATTTATAATCAACCTCCTTAACATAATTATAAATGATTATGCCGATAATTTAAATAGCTAATCCCAATAAAATAAAGGATTGTAGTTAAAATATCGGCATAATTTTTTTGTCGGCATAAAACCAACGAGTTAGTTAGAGGTATTCTTCCATCTGTTAAAAATTCACTCAATTCTTTTTGCTGATTTTTTGCATATG
>CANQPR010000109.1 GCA_947625715.1 uncultured Bacilli bacterium
GATATAGCTTTTGAATTTGCAAGTTGGTTATCACCCGAATTTAAATTATATTTAATAACGGAATTTGAGAGATTAAAAACAAATGAAGCATATCAATATAAAGTTGAGTGGAGTGCTACTAGACTTTTATCAAAAGTTAATTATGTAGTTCATACAGATGCAATAAAAAAATACATAGTTCCAACTTTAACTGAAAAACAAAAACAATTTGTGTATGCAGAAGAAGCTGATGTATTAAATGTTGCTTTATTTGGAATGACCGCAAAAGAATGGAAAGAAAGTAATCCTAAACTTGCAGAAAATGGAAATATAAGGGACTATACTGATTTACTTCATTTAGTAATACTCAATAATTTACAAAATACAAATGCAGAATTAATTGAAGAAAAAGTTCCTCAAAGAGAAAGACTTACTAGATTAAACAATTCAGCAAGAAGACAAATGGAAGCCTTAAAAAATAACAAAAGTATTAAAGATTTAGAATTGTTACAAAAACAAGTTAATGAGAATAAGTTAATTGAATAAAAAAGAATGTTGTAAAAAATATAAGAAATAATTATAGCGTAATGATGTTTACTTTCATTGCGTTTTTTTCTTTAATAAATTTCAAAATGATTACCCTTTTATAGATTAATTAAAACCTCACCAATTTAACAAAAGTATTATAAGTGATATAATTTTAGTAGGTGATGCAAAAATGTCAAAAATATTTAATTCTTTAATAGGTCATGTTGTTGGTGATGCCATGGGAACTCCTGTTGAGTTCTTTATGAGAAAATATTTACAAGAGAGTAAAGTTACTGAAATGTTAGGAAATATAGGCCAACATAAAGAGCCTGTAGGATCATGGTCTGATGATACATCAATGGAATTAGCCACTATAGATTCTATTATTACTAAAAATAACATTAATTATGATGATATAATGAATAATTTTATATTATGGATTGAAAAAGGAAAATATACTCCAACAAATCATGCTTTTGGTGTTGGAAGATGTTGCCTAAAAGCCATTTATAATTATAAAAAAGGAACACCTGCTTTAGAATGTGGAAATATAAAAACAAAACATATGAGTAATGGCTCTTTAATGAGAATATTGCCAATAGCACTATATTCTTATGCAAAAAGACTATCTGAAAGTGAAATTCAAGAACTAACAAATAATGTTTCTGCATTAACTCATAGACATGAATCAGTTCAGTTAGCTTGTTTCATTTATGTTATGTATGTAATAGATCTGCTTAATGACATTGATAAAGATACTGCTTATATGAATATGAGAAAAAGAAAATATAATTATAGTCAAGAGTCAATAAAACTATATTCTAGATTATTAAAAGAAGATATTAGAAAATTAAAAATAGACGATATTAATTCAAGTGGTTATATTGTAGATACTATAGAAGCCTCATTTTGGTGTTTATTAACAAATGATTCTTATGAAAAAACAATTATTGAATCCATTAATTTAGGACAAGACACAGATACAATAGCAGGTATAGCTGGTGCCATGGCGGGAATAGTATATGGAATTGATAATATTCCCAAAAGATGGTTAGATAAATTGCAAAGTAAGGATTATTTGTTTAAAATATTTAACAAATTTGAACAAGCAATTATTTGTATAGAATAATGATAGAACAATTAATTAGAAAACTTATAGAGTTGGTAGATAACTTAAATAAATTTTCATAGAGCAATTTAATTTTTTTTAAAAGCTATCGTTTTAGCAGACTTAGTTTTCACAAGTTACTTTAATTTAATTGAATTTGTCCAAATTACTTGTTTCGTATGTAAAGATAATCAAGATATAGAAATAATTAAATATGCTATAATAGAATATTTGAAAGATAAAAATAAAAGAAATCTTCCCTTACTTGTTCATTCTCTTGATAAAAAGCTTAATATTCTAAATGATATCAATAAATATTTGGAGTTGCTAATATAATTATTGATGCTGAAGATTTAAAAAAAACAATCAAAGTATAAAATATTTTTTATAAAATGAAATTATCTGTATCCTTAATTATAAGCATATTTATTTTAACCGGTTATGCAAAAAAAGATGAAAGACATATAAATTGTTTTTCATCTTTTTAAAGATTTATCATTGGTCCATTCCTTAGTTGCTAAATACACAGGATCCATATTAGGGTCGTACCGATTTTCCTCTTGATACCCAATTTCCTTTGCTAATTTTTCGCTAATAATTAACATAAGACTTGTATCAATAATATAACCATTATAAGAAATCCAAGTATGACTACCATCACAATTAAAAGTATTATCCAAAATTGGTAAAACGCCTCCACAAATATAACAATGTGATAGTGAATAACTAAGTTGTTTTGAAGCAACCGTACAATATCCTATATTTGCACCATCTCTAAAGACATCCATAAAATTATCAATTCGGCGAATATTTTGTCCTTTTATTTTTTCCCATAATTCATCTGGGAACTTAAAAATCAACTTATTAACAATCCCTTTCTCAACAATTTTTGCAAATTCCAAATTATTATTAAGCAAATTTTTAAGAATCTCATAACACTTAAAATCTTTTTTATCTTCATCTATAATCATATCTATAATCTTCATTTTATCACCCACTTAAAATATATCAATAATTTTCTTTCCAAACAAGTAGTAAGCAAAAAAAAGACTAGGTTTTTACTATCTAGTCTTTAATAAATTAAAATTGTATATCATTATTTTTTTTCTTTTTACTTATCACTATGCCAATGATTATAATCACAATCAAGAATAAAATACCGATGCCAATATAAATAACATTCATATTATATAGTTCGAATTCAAATTCAATATTTTCCTTTTTATTAGCTGTTAAATTCCAACTTAAACTTTTATCATTATCAGTAGCTGTACTAGCATTATTACTTAAAGCTTTATATGGTAAAGATACATTAAAACTTAAATCTAAATTTTGAAGCATACTTTGAGTTATACCAGAAAAATCTACATCACCAAAACTAGAATCACTAGTATCACTGTCATTATTTAAATCAAAAGAATCATCTAAACCAGAATCTTGAGTATCAAAATTAAAGGTTGCCGTATAAACATTTTTCAAAAAACCTTTTTTTACTTTGAAGAAATATTTATTTTCAACACTTTCATCAAGTAATCCTGATAAGCTATAATTAATATCATCGGTGCTACTAATTGCATCAATGTTTTTAATATCTTTTGAAATAGTAAAACCTTTCATTGTATCATCAGCATAATCACTAATAATAAAACCTTTATTCTCTAATTCCTTTTTATTTTCATCAGTTAAGATTTCTTGATTATTAAATAATGATTTGTTAAAAGCATAAATAATTGAAAAACGCATTGATTTATCTTTTTTAATCTCCATATTAGCATTAAATTTAACACAACCCGTTAATAAAAAAGAAAGGGCTGCTAAAACTATAACATATTTAATTTTTTTCATAAACTACCTCATACTTCTTTCTAAACGAAAAATTAATTTGTTTTTTAAACACCTAAAAAACATCATAAAGTTTTATACTCTTTATAAACATCAATCACCCACTTTTAGG
>CANQPR010000110.1 GCA_947625715.1 uncultured Bacilli bacterium
AGGATGGTTTTTTATGACAGTCAAAATGTATGCTGAAAGTGTTGGTTTATCAGTAGCAGAAGTATTAAAAAAATGTGAATCTTTAAATATTGAAGTAAAAAAAGCAACTGATGAATTAACAGATGATGACGTAATTAATTTAGATTATGCCACAAATTTAATAAGCTCTGATAGTGAATCAACTTATGAAGATGAAGATAATATTGATTTAGTTGTTGAAGATTTAGTTGCAGGGACAAATGTTCATCAAATGAATCCTGAAACTAAAAAACAAAAACTAAAAAAACGCAGTGAAGTAGAACAAAGTCAAGCTTTATATCGCAGTAAACGAAAAGAAATGTACAAACACAAAGAAAAATTAATTTCTAATCATGATGCTTTAGACGTTGTTTTATACAAAGAAAACATGACTGTGGCTGATTTAGCTAAATCATTGGAAACTTCTAGTACCGAAATAATTAAAAAATTAATGGCCCTAGGTTTAATGATTTCTCTAAATGATCCAATTAGTTTTGAAAATGCTCAAATAGTAGTTTTAGATTATAATAAAAAATTAAAACGAGAAGAAACCCAAGATGTTAGTAATTTTGAAGAATTTGAAGTTGATGATAATGAAAGCGATTTAAGCCTAAGACCACCCGTTGTAACTATTATGGGTCATGTTGACCATGGTAAAACAACCCTTTTAGATTACATCCGTCACAGTAAAGTTGTCGATAGTGAATTTGGTGGTATAACCCAACACATTGGTGCTTATCAAATCGAACATCAAAATCAAAAAATAACTTTCATTGATACTCCAGGACATGCGGCTTTTACCCAAATGAGAGCTAGAGGTGCAAGTATTACCGATATTGTTGTTATTATAGTTGCCGCCGATGATGGTGTAATGCCTCAAACCAAAGAAGCCATTGATCATGCTAAAAGTGCTAACGTACCTATTATCGTGGCTATTAATAAAATTGATAAACCAAATATCAATATAGAAAAAGTTATGGAAGAAATGGCTCAAAGTGGCGTAACTCCAGAAGAATGGGGAGGCGACGTTCCTTTTATCAAAATTTCAGCGCATACAGGTGAAGGTATAGACCTATTATTAGAAACAATTCAACTTATTAGTGAAGTAAATGGCTACAAAGCTAATCCTAATCGTTATGCTCTAGGAACAGTGATTGAAAGCAAAGTAGATAAAAATATTGGTGGAGTTGCATCATTATTAATTCAAAATGGAACCCTTCGTTTAGGAGATCCAGTAGTTGTTGGAACCTATTTTGGAAAAATAAGAACTATGAAAAATGATTTAGGTATATCCATTGTTGAAGCCGGTCCATCTACTCCGGTTGAAATAACTGGTTTATCTGGAAATCCAAGTGCTGGTGATAAATTCATGGCCTTTGAAACCGAAAGCGAAGCAAAAAGTGTAGCTAACAAAAGACAAGATGCTTTAAAAAATAAACCAACTAATAAAAACGCTATTTCTCTAGATGACTTATTCAATCAAATAAATGCTGGTCAAAAAGAATTAAATGTCGTTTTAAAAGCTGATGTAAGAGGAAGCGAAGAAGCTGTTAGAAGTGCCTTAGAAAAAATTGATGTCAAAGGTGTTAAAGTAAAAGTTATTAGAAGTGGAATAGGAAGCATAAGTGAAAGTGATGTTGTCTTAGCTAATGCATCTAAAGCTATTATCATTGGTTTTAATGTTAATCCATCTAATATTACTAAAGAAATAGCTAAAGAATATAATGTTGAAATAAGATTATATACCATTATTTATAAAGTAATCGAAGAAATTAAATTAGCAATGCAAGGAATGTTAGACCCTGAATACGAAGAACAAGTCATTGGTAATGCTGAAATAAGAAAAATATTTACATTCTCTAAAGTTGGAAAAATCGCTGGTTGCTATGTAACAGAAGGTATTATAAAATCAAATTCTCTAGTTCGAATTATCCGTGATGAAATTGTTATTTATGATGGTAAAATAGCTTCAATTCAAAGAGAAAAAGACACTGTAAAAGAAGTAAAAAAAGGTTTTGAATGTGGAATAACTTTTGAAAACTTTAGTGATATAAAACAAAACGATACAATCATCGCTTATGAAATGGTCGAAATAAAACATGAGTAGTATTAAAATAAAAAGAATAAATGCTTCCTTAATTAAAGCTATTAGTGAAGTATTAATGAATAAATCTCGTGATGAATTTTTAAAATCAGTTACCATCACTGATGTAGATACTGCGAATGACTTATCATATGCTAAAGTTTACTTTACTTCTTTACAAAACTTAAACCATGATATTCAAGAAAAAGAAATGAATGAAGCATCATCATTTATAAGATATGAAGTTTCCCAAATAATAGATTTAAGACAAATGCCAAAATTAAAATTTATTTATGATGAATCTATTAGCTATGGAACAAAAATAGAAAAAAAATTACAAGAAATAAATGAAAGAAAGTCGTAAAAAAATTATGACTTTTTTCTATAGAAAAATTATTTTATAATAAATTTAGAGGTTGATAAAAATGAATGGAATTCTTTTAATCGATAAGCCTAAAGGAATGACAAGTCGAGATGTAGTTAATACAATTTCCAAAATATTTAAAACCAAAAAAGTTGGTCATGCCGGAACCTTAGATCCTATAGCAACTGGTGTTTTAGTTATTTGTATTGGTACATACACCAAATTAGTTCCTTATTTAACTAATCATGAAAAAGAATATATAGCTACCATGAGGCTTGGTTTATTAACAGATACATTAGATATAACAGGAAAAGTAATAGATATAAAAAAAACAAACTTAAATAAAAAAAGAGCCTTAAAAATAATCGCTAATTTTCCTAAAAAGTATTTTCAAGAAGTACCAAAATATTCTGCTGTAAAAATTAATGGTAAAAAATTATATGAATATGCAAGAGAAAATAAAGAAATACAATTGCCCAAAAGAGAAGTTTATATAAGAAATTTAAAAGTTTTAAAAATAAATAATAATGAAATATCATTTAAAACTACAGTAAGTAAAGGTACTTATATTAGAAGTTTAATAAAAGATATTGCTACTGTTTTAGATACGTATGCTTGTATGAGTGAATTAAGAAGAACTAAACAAGGTAATTTTAAAATTGAAGATTGTCATCAATTAAAAGATGTATGTCAATCTACCTCTTTATTAACCGTTGAAAATATTTTTTCTTATAAAACCTATGAATTAAATGAAGAAGAATTAAAAAAAGTTAATAACGGTAATATGTTAAATATAAATAGTAATGAAGAAAATTTATTTGTAACTTATCAAAATAAAATAATTGCTATTTATCAAAAAAATGAAAATAATTATAAAATAACCTTTAAACTTTAATATGTTGATTGGCAAAGCAAACCCAAAAACCGTTGACGGGGGGGGGGTATTATATAGTATAATAAAAGAAGATATGGAGGTCTTCTTTTATTATGAAATTAAGTCAATTTAAAGAAAAAAAGAATAGTAAGAAAGTAATAATAATATTAATAGCTATTGTTTTATTAATA
>CANQPR010000111.1 GCA_947625715.1 uncultured Bacilli bacterium
CAAAGAGATATTATACAACATAAGTACGTATACATTTTAACTAATGATACGTATACATTTTAAAAAAGGATTAACATTTTTAATGAAAATTATTGACACGGGGGGGGGGTATTATTATAAAATAAATACTAAGAATAGAGATGGTATTTATGAAATTAAGTCAATATAAAGAGAAAAAGAATCATAAAAAAATAATAGCAATTGCGTTTGTAATTATTGGTTTAATAGGTGGAGTAATTTTAGAAAAGACATTCGCCAACTTTAAAGTGCAAAAATCATTTAAGGTGATGGAAGGCAATTTCATCTATGAAGGAAGTGGCGATGTAATATTTGCTTTTTATAATGGAGATGAATCATTAACTCAAATGCCTCAAATCGATGATAAATTTACATTTGAAAAAGGAGAATGTGATAAAGGAGCAAGTGTAGAATGGAATAAAGAAAAATGGGCACCTTTAGTTATGGGATTAAAAGAAACTAAAACAACATGTAAACTTTATTTTAAAGAATATCCAACATTAAATGAATATTTAATAGAATTAGCCAAAACAAAAACAACTCAATTAGTATATGATGGAAAAGAAAGTTTAGGAGAATATGGAACTGATGATAATAATTTACGGTTCTTTGGTGCTAATCCTGATAATTATGTAACATTTAATAATGAAAAATGGCGAATTATCGGTGTAATGAATAACGTAGAAGATGAAAGTGGAAATAAAAAAAGTCATGTAAAAATTACAAGAGACACTTCTATAGGGTCCTATAGTTGGGATTCATCACCAAGTAATGTAAATAGTGGTGATGGGGTTAACGAATGGAGTCAAGCTGACATACAGCAAGTCTTAAATGAAAATTATTATAAAAAAGAAGCCGGAGGTACCTGTTATGTAAACTATGGAAATTCAAAAATATCATGTCCAAAGTGGGAAGAAATAGGTATAGATGAAGAAGCAAGAAAAATGATAAGTAAAGTTAAATGGCCTATAGGAACTCTTGAAAGCATGGATGCTTATAATGCTGGTTCCGTGACTCCGGCCGTAATGTACAAAGCAGAAAGAGGTGGAAAACATCCGAAACTTTGTAGTAATACAAGTACTTGCAATGACGAAATAGAAAGGACAACAACTTGGACAGGATATGTAGGACTTCCCTCTATCACGGATGTAGAATTTGCACCAGCTGAGTGGTCCAACAATAGTAGGTTTGGCACTGAGTGTGTCCAGGTGGGAATAAATGCGTATAGTTTTTGGTATGGGAGTGAGTGTCATAGTAACGATTGGCTATCCAGAAAGGACTTTTGGTTACTTTCTCCGTTACCCTTGAATCTATCCGATGCCTTAAATATCAATGACGACAGTTATGGTTATAACATTGTTACTACGAGGGCGTGTTCTGCTGGTCAGAATATCTATCCTACTGTCTTTTTAGACTCTGATGTTAGAGTTATAATGAAAGATGATAATGATTATGGTAGTTCTTATAATCCACTTCAAATATATATGAAAGATGTTTAATAAATTAATGTAAAGGATAAAAAATTATGAATGAGATATATAAATCATTATTCTTTTTAAATTTCTTGTCAATACTCTGACTACAAGCTATCTTGGTTTTATTATACTTGAAAATTAATTTTATTATAGCCTTGAATTTGACAGATATTTAAAGTGAAAAATCTCATAGCCTCATATAATTTAAAAGAGGAAATGAGATTTTTTTTATTTCAAAACATTGACACGGGGAGGGGGTATTATTATAAAATAAATACTAAGAATAGAGTTGGTATTTATGAAATTAAGTCAATATAAAGAAAAAAAGAATCATAAAAAAATAATAGCAATTGCGTTTGTAATTATTGGTTTAATAGGTGGAGTAATAATAGATAGAACATTCGCCAATTTTAAAGTGCAAAAATCATTTAAGGTGATGGAAGGTAATTTCATCTATGAAGGAAGTGGCGATGTTATATTTGCTTTTTATCAAGATGATGAAAATGTTGGAACCATGCCCACTAAAGGCAGTGGTTATGCTTTTAATGCAAAAAAAAGTTATTGTGATAATGATGCAGCAATAAAATGGGATAATAACGAATGGGGCCCAACAATTGTAGATTTATCTAAAACCAAAACTAAATGTAATCTTTATTTTGTAAAAGCTGGGAGATTAAGAACAATTAATGAATCTGATACAGCTGGAATGTGGAAATATAAATATAAATTAATAAAGATAGTAATAGAAACAACAAAAAATAAAAAAGAAGCTGGTGCAGGTCAAATAGTATATGGTCCATTTAATGAAGGTATTTCTGGAAATACAAATGCAGTTCAAAGTTATGTTGTATGTGACACAGGAGATACCAATTGTATAGGCTATTTACAAGGAGAAGGTGGAATAGAATTAAACACTAATAGTTCATATTTATTTTATGGTTTTAATAAAGTAACTCAAATAGAAGGAATGGAAAATTTATATACTAGCCTTGTAACAAATATGCGTGCTATGTTTATCAATATGAGCAGTCTCAAAGAATTGAATTTAAGTAATATATACACAAGGTATGTAACCGATATGAGCGAAATGTTTGGTGGAATGAGTAGTCTAGAAGAATTAGATTTAAAAGGTTTTGATACAAGAAATGTAACAAGGATGAGTGATATGTTTAATGGTGTGAGAAGGCTTCAAAAATTAGATTTGAGTAATTTTAATACCAGTAAAGTAACAACGATGTATAGAATGTTTAGCAATATGGGAAATCTTCAAACTTTAAATTTAAGTAGTTTTGATACCAGTAGAGTAAGCGATATGTCTTCTATGTTTGGTGGAATGAGTAGTCTAGAAGAATTAAATTTAAGTAATTTTGATACCAGTAAAGTAACAACAATGGAATACATGTTTGCAGATTCCCGCAAATTAACTCAAATTACATATGGTTTAAACTTTATCCATAAATCTGATGCTACAATAAGTAATATGTTTACTAATTGTCCAGCAAACAGACCAGATGAAAATGTACATTCTTCATGGAAAGGTGTTTATTTTGATTAGATTAGTTAAGTGATTCTTTTTTAACATTTTAAATCTTTATAGTAATAAATTTTATTTTACAAATATAAATTGTGAAAAATCTCATAGCTTCATATAATTTAAAAGAGGAAATGAGATTTTTTTTATTTCAAAACATTGACACGGGGGGGGGGGTATTATTATAAAATAAATACTAAGAATAGAGATGGTATTTATTTATGAAATTAAGTCAATATAAAGAAAAAAAGAATCATAAAAAAATAATAGCAATTGCGCTTGTAATTATTGGTTTAATAGGTGGAGTAATAATAGAAAAAACATTTGCCAACTTTAAAGTGCAAAAATCATTTAAGGTGATGGAAGGTAATTTCATCTATGAAGGAAGTGGCGATGTAATATTTGCTTTTTATCAAGATGATGAAAATGTTGGAACCATGCCCACTAAAGGCAGTGGTTATGCTTTTAATGCAAA
>CANQPR010000112.1 GCA_947625715.1 uncultured Bacilli bacterium
AGGTGGTGAAGGTGCAGAAGTTTATTACCCCCTTCGTAATAATAATGAACTTGCCGAAATGATATTGGAAGAAATTGGTAATCAAGGCCAAATCGAACGTGGTACTTTTCAACGCCGTCTTCCAGAAGATCCAAGTAAAGATTATTACTATATCCAACGACTTACCCCTGATACACAAAGCTTACTCATTGAATATGGATTTATTGACAATCCAAAAGATGTACAAAAGTTACAGAATAATTTACTAGACTATGTCGAAGGAGTTGTAAAAGCCGTTGCAAATTATGCCGGAGTGCCATACACTCCACCCGAAGGATCGGGCGAAGAAACAGGAAGATACACAGTACAAAGAGGAGACACGCTATGGTCTATAGCAAGACGCTTTAATACGACCATAGATGCACTAAGAACAGCCAATAATCTTACGAGTGATACTCTTCAAATAGGGCAAGTTTTAATTATACCAACAGATCAAAATGTTGGAGGTACCAATACAACGACCTACACCGTACAACGTGGCGACTCACTTTGGAAAATTGCCAATCAATTTAATACAACAGTAAATGTACTCCGTGATTTAAATCGTTTGAATACAGATGTCTTACAAATTGGTCAAATATTACAAGTCCCAGTAAATGAAACTAACACCGAGCAAACGATTCTCTATACTGTGCAACGAGGGGATAGAATTTTTATGGGGAATAATGAGTAATAATATAAAAATATTGTTGAAATTTAAGACATTTTGGAGAAAAATGTCTTTTTGTATGGTATAATTAGTATGAAATTACTTTGATTGTAGGAGGAGTTTATGGGAATAATAAAAACTGTTATTAATAATTATATTGATAATAAATATAAGACAATAGATGATTTACCTGCTAATATAGTAACTAATATTAGTGAAAAAAAGAAAATAGAAGAAACAAAAGTATTAATTATAGATGATGATGAGTTAGAACTTGAAAAAACATTAAGAAGAATAGGATATAGTGTAACTTGGAAAAAAGATGTAGATGTTTTAGATGATGTTGAAAATTATTCCATTATAATTTGTGACTATAAAGGGGTAGGATTAAAATTTAATAGTGAATTTGAAGGTTTAAATTTATCAATGTTAATAAAAGAAAAATATCCTGATAAAATAATTTATCTACTATCAGCGGCCGATTTTAATCCTAGGGCTAATAAATATATTAAATTTATAGATGAACTTGTATATAAAGGTGAGGAAGAAAAAATTATAGAATATTTAAGAGATGATTGTAGCAAATTATTTGATCCAAAGGAAAGGTGGATACATTATAAAGAGTTATTAAAAACAAAGGGAATAAAAGAAAAAGAAATTTTCAGATTAGAAGATTTGTATGTAAGAAGCTTTTTAGAAAAAAAAGATATATTATCATCTGACTCATTATTTAAGAAAGTTAATTTAAATATGAAAGTAGGATTCGATATAAAGATAGGATTAATTAATTTATGAAACGATTGATAAACAGTTATAGTTTACTAGATAAAAAAGCAACTGATGGAGTTTTTAATAAAATAAATAAATTTTGCTTAACCAAAATAAATACATCTAAATGTCAAAGTTTTTATGATAATTTATTGTTAAAAACTGATGGTATTTATCAATGCCCGTATGGTTTTAATTGTATAAAAGATGGAAATGAAGTTCATAATTGTATATTGTTAAAAGAAAATTATATTAATAAAAAAATGCAAAATAAAAAGTCTGTTGAACAAAAAATATTTTCAAAAAAGGAAATAGTTGATGTTATTGAAATTGATAAAGAAAACTTTCAACATGTTAATAATTCTGAATTATTGTATAAAAATATGAGTGATTTTTTGCATGATATAACAAAAGTTAATAAAATGATTGATAACTATTCAAAAGCAATCACTAAAAGTAACTTAGCAAAAAAAGATGTTTCTAAATTAGAGAGCATATACCATTTATCGGATTTTATATCCAAAAGGATTGAATTGTACAGAATGGCAAGTAATTCTGAAATTATTAAGACTGGTAGAAAAAGAAAAAGAAATGCTTATCAGTTATGGGATATTTATAGACATATTTTTGATGATTTTTGCAAAGAAAATGAATTAGTTATTGATATGAAAATATATAATGAAAATCATATTGAAGAAAATAATAAAGGCACTTTTTTTAATGCTAATGATTCAATAACGATTTTACCTTATTTAATTATTGATAATGCTGTAAAGTACTCTAGGGAAAAAAGTACTATAAAAATCAGATTTTATCAGAACAATGATATTTTAAAAAAAATGACTATTAGTTCTCTCCCATCGTACATCATTATGGAAAATCCATCTAAATTAATAGAAAGGGGTTATAGAGCAACAAATAATACTTCCAAAAGTTCTGGGAGTGGATTAGGATTAAATATTGCTAGCCAAATTTGTGAATATAATAATATTAACTTAAAAATAAATATTGATGCAGATGAAAGTGGAAAACAAAAATTTGTTATTATTTTAGAAGTAAAGGATGATTTAAATGATTAAGGGAAAACCATTTGTAAAATGGGCTGGTGGAAAAAGACAAATAATCGATAAATTAAAAAACTATACTCCCACTGAATTTAATACTTATTATGAACCATTTGTTGGTGGTGGTGCCTTGTTATTTGAACTATCACCTAAAAATGCAGTTATTAATGATTCTAATAAGGAACTTATAAATGTTTATGAATGTATTAAAGATGAAAAAAAATTTGAAGCAATGTGTAAAGAATTAAATCATCATGAAAATGAACATTCTGAAGAGTATTATTATAAAATTAGAAATTTAGATAGAGATAAAAAGAAATTTAACAAATTAGCAGATTACAAAAGAGCAGCTCGTACTATTTATCTGAATAAGGCTTGTTTTAATGGCTTATATAGAGTTAATAGCAAAAATGAATTTAATGTACCATTTGGGAAGAAAAGTAAAGTAAATACTTACGAAGGACAAAATCTAGGAATTATATGTGGATATTTAAACTATAATGCTGTTAAATTACTTTCAGTTGATTTTGAAGAAGCAGTTAAGAGTGCTAAAAAAGGAGATTTCATTTATTTTGATCCGCCTTACGATTCTGATACATCTACATTTAATAGTTATACTGAAGATGGTTTTGGCAAAGAAGAACAAAAAAGACTTGCTAAAGTATTTAAGAATTTATCTGATAGAGGTTGTTATGTAATGTTATCAAATCATAATACTACTTTAGTAAATGAATTATATAAAGATTTTAATATTCATGTAATTGAAGCAAAAAGAAATATTAATTCCAATGGAAAGAAAAGAGGTAAAGTAGAAGAAGTTATTATCACAAACTTCGAAAATAAAAAAGGATTTGAAGAATAAATATAGTATAATATATATGAGGAGGTAATTTGTATGGTTAAGAAGTATTATTATGAAGATAATGACTTTAAACTAATACAA
>CANQPR010000113.1 GCA_947625715.1 uncultured Bacilli bacterium
CGTACGGTGGTGTGAGAGGGAAAATAGTCATAAAGTTTTCTCTACTCGATTGAAATTAAGTCAATTTAAAGAGAAAAAGAAAAGTAAAAAAATAATAATTGTTTTTGTAGCTATCATTTTTTTAATAGGTGGAGTAGCAATAGGAATAACTTTTGCTAACTTTAAAGTGCAAAAATCATTTAAAATTATGGAAGGAAATTTCATCTATGAAGGAAGTGGCGATATAACACTAGCTTTTTATAATGGTGATAAATCATTAACTAAAATGCCTCAGAAAAATAATAGAGAGGGATTTATTTTTGAAAGAGGAGAATGTGACAAAAATGCTAGTGTAGAATGGGATAGCAATGCTTGGGCACCAAAAATATTAAACTTACAAGAAACCAAAACAACCTGTAAATTATATTTTGTAAAGCCATCTGATTCAATATGTAGTAGTTCTGGTGAAGATAGTGGAGCATGTTTTTTAGCCAAAAAATCTAGTACAGATAAAACCAATATGATATATGATGAAACAAAAGATAATAACCTAAGATTTATTGGGGCTAATCCTAATAATTATGTAACATTTAACAATGAAACTTGGCGAATTATTGGGGTTATGAATAATGTAGAAGATGAATCTGGTGAAACAAAAAGTCACATCAAAATCATTAGAGATAGTATAGGATACTATAGTTGGGATGTTTCAGAAAGTAATGTAAATAAAAGTGTTGGCGTAAATGAGTGGAGTACATCTGTTATAGCAAAAGTATTAAATGAAAATTATTACAAAAAAGAAGCAGGAGGCACATGTTATAATGTAAGTAATCTTGATTTAGTAACACCAGTTACAGTATCATGTCCAGCTTGGAATAATATTGGCCTAGATAATAATGCCCGAGCTATGGTAAGTAAAGTTAAATGGAATTTAGGTACCATACCGCTAGCTTATGATAAAAATCAAAATTTAATAAATCCTACATATATGTATGAAGCTGAAAGAAGTAAAAATACTGGTAAAATTTGTCCAAAAGATGCCAATAGATGTTCTGATAATGAAAATAGGACAACTATGTGGCCAGGTTATGTCGGTTTAATGTATCCATCAGATTATGGCTATGCTACTAGTGGTGGAGGAGAGTCACAAAGACAAGCATGTTTAACAACAAATTCTAATTGGCAAAATGAAAATTATTGCTACGACAATAATTGGTTAAAAGATAAAAATAATGAAAGAAGTTGGACCATTACTCCCGCCCCATATTCTAATTCTTCGGCTTTTGTTATGAGGCTTAGCAAAAATGGTTATATTGATAGTGACATAGCTTCATCTTCATTTCTCGAAAATGATGTATATTATGGTGTTGTAAAACCTACAGTATATTTAAATAGCAATGTTAAAATCGAATTAGATAGTAATACTAATTATGGAACTAGTGCAAATCCTTATCGTTTATCATAGCAATTTTTCTTGCTTCTTAGCATATTATTTGATACAATACAAATGGCTTTGAAAAAGCTAATATTCATGTTTAGGGATTATTTTTTTCTAGTGCTCTTATTAGAGTGAAGAAAATAAGTTGAACTAAGCAGAAGAAAAACGAAGGAGGAAAAAAAATGGAAATTGTTTCTAAAAATAATTTATTAGAAGCAGGTGTTCATTTTGGTCATCAAACAAAACGTTGGAATCCCAAAATGAAACCTTATATCTTTGGTGCAAGAGATGATATTTATATTATCGACCTTGACAAAACAATGGAGGAAATTGAAAAAAGTTACAATGCTTTAAAAGACATTGCTACAAATGGTGGAACATTCTTATTTGTTGGAACCAAAAAACAAGCTGGAGAAGTAGTTAAAGAAGAAGCTACAAGAAGTAACTCATTTTATGTAAATGAACGTTGGCTTGGAGGTACACTAACAAACTTTAGAACTATTCGTAAACGTGTTAATCGTCTAGAAGAAATCGAAAAAATGGAAAAAGATGGTATCTTTGAAGTTTTACCAAAAAAAGAAGTTATTGGCTTAAAAAAAGAATATGACAAATTAAATCGTTTATTAGCTGGTATTAGAAATATGGTAAAATTACCACAAGCTATTATAATCGTTGATTCTAAAAAAGAAGCAAATGCTATTCATGAAGCAAGAAAATTAAATATTCCTGTTTTTGGTTTAATCGACACTAACTGTGACCCAGATGATGTTGATTATATTATTCCAGGTAATGATGATGCTGTTCGTTCTATAAAAATTTGCTTAGGTGTTTTAAACAATGCCATTTGTGAGGCTAATAATTTAGAATTAGTTGACTATGTAACTGAAGATAATACAAAAGTTGTTGAAGAAGAAAATCCTAAAACAACGAAAAAAACAACCAAAACAGAAGAAAAGGAGGGGTAATATGAATATTACTGCGACAATGGTTAAAGAACTTCGTGAAAAAAGTGGTGCTGGAATGATGGATTGCAAAAAAGCCTTATCAGAAACTAATGGCGATATAAATGCTGCTTTAGATTATTTAAGAGAAAAAGGAATATCTAAAGCTACTAAAAAAGAAAGCCGTATTGCAGCCGAAGGACTAGCAAATATTTACATTGATGGTAATAAAGCGGTTATTTTAGAAGTAAATAGCGAAACCGATTTTGTAAGTAAAAATGAAGAATTTAAAGAAATGATTGATATAATCGGAAATACATTACTACAAAATGATGTGAAAACTCTAGAAGAAGCCAAAGAATTAAAAACACCAAGTGGTGAAACAATAAACGAATTAATAATTGCTAAAATTGCTAAAATTGGTGAAAAATTATCATTCCGCCGTTTTGAAATTATTACAAAAAACGATGATGAAAACTTTGGTAAATATATTCATATGAATGGTACAATTGCAAGCTTAGTTGTTATAAAAAATGCTACTAGCAAAATAGCTAAAGATGTTGCTATGCAACAAGCAGCAATGCGTCCGACTTATACATTCATTAGTGATATTCCATCTGATGTATTACAAAAAGAAAGAGATGTTCAAAAAGAATTAGCAATGAATGAAGGAAAACCAGCTGAAATTGCTGAAAAAATGGTTGAAGGACGAATTCAAAAATTCTATAAAGAAGTATGTTTAAATGAACAAGTTTTTGTAAAAGATAATTCTTTATCAATCAAACAATTTTTAAAAAACAATAATAGTGAATTAGTATATGCGATTCGTTATGAAGTTGGTGAAGGTATGGAAAAAAGAAATGAAGACTTTGCTGAAGAAGTAATGAATCAAGTAAAAGGAAATTAAAGTTGATTAATTCAACTTTTGGCTCTAAATAATTTAGTGGGGAGCAAAATTTCATTAAAGCATTATAAAATAAGGGTTTGTCCCTTATTTTTCTATTTTTTTTGATTTCTTTCTTTTTTGGTAATTCCACTTATTTTTCCATTCATAATATACATAATTCTTAATCTAAAA
>CANQPR010000114.1 GCA_947625715.1 uncultured Bacilli bacterium
AAATTCCTACCTCTTATTTATAATATTAATATTATTTTTCACATTCTTTTATTATTTTTTGCAAGATTAAAACTTTTTCATCAGGAATGCGAAATAGCGAACCTTGCACAGCATAAACTGAATTTGTAATCGTTGATACAGCACATTGATATTCTTTTGCTAAACTGGTTTTAGTATATGTTTGTTTTTGAGTTATATCTAAGTTGTATAATTTAATAACTCTTTCTCTCTGTTGTATTGTTCTTCCTTGCAATCCCATAATAATATCATATACTTGTTTTCTTTGAGATTCATTAAGTTCTCCAGATTTAATAAGCTCCATTATACGAAATGCAGTATCTCTTTTTTCATACACATTCATAATTCACCTCCATTTATAAAAATAAAGGTATATGCACATATACTAAAATAATTAATTATTAAATATTGTATAACGTATATTTAATTATTTGTCAGCCCTTTTAACAAAAAAATGTTCTTGTATTAAAAAACATCATAAGGAAAGCCTCGTTTGATATATTCTTCTGTCAATTCCATTTTATATGCTTCTAATAGTTCTAAATATTTTTGTTTAAAACAATTCTTACATAGCCATTCAATTCCTTCTTTTGAAATTATAATTTTATTATTTTCATCATGATATTTATATTTACCATTAGTTGCTTTATTCATCTTTATTATATTATTTTTTATTGTTCCATAAGCCCTGTGAAAATAGTTTTCTAATTGATTAATATTCATATCTTTTTCCCATAAGATTTTAGGATTAATTTTTAGAGCATCTTCATATTGCTTTATCCTTTTTGTAAAAAAATCGACATCAGCATCTATTTGTAATTTTTCATTTTGAAAATATACTAAGATTAACCAATAATAACCCTCAATTAAAATATAATATTTTTTTCTATTAGGTCTTTTTCCTTTCCATCTACAAGTAGGATGTTTCTCTACCATTATATTAATAGCTTGTCTTAAATCTTTATGAGTGATTTCTTTATTTGATTTAGTTTTAATATTTAATAATTTTAATTTTTCTAAAATGCTATCATAAGATAGAAATATTTTTTCTAATTGTTTTTCTGAATCAGTAATCATCTTTATTTCTTTCTATTCGCAAATATCAGGTTCATCTTTGTCATTAGTTAATTCTTGTATATGTTCGCAATTCTTTATTGCATCTTTGATACGAATAACTGACTCACATAAATCTCCCCACCATTTTGCATTGCCCATTGCATTTTTATATACAGGTGTTCCATCTTCATTTTTTTCTTTTGAAAATTCTTGCCATGCTTTTAGTTCATTTTCTCTATAATTAGTAGTAATGGTTAAGAAAAAGTCTAATTTAATTTTATCCTCTTGTGATAGTTTTATTTTATAATAATCTTGCTTATTATCCATGCAATTCCTCCTATTTTTCAATTTCATCTTCTTTATTTGGAGAATCAAGCCATTTATTATATATAGAATCATAATTTTGTCCTGTCAATTCTGCCAGTTTTGCAAAACATCTTTCTCTAATAATAGAATCGGCATCTCCTCCTAACAATTCATATACACCACTACCTTTTCCAGAATTTAATAAATTGTTCAAATCTAAAAATGTAGTAGATGCTGATAATGTTGTTCCTAAATCATCACTAGGATAATTTTCAACATACCATTTCTTTATAGAAACATCCAATTTTTTGATAATATTTTTTAAATCTTCCACTTTTATTTTTCTCCTATCGCTTTTTGTTGATTAATATATTTTCTATTACTAACTTTTTCAATCCAGGTATTGAATTCATCTGGTTCATTATAATTTAATTTTGTTAATAATCGCTGTTCATAAACAGAATACCAGCCTATGTTTATTTCTTCTTGTGTCGCATTATCTGGTGTCATTTCTTTATGATGCTCTGGTGTGAAAAATGTATGAGCAACTTCTTTTACTATATTTTTATAAAATGCTTTTATCCTCTTTTTATACTCATTCAGATCATCAATTTGTAATTCGTTAAAATTCACAAAATCATATTCAATTTGTTCACGAACATTAACTGTATTAGTTCTAATACAAACTTGTATGTTTTCATCAATATATAATCTAAAAAATACTTCAAATTTTTTTATTGTGAAAATATATTTTCTTCCTTTATCTAATGATATTTTACTTTTATATTTTTCTTTATATAAATCATAAATTTTTTCTATTTCCCTTTTATTAAACTTTTCAATTTGGTCTTTTAAATTCATAGACACCTCCTAAAAAAATATTAATGATGGCGAAAGCCAATCGTTAATAAAAGCAAAATTTTATTTTGCGTCGAACAGCTAGGGCATTTTTTTTATGCCCTTTGTTCGCCAGCATGGTCCAATGGACCACAAATCGCTGTTTAGGGAAAAATCCCTAATACCCTTTTAAGCCCTCTGGGAGAATTTTTTTTGACTAAAATTTTAAAAAAAGTAGGACATTTTTTTACTACTTTTTTAAAATTTTTAATTATAATCGTAGTCATTTTCATTATCATTTTGTAAATCATTTTCATTAGCTTTCTCTTGTGTTTTTTCTATTCTTTTCATTGAATATTCTTCTACAATACAACCAGTTTCTGCCACATAATTTCTTTTATGTTTTAATTCATAACCCCAATTTTTAAGAGTATTTTTTGCATGATTCATTCCTGAAAATGCTCTAAAAAATTCTCCGTTTTTATGAACGATAACTTGTTTATCTTTTTCATTTTTCCAATACATAATTTCTACATCATAGGTTTTATTATAGGCATCTTTTAGAGAATGAATATCTAAAGAATCTTGTATTCTATTTTTATTTTTTCCAATATAAATATCAAAATCTATTTCTAAACAATCTACAATTTGTAATCTTTTCATATCCATATTTTTGGTAACTAATGTGTAACCATGTTCACCATGTTCCCAAGAATAATGTTCTTTATCTGTAAAAATAGTAAAAGTATTGTCAGCACCTTTACTAACTCTTATTATTTTTTCATCTCCTTCAAAACAACCTAATTTTATTAAATCTAATTGTGAATTTTCTTTAACTTTTAAAACTACACAATCCATATTATTTTCTTCAATTTCAACTAAATCACATAATCTTTTAGGGGTATTACTAAAAGATTTTTCAATATTGTTCTTATCTAAATTTTTGTTTTCCAACTTTTCTTTTCTCCTTTTAAATACTTATTTCTATATCATTTTTTATATAGTTTTCTTTTGGTTTTTCATAGGCTTCAAAAATTGATTCCATATTATTTGTTACATCTTTTATTCCATTAAATGCACTTGTATATATGTTAATAGAAGAATTATTGTCAAAAGTAACTATAGTTACATACTTTCCATCAGATACATCTTCTGTATAAACATCTAA
>CANQPR010000115.1 GCA_947625715.1 uncultured Bacilli bacterium
TCTTTTGCCACTGACTTTGCAGTTAATTCATTATCTCCTGTCAGCATAATTACAACTTTTCCCATATTTTTAAGTTCACTTATTACTTTACTTGCATTTTCTCTTACAATATCTTTTACCCCAATTAAAGCAATAATTTTTTGATTTTCTATCACATAAACAATACTATTTCCTCGTTCAGCCAAAATTTTTTCATCTTTGTTTTTTTGATTTTTTATTTTTAATAAGGTAAGAATTTTATTATTTCCTATGTAATATTTCTTCTCATTTATTGTTCCAGTTAGTCCTAAACCTGCAAGATTTTTAAATTCTTGTATTTCTTTTTTATCTTTTGCATATTCTTTGAAAGCACTAGCAATAGGGTGTGTCGATTTAACTTCTAAATTACCAACGATATTTAATAATTCATCATTTGGATAATCACTATAATTAAAAACTTCGCTAATATTTAAATTACCATAAGTTAGTGTTCCTGTCTTATCAAAGACAATAGTATCAACTTTATGAGCATTTTCTAAAGTTTCACTTGTCTTTACTAAAATACCATTTTTAGCACATAATCCTTCGCTGACTACAATAGCAAGAGGGGTAGCAAGTCCTAAAGCACATGGGCAGGCAACCACTAAAACAGTAACAAAATGCGTAAGTGCATCATTAATTCCATTACCTAAAGCCAAATAAACAATGAGTGTTAAAATTGCTATTACAATTATACTTGGTACAAATATTCCACTAACATTATCAGCAATTTTTGCTATTGGAGCTTTTGTATTAGTTGCTTCTACTACTAATCTTACTATTTCCGATATTGTCGAATCTTTACCAATTTTTAGAGCTTTATATTCTATATACCCATCAATATTTAAACTACCTGCGACAATTTTAGCATTTTTATCCTTTTTAACAGGCATAGATTCACCTGTAATAAATGATTCATCAAAATGGGAAGCACCTTTTGTTATAATTCCATCAACTGCAACTTTCATACCAGGTTTACAAATCAAAGTATCTCCTTTTTTTACTTCATCAAGAGTAACTTCTTTTTCGCCACTTTCAGTTTTTAATATTGCTTTTTCTGGCGTAATAGAAACTAAATCTTTAATTGCTTCTTTAGTTTTTTCTTTACTTCTTCCATCAATAAATCTACCAAGTTTTATAAAAAATAGAACGATACAAGCTGACTCATAATATAAATTTTCTACATATTCTATTTTACCTATTATAATCATAATTGTTCCAAACAAACTATATAGAAAGCTTGCTAGTACACCAATAGATACTAAAGTATCCATATTAGGAGATTTATGGATTAAATTCTTATAGCCATTTTTTAAAATATCAAATCCATAAAACAAATAAAGAATGGATAAAATTAACAAACATATTGAGTAGTTTATCGGATGTTTCATCATGTGTAAAAACGGAATAACTGGAAGTCCCACCATGTGCGACATAGAAATGTATAAAACAATAACAGAAAGAAAACTAAATATGATTAACATTAATTTATCATGATTTTGTTTTTTCTCTTCATGCTCGTCATAAACTCCTAAACTTTTAAATCCAGCATTTTTAATAAAAGTATTTAAATCATCTATAGTTAAATAATCTTCATATTCTATAAGGGCTTGTTCTAAAACTAAATTAACCGAAGCACTTATAATTCCATCTTGTTTATTTAAATATTTTTCAAGTCCTGATGAACACGCACTACAAGTCATACCCGAAATTTTTAAAATTTGTTTTTGCATTTTATTCACTTCCTTTAAAATAATCTTTATCATCAATTATTTTAATTGTATTTTTTATCATATTCATCCAACAAGTATAAGTAATTGTCTCCTCTTCTTTAGGAGTAAATTCTATAATATTATCTCCAACTTTTAATTCTTGTTTTATATTAAATTCATTTATAATAATCCCGTTATTACATCCTGTGAGATTTTTTTTATCGACATGAATTATCATTTTTACTGGAATATCTTTTTGTAAAATAATATCTTGATAATTGTCGTAAGATAAATTAAATTCAACGACTTGAATACCATTTTCTATCTTTGATGCTGTAAATGATCCATAATCATTAAAACTCTTAAAAATATCGATGTTAAATGTTAATAATGCCCTGTTTAACATTACTAAAGACAAAAGCAGTATAAGAATCGATGCAATTTTATTTATGAGAATCTTACCTTTGCCTTTTACTAAATTTAGAAGAAATCCTATACATAACATTAGAGGAATTGTTCCCATTCCAAATAAAAACATTGAAAATGCACCATTTATAAAACTGCCTGTTGACAAAGCATATACTTGCATTGCTTGTAATGGACCACATGGCATAAATCCATTTAGAAGTCCTATTACAAAAGCACTATGCTTTCCTCTTTTAAAAGAGCAAAACTTTATTCTTTTTAATTTTATAATTCCCAGCATATTAAGTGCCATCAAGAACATTAAAACAGAGGCAATTAAAATAATAAATCCTGATATAATGTTATTAATACTAAATACACTACCAATATGTCCTACAATACCTCCTAGAATGGTATATGATAAAACTCTTCCTATATTATAAAGAATAGGATTTTTTTAAATTTCTTTTTGAGCCAACATCAATCACAGCCATTAGATTTATTGCACCACACATACTAATGCAATGAATACTTGTTAAAAGTCCTGTTATAAAAAGCATACCATAAGTTATGTTACTATCTATTTTTGGAATGGCATTAAAGACATTAAAGCCAAATAGTTTATTAATACCTAGAATTATAATTAGAATAGAGAAAGTAATGATAATAAATTCCTTTAATTTAATATTGTTTTTTAGTTTTCTTATATCTTCACTTATATATTCTTCTTTTGTTATATACTCTTTATCTAAAATGGCATTGATTAACTTATTTTTATCTAATTTTCCTTTATAATTTATACAAGCAATATTCCCATCAAATTCTACACTTTCAATATTTTTTATCTTTAATAAAGTATTTCTTATAGTCATTTCACAATGACTACAATGCATACCATCTATTTTTATATATACTTGTTTCATTTTAATTTTCCAAATAAGACAAGAACATCATCTACTGCATCTAAATTTCCATCATTTATCTCCTCTACCATACAGGATTTCATGTGGCTTTTTAATATTTCATTACCTAAACTCTTTAAAGCATTCGTTGTAGATGCTACTTGTAATAATACCTCATCACAATATCTGTCATTATCAATCATTTGCTGAATTCCACTTACTTGTCCAG
>CANQPR010000116.1 GCA_947625715.1 uncultured Bacilli bacterium
AAAAATTTTTAAAATAATTTTAGCTAGAGTTATTCTCTAGTTTTTAAGTGGTATAAAAAAAGGAATTAATCCGGTAAAAATTAATTCCAAACCACTAAGGCTATTTGTCCTAAAATGTTCAATTAACCCAAATAGCCAAAGGACGGTAATATGATATCAATAAATAACTTATTAATCAATACTAAAATAGCAAATTTATTTCAAAAATTCGATTATGAAGTAAAAAAAGTTAAAGAAAATATAGAAAACATTAAAGAATTAACAAATATCTTTGGTGTAGAAAGTATTAATAAAATAGATAATAAAATAGAAAATGATATTAATGTATTATATTACTTAAAAGCTTATGAAGAAATAATGAATGTAAATGATTATGCTTTTTGCAAATGTCCATTATGTAAAAAAGAAAATACATTAAATAATCACAAAACATATGAAAGAAATATTATTTTTCATATAAATGGATATGAAATAATTGGAAAAATAAAATTAATCGTTTTAGAATGTAAATATTGTAAAGAAATAAATAAAAGTAAACAACATTATCATGCATTACTTCCAGATTTTATTTTTCCATATCATATATATTCATCGAATATAATAATAAAGACATTAATAGATAGATTTATAAACAAATTAAAAATTGAAGAAATTATAGAAAAAACAAGGATATCACATCAATTATATTATCAATGGATAAAAGAATTCAATAAGTATTTAACTGTTAGTTCAATAATACTTCAAACTAAATCAATAATTGAAGAAGTATTATCCCAAATAAAAACAAGACTTGATGAACTCCAGTATGGATGTTTTAAAAATTATTATCACCCTTATTTCTTATTTAGAAAAACCTGCATTCCATTAATAATAATCCCTTAAGGGATTTTGAATAACTATTGAATATCATTCTCCTTTATAAGGATATATTATATAACCAGTTCTTGAGGAGGTGAAAAAAATGGAGCAAAAAGAGAAAGATGCAATAAAAAATGAGATTGCTTTATTTCGCTATGGTTTAATCGCACCAGTTGTAACTGATACTTTTGAAGAAAATAGTCAACTGGAATATTTTAAAAAAGTTGCTTCTAAAAAATATGTTGTAAATGGACATGAGGAACAATATAAATGGCAAACTATAAAAGATTGGTATTTAAAATACAAAAAGAATGGTTATGAAGCTTTAATTAATAAAACTAGAAGTGATTGTCATTCTAGCAGAAAATTAAAAGATGAAACAATTAATAAAATAAAGAATCTAAAAAAAGAATTTCCACATATATCTGGAACACTAATTTATAACAAATTAGTGGATGAAGGCTTTATTAATCCTAACAATGTGTGTTTAGGTACTATTCTTAAATTCATTCGTGATAATAAAATATTATTTAATGAAACCGAAAATATAGATCGTCGAGCTTTTGTTATGGAACATGCTAATGATTGTTGGCAAGGAGATACATCTCATGGTCCATATTTAACAATTGATGGTAAGAAAGTTTTAACATATTTGATTGCTATTATTGATGATGCATCTCGTTTAATCGTCGGAGCTAAGTTTTTCTTTAACGACAATTCTTATAATCTACAAGATGTTATGAAAAGTGCCGTAAAAAAATACGGGGTTCCTAAAAAACTTTTTGTAGATAATGGAACTACATATAAAAATGAACAATTCAATATTATATGTGCTTCTTTAGGTTTAGTTTTAATTCATGCTCGTCCTTATTCTGGAGCTAGCAAAGGAAAAATAGAAAGATTTTTCCATACTATGAAAGAAACTTGGATGAGAGGACTTAACTGGAATGACATTAAATCAATTGATGAATTAAATACTTTACTAAATGATTTTGTTGCTAATTATAATAATACAATTCATAGTTCTTTAAAAAATGAATTAGATGAAAATATTACACCTAATTCTCGATGGTTTAAAGATTCCCATTTGATTAAAAAATTAGATAATAATTTTATTGATATTGCATTCTTACATACTGCTTATCCTAAAATAAGAAGTGATGCTATTGCTTATATCAAAAATCATGAATTTGAGGTTGATATGAAATATATTGGTAAAAAAATTACTATAAAATATAATCCTTTTGATTATTCTACTGCTTGGATATATGATAATGGTAAAATTATGGAAGCCGTTCATTTAGTTAATAAAACAGATAATTCCAAAATTAAAAGAAAAAGTACTTTATATTAGAAAGAAGGTTGTTTTATGTTTTTAAGTTATTTTGGTATGGAATTTAACCCTTTTGATAAATCAATAGATACTAAATATGCCTACGAAACTGAAGATTTAAAAATTATGAAAAATAGACTTAATTATTTAAAAGAACATCCAAGTATTGCTTTGTTTACTGGTAATCCTGGTATGGGTAAAACTTTTAGTATTAGACAATTTATGAAAGAATTAAATCCCAATTTATTTAAATGTATTTATTTGTCTATGTCTAGTATTACCACTTATGAATTTTATAAGCAATTAGCTATTGCATTAGGTATTATGCCTGATTTTAAGAAGAGTGATATATTCAAACAAATACAGGATACAATCATAGATTTAGTTAATAATAAAAAAATTAATGTTATTATTTGTATTGATGAAGCTCAATATCTTAAAACTGACATTATCAATGATTTAAAAATACTTACAAATTTTGAGATGGATAGTAAAAATTATTTTACTTTAATTCTTTCTGGAAGTCCTATTTTAAATACTATTTTAAATCGTAATGTTCATGAAGCATTAAAGCAAAGAATTACTATTAGTTATAATTTCTCTGGTATTTCAAAAAATGAAATAGAAGACTATATTAATTCTAGAATTAAATTAGTTCATGGAAATGAAAATATTTTTACTAAAGAAGCAATTGAAGGTATTTTTAATAGTTGTAATGGTTCAATAAGAGTTGTTAATAATATCATTACTAAATCTTTAATTATCGCTTCTTCTAAAAATCAAAATATAATTGATGATAACATTATCATTGAAGCTTATAATGATTTATCTTTAGGTTAGCACTTCGGTGCTTTTTTAGTTATCATATTTTTTAAATTTTGGTGGTTTTATTTTTTTTATATTATTTTTGTATTATTTTTTTCGCTTTTTTTAGGTTAATTTAATTTTTAAATTCTTAGTGGTTAGAAAGTTAAAATTAACAATTATCACATAATCTTTCAACTGTATTCTTTAATTTTATATTTTCACTTAATGCCCTTGATATC
>CANQPR010000117.1 GCA_947625715.1 uncultured Bacilli bacterium
TCTTCTAAAAATTCCATGATATCATTATTAGTCAACCAATCAGGTAAATCTTGTTGTTCCTTTTCAAAATATGCTTGTTCTAAAATTTTTCTTTTATATTCATCAGTAACTTTGGCATAAATTTGAGTTGTTTCTAATAATTCATGGCCTAAAAATTGACTAATAATTAATAAATCTATTCCTTTATTTAGCATAACTACGGCCTTTGTGTGACGAAATGTATGAGGATGAACACTATCTGGAAATGTTAAACTTTTATTTTTTGCTTTGTTAACATATTTATTAATTTTATGACTTATTCCTTTTCTAGTATATTGTTCCCCTCGACTATTACAAAATAGAAATTGATCTGGAGAAATTATATTATTTTCTTTTACATAGATAGCTAGTAAATCAATCATATTTTGCATTAAAGGTATGATTCTTTCTTTATTTCCTTTACCAGTAACTTTTATAAAATACGGTTTTTCAAAAGAAATATCCTTTAATCTTATATTTAAGAATTCAGTAATCCTCGTTCCAGTTTCATATAATGTGCTTAACATTATCATGTCATTTCTTTCTTTTTTATTCATTACATTTGGTTGTTTAAGTAATAATTCCATATCTTTCTCTAATAAATATTCTACTACTTTGTGTGTCCCTTTTTTAATAGGAATTGAAAAAATATTTGATATATTTTCTATAACTATCGGTTCTTCAAATAATATAAAATTGCAAAATGAAATAATAGCAGCTCTTCTAATATTTCTAGTAGTAACTGAATTATTTTCTTCAATATAATCTAAAAATTGAACTACAATTTCTTTGTTAAAATCTTTAATATCAAAGGTTTTAATATTAATATTATTTTTTTCTAAAAAGCGAAAAAATAATTTAAAAGTATCCCTATAAGATAAAATAGTATTTTGTGAACAACCTTTTTGTTGTTTTAAATAACTAGTGAAAAATTTTGTTAAATATTTGAAAAATTTATTCATCAAAATCACCTTCTTTTATCTTTGGTAAAATATTATCATCATTTTCATTTGCCTTTTTTTCTAAATAAGGATAAATACTTAAAGTTAAATGATAGTAATAATATGTTGCTTCGACAGTACTATGTCCTAAATAAGTTTGAAGATATGGAAGAAGAGTTTTAATATTTTTTCCTTCTATTAACCATTTGTGAATACAGTTAACGATATGAGTATGTCTAAAGTCGTGGACTCTAGGACCTTTTCCAGTATGTGGTATCTTTGCTTTCCATAAATAAATTCTAAAATACTCATAAAAAGAATCACTAGTTATTTTATTTCCATGATTATTTCTAAACAAATAATTTGGTGAATGAATATTTTTGTTTATTTTAGAATTATATTTTTTTAAATGATTATATAAATTTTCTGATATTGGAATTAATCTATCTTTATTATTCTTAGCATTTTTTATCACAATTATTTTTTCATCAAATTTTATATCATCAATTTTTAAAGAAAGTATTTCATTGATTCGCATACCAGTAAATAGAAGAATTCTAAAAATAATAGGCATGATATCTGGTTTATTATCAAAACTACTTGTAGGAATTAGATTATCAACAACTGCAAATAATCGTTGAATTTCATCATTTGTATAAATATGTGGTTTGTATTTTTCTTTTATAGGATATAGTAAATTTGGTAGTATATAATTTTTAGTATTAAAACGATACATATATCTTCCAAAACATCTAATCATACTTGCACGCTTTGATTGATTATTTAAACATTCATTTGGTTTCTTTTCTAACCATTTTATTACTAATTCTTTAGTTAAAATACTTTCAGTAACATTTAATTTCCAACACATATTGTCAAAGTCTCTTAAAGAAAAAAATAATGTTTTATATTTTTGATTTAATAATTTTTTTTCATTCAAATAATCAGTAATATTTTTCTTAAAAACACTTTTAAAATTATTTTCATTAAATTCCATAATCATCATCCTTTCCACAACACATTTCTAAATTTTCAACATCAACTTTTAAGTAATAGCTTACTGATGATTTATTGTTATGTCCTAATATAGATGATATACTATCAATTGGAATGTTATTTTTTAAAAGATTAGTTGCCAAGCTATGTCTTAAAGAATGCATTCCTTTTTTGTGAATATCTTTATCCAATGTTATTTCAGCTAAATTCATGTATTTTTTTATAATTCCACCTAAACTATCATTGTCATTAAATGGACCAATGGGTTTAACATGTCTTATAAAAATTACTTTTGAATCACATTTTGGTCTACCATTTTTTAAATAATCAATAATAGCCCATCCTACATTATTCGGTAATGGAAGAGTTTGAAATTGTTTAGTTTTTGACATAATATAATTAATTTCTTTCTTTTTCCAATCAATATTATCTGTTGTTAAATGTTTTAAATCCATTACTCGAATTCCAAGTTTTGCAACAAGTAATAACATTGCATAATCTCTTTTTCCTATAGGATTATTTTTATCAATTGAATCAATTATTTTTTTTACATCATCTTCTTTCCATACTGATGGAATGCTAGGATATTTGCTTATTTTAACTTTCGGAATTAAATACTGTAATTCGTTTTTAGTTCTTCCCGTTTCATATAGAAAAATAACAAAACATTTTAGAACATAAATATATATTTTTAAAGAATTGTGACTTATATCACATAGAGTTTCTAAATATTTACAAATAAAATTGTAGTCAATTTTATCAAATTCAGTAATATTATTTTTTTGGAGTAAAAATAAAAATCTTTTTACAGCTTCTTTTTTATAGCTTAAAGTTTTTGGTGTATTATTTTTAGCTTTACAACTATTTAAAAATTTATCTAATAAATCTTGATAATAATTAGTTAATGACTGTTTTTTCATAAAATATTTAGTATAAATTTCTCCATAACATAAATAAGAATTTAAAATCATAATAGAACGATAAGAATCATGGTGACCATTTTCTAAACAATATTTATTGGGAATATCATATACATCTTTTAAAAATTTGTTTCCAATATCCACATTATAATCTTCATACTTATTATTACAGTACTCTTTCAACTTATCCCATATTTTATTATATTTTTTCAAAGAATCTTCACTGTAACCTAATCTTTTCACCTCTCTTTCTGTATTTTTAATTAATTCTAGTAAATTTTGACTTTTCATAAAGTCGCCTCCTTTAATTGTAGAAACTAGAAATCTACAAGGAGGT
>CANQPR010000118.1 GCA_947625715.1 uncultured Bacilli bacterium
CATTTTTGGTATCTTAACAATGCTAGGTTTGTTTTTAGGCATATAATATTCTTTATATTCTTTTTTAAAATCAAAAGTCATAATTAACACTCCAATCTTTCTTACAAATTACTATTTGTTTCAGTAAATATTATATCACAAAATTCGGTTAATTTAAACTAGACTATTCTAATTCAATTTTGTTATCAACAGCTTTCAAAGTTTTTTCTTTTCTAAATTCATCTAAATTAAAACATGATATTTTAAATATTTTTTTCTTATTAGGAAGTTTAGTCATTTTAAATTTAATAGGATAGTCACTAATAGGTTTAACAGTTGCTTTAACAGGATACATCCTAGATTTCATAAATATAGCCTCACCAAATTTTAATTTCATTAATTCATCAGGCATCATTAACTCTCTACCCATAAGTGACTTATCATTTGAAATATTATAATCCAATTGTTCCAACCGAGTAGAAGTAGAAACCCTAGCACTAGATATTGTATATTTACCTAAACGAGCACTAATTTCTTTAGCACTTTCATTATCAGATGTAAGTAAATAAATCCATGAAGTATTGGACTTAATTGTTCCAACAGAATCTTTATATTTTTCTTTTAGCTGATCAAAATCCTGAATAACTAAAACAAAACGAATATTACGAGAACGAGAAACAGTAATTTTATTAGACATAGAATTTATAGGTGGCATATTACAAACTTCATCAAGAATAAAATTAACACGAATAGGCATACGACCATTTGAAAAAGTTTGGGCTGTATTAACAAGAGCTTGATAACATTGATCTATAAATAGTGATGCAAGTTCATGCCTTGACTCTTTTTCATCAGGAATAATAAGAAATACAGCAGTTTTTCTTTTCCCAATGTCATCTAATTCAAAGTCAGTTCTACTTGTTAAATTAGCAATACCTGTATCACTAAACATTTTTATAGTAGTAGCAAGAACAGAAAAAAGAGTGGCACGAGTTTCACCTTTAGCAAAAGATCCTGTAGCATAAGCCATCTTTGATAATGATCCCATAGGTTTTTGTTGAAAATATAAATCAAGAGAGTTAAATCTATCAATAGTTTTAGATCCATGTTCAACAAGTAAATTATAAAGAGAAAAAAGATTAACTTCATCTTCGGAATGAGCATCTTCTATAAGAGCATAACATAAAGCAGATAATACAGCATTAGCTGACTTTTCCCAATACATATCTTTACTTGATAAATTCTTACATAATGATTTAGAAAAGTTTTCTATAATATCACCTGCAAGATCAATATTATTTTCTTTATAATACTTGTAAGCTAGATGTAAGGGATTCCAACCATCACTTGAAAATGCATCTCTTAAATTAATTACTCTTATATTATACTTTTGTTTTTTTAAAAAATCAGCAGTATAACCATAAAGCTCACCTTTAGTATCATTGATTACCATTGACTCACCTGCATAACCAAGATTAAATATCATAGGCAATATTTCACATTGAGTTTTACCACTTCCTGTTGATCCAATAATAAGAGTATGATCAAATGAATCTGAATAATAAAACTTCCCATCTTGTACCGTTACAGGAATTCCTCCACTTGCTAATTTAGATCCAAAATTCCAAACTTTAAATTCTTTTTTGATTTCCCTTTTAGTCATCCATCTAGCACTACCATATTCAAAACTACCATCTTCTTTAGGAAGTCCTTTTTTTCTTGCTAATTTAAGTTTAAATTCTTTGTCATATTTAAGTACAAATAACATTATTAAAGTTATTAAAAGAGTCGAGCCAAAGAGTAAACCAAAATCTGTTAAAGCAAGAGTGGTTTTAATAAAGTTAAAACTCCAAGATAATTTAATATTATGTTTGATAATATAAACTAAATTATAACAAATATTAGCCGATAATATAAATCCTATTATAAAGATAAGAATATAATTAAAATATTTTTTTACTTTTTTTACAAACATCCCTCCATATAAAAAGAACTATCAAGCTGATAATTCTGATTTCTTCCATTTAAGTTTTTTATAATTGTGTGGCAAATTCATTTCCTTTAATAAATCTTCCAATTCTACATTGTTGTTTTCTTTTATAAAATGCTTAATAAGTTTGTCTATATTTTTAATTAATATATTAAATTTATTTTTAGGCAATATATTTTTCATAGCAATTAATAATCCTAATAAATCATTTAAACCATCGTTATTTGATAAGTTAAATTTTTTATGTTCAAGTAATTTTGGAAGTAATATTCTTCTATGCCTTTCATTAAATAATATCTCATCATGTCCTGCACGATTTCTCATATCAACAAACAATTGCATAAAAGTAAATAAATTTTTGATTTTTACATCTTTAAAATTAGATACTTCATTTTTAACATACTGCTTATCATCATCTTTCATAATTGAATATAATTCTCTTAAAAGCCCAAAAGATAATACTTTGCTTACTACCCAAAAAGGAACGAATCCATAATTTTGTTTATAATACAAAATAGCTGTATGATTTTTTTCTTTTTCACTTATTTGATTTTTAAAAATTGCTATTGTTCTATCAACATATTTGTGATTAATATTATAATTAGCTTTATCTAAATATTGATCTTCTTTAAATCCATAGACACTGCAAAAACGATTTACGACTGAAGTCTTTATAATATTTTCAATATCTAATAAAGAATCCAATAATAACAATTTAAGTTTTCTATCAAATAAATATAGATTATATATATTTTCAAAACTAACATTATTATAATTACCATTATTATCTAAAAATAAATGTTTATAACCCATAATAACATAATAGTTATGTTGCTTTAAAATTTTTCTAACATTATCTTCATTTTCTATTACAATGCCTTTTTGAATAATTGTTTTTATTAATTCATCGACATTTAAATATTTTTTTGTTTTCAAGTAGCATCACCACATAAATTATAACATAGATAATAGCTACAATAAACATTAAAGAAAGAAAAAGCTGACGCACCAAATTAATGGCTATCAGCACTAGACTATGAATTAATAATTCATAGTACTATTATTATATGTAATGTATAAAAATAAATGCAAAAAAAAATAACTGACGCACCAAATTAATGGCTATCAGTACTAGACATTTATAATTATACTATTTTTTGGCTAAATGTCAATACCTTTGCTATTTTTTTCATATTCCAATGTTACAATTCACAG
>CANQPR010000119.1 GCA_947625715.1 uncultured Bacilli bacterium
CAAAGATTATTTAAGAATGAAGATTTTAATAGTAAAAAAATTAGAAATAAAACTACAAGAATTATTGATAAATTAAGAAAATATGGAATGATTAAAAAAGTGGGGAGTGCCTCAAAATATTATGTAACCGAGAGCGGTAGAGAAATGTTAAATTATTTTATGCTATATCAAAATAAAGATATTCCTAATTTCTTAAAAAGTAATTAATTCTTAATATTTAGTTGTTTCAAAAAAGCCACTTTTCAGTGACTAGTTTTGTCGTGTGAAATTAAAAAAACTTGTTTTTTTTGAGTTATTATTTAAAGAAATAACATAACATACTTAAAAAGAAAAATAAATATTTTTTTGGAAACTAGTTGACAAATTTAGTAAAAGAGCGTATTATATAAACTATGGCAACCTATTGCCATAGAAAGGAGGAAAATATGTCCTATTTAGAATTATTTAAAATAATCTCAAAACCATGGGCTAGTATCAAAGAAATTAGTTTAATTGCTAATTGTGGAAGAGATACAGCAATTAGAATTAGGAATAATATCGAAAATGAAATTATCAAAGATGGTAAAAGAATTCCTAAAAGTAAAACGATTGTTGTTCCTACTAAAAAAGTAATTGAATATCTTGGACTTGACTTAGATTACATTATCAATATGGCAAATACTGAAATGGAATTAAATAGTAATAGGGCTTTACATTATGCCAGTATATCAAGATAAGAAAACTAAAAAATGGAAATTTCGTACCTATGCTGATGATGTATATGGAAACAGAAAACAATTTGAAAGAAAAGGATTTGATACTAAAAAAGAAGCCAAGCAAGCCGAAGTTGAATTTAAGATGTGTGATAAATCAGATTATTCTAACATTACTTTCAATGACTTATGGTTAGAATATAGAAGTTATAAAAAATTACAATTAAAAGCCCAATCATTTAGAGCCATTGAAAATAGATTTAAAAATCATATATTGCCATACTTTAAAGATTATAAACTAAATAAAATAACGAATAGTGTTTATCTAAAATGGCAAATAGAAATTGAGAAAAAAGGATTTAAACATAAATATAATTCTAGCTTACATGGTGCTATGGTTAATATACTAAATTATGCAATTAAATTTTATGGATTAAAAGATAATGTTGCTACTTTAACTGGAAACTTTAAAAGAAAAACCGAGTTAAAGAAAAATGTAGATTTTTGGACTATTGAAGAATATCAAAAATTCATAAGTAAAGTTAATGATTTAGTATATAAGGTATTTTTTGAAACATTATACTATACTGGATTAAGACAAGGAGAAGCACTTGCTTTAAATTGGAATGACTTTAAAGATGGATATTTAAGTATAACTAAAACGATTTCCAAAGAAATAATTAATCAAAAGCATATTATAAATACTCCAAAAACAAGTAAAAGTATAAGAGAAGTAAAACTTGATAATGAATTAATAAAAGAACTTACTAAATTAAAAGAGTATTATGAAAATTTTATTAATTTTAATAATGATTGGTTTATATTTGGTGGATTAAATTCATTATCACCATCTACAATCGGTAGAAAAAAGGATATGTATTGTGAGATAGCAGAAGTCAAAAAAATAAGAATACACGACTTTAGACATAGTCATGCATCCTTACTATTATCAATGAATGTACCTATAACAGTTATTTCGGAACGGTTAGGTCATTCAGATATAAATATGACACTCAACACCTATTCTCACATGATTCCAAAAGATGAAGATAAAGCCGTCAACATCTTGAATCAAATTAAACAAAATAAATAATTTTAAGTGTTTTATAAGGGTTATGAATGTCTAATTATTATAAAAGCCTTGAAATACAAGGCATTATAATCATCATGGTCGGGAAGACAGGAAAAACTAGGAAAATAATTGACATTTATAAACCCGCTAGAAATAGTAGGTTTATTACTGCTCATTACTATCTATTTCTATATAAAACACTTAAATCCAAAATTTTTAAGGGCTAATTAAGGGCTAGAAAGGAAGGAAGAAATATGTCAGAAATATTTAGAATAAATAAAACGAAAAATTATACAGTAATGAGTAATTATCATTTACAAGATAAAAATTTATCATTAAAAGCTAAAGGACTACACTCTTATATGTTAAGTTTACCAGATAATTGGAATTATTCAGTACAAGGATTAGTCTCAATATCAAAGGAAGGCGTTAAAGCAATTAATTCCATATTAAAGGAATTAGAAGAAAATTATTACTTGAAAAGAGAAATAAAACAAGAACCTAATGGTAGATTTTATTATGAATATAACATCTATGAAATACCATATATCCAAAAAGGGAGAACGGATAAAGGGGATACCCTAAATGGCACTCAAATAAATACTAATATAATAAGTAATAATAACCAAGATAAAATGGATAAAACATTTAATTCTTTAACTAACGAATTAATTAAAAGAAATTTTATTGATAAATCAGATTTAGAATTATATAGATATGATGATTTATTTAACACTTTATTAAATAACTATGAATATAAAGATATTATTAAAGTATCATGTTATATCATCAAAAAATGGAAAAACAACAAGGGGCTTGATCAGGATGGTAATAAAATTGAGGATAAATTTTCATATTTTAAATCATCAATGATAAATAATTTGATAATAATAAATCAAAGAATTAACTTTGATTGGGAATAAAGAAAGGAAATTTATAATGAAAATAGAATATTTAAAGCAAGGAAATTACTTAATACCTAATTTAAAATTAAAAGAAAACGATAGTTTAAATTTTGGGAAATATGGTTATTTAAGATTAGAATATCTTAAAAAATATAAAAAAGCATTATATCAAACTTTATTAATGAAAGGTGAATTAACTAATCATCTAATATCAATTAATAATGAATGTTCAATAAGATTAAAAATTTTAATGGATAATTATATTAAAAATGATGAAAAACTATCTGAAAAAAGTAAAGAAATTAATCAATTTGAATGGGTAAAATTAATGAATAATTATAAAATTTGTGCTGAAGAAATTATTTTAAAAGAATTAATTTATATATAATTTAATAATTTTATGGAATAGCAAGCACTGCAAATGTACTCCTAACATTTGCCA
>CANQPR010000120.1 GCA_947625715.1 uncultured Bacilli bacterium
TATGTATCACCAGTTTGGACACCTTTAAAATTTAATGAAGAAGGTTTAAAAGAAGTATATTCTAAATTCTTAAATCCTTTAAAAAATACTTATAGTTTCTTTGCTATTTATGCTAATACCGATAAAATAGATACATTAGAATGTAATACCCCTTATAATAAAAGAGAAGAAATAGATTTATGGTTATTATCAAAATATAATCGCTTAGTAAAAAATGTTAATGAAGCTTTTTTAGAATATGATTTAAATAAAGTTGTTCATTATCTTGCCTCATTTGTATCTGATGATTTATCTAATTGGTATATAAGACGCAACCGCAAAAGATTTTGGAAAAATGAATTAGATAATTCAAAGAAAAGTGTTTATATTACTACTTATGAAATTTTAGTAGGATTATCAAAATTAATTGCCCCTATAACACCATTTATATCTGAAGAGTTATATCGTAATTTAACAGGTTTAGAAAGTGTTCATTTAAGTGATTATCCACAATGTGATGATAAATTAATAAATTTAGAATTAGAAGAAAAAATGGATACAGTAAGAGAATTAATTCGCTTAGGAAGAAATGTCAGAGAAGAAGTTAAAATAAAAGTTAGAGAACCTTTACAAAGTGTTTTCCTTGATGGTAAAAAAGAAAAATTAATTGGTAATTTAAAAGATTTAATAAAAGAAGAATTAAATGTTAAAGAAGTAATCTTTGTTGATGATTTAAGTTTATATATGAACTTTTTAGTAAAACCTAATTTTAAAGTAGTAGGAAAAATATTAGGACCTAAAATGAAAGACTTTACTTTAGCTTTACAAAAATTAACTAATGATGAAATTAAACAATTAGAAGATAACAAAGAAATAACAATAAAAATAAATGATGAAGATTTAAAAGTAAATAAAGATATGGTTGAAATTAGAGTTAATGCTAAAGAAGGCTTTAATGTTAGTATGGAAAACAATAACTTCATAATCTTAAATACGGAATTAACAGATGAATTAATTTTAGAGGGTATCGCAAGAGAATTTGTAAGTAAAGTTCAAAACTTAAGAAAAAATAAAGATTTAAATGTAACCGACCGTATAAAAATTTATTATAATGGTTCCGATAAATTTAAAGAATCTTTAAAATTATTTGAAAATTATGTTAAAGATGAAACATTAACTCTTGAAATTATAGAAAAAAATGATAATTATCCTCAATATGATATTAATGGAGAAAAAGTTTGTTTTGATATTGAAAAAAATATCAAGTAAAGAGGTTATTAATGGAAGTAAATAAAAAAAATATAATTTATTATTTAAAAAGAACATATAAATATGCCAAAAAGGATAAAAAATATTTATATTTCTTTTTAATTTTATGTATTATTATGTGTTTTATTGAAATTTTATCACCCTTAATTGCGGCGAAGAAAATAATTGCTTTAACAAGTGGTTTTTGGGAGCAATTATTTTTAATGATTTTGGCAACTTTTGGCATTGAAATCCTTAGAAACATAATTCATTTTATGTCTTCAAAATATAGCCTTAAATATTACTTTGCCGTTAAGAAAAATATTCAAAATGATGTTGCTAAAGAAACTTTAAAAATTAAAACAGCAATATTAAATAAAAATTCAAGTGGTGTTTTTATTGAACGAATAACTAATGATGTTAATACACTGGCTGATATTTTTACTTTAATGACTGATTATGGAACTTATTTGATAACAGCTATTGGTATATTTATTAGTATGTTTTTCTTAAATAAACTTATTTTTGGCTTATATTTTGTTTTTATCTTAATTTTATTCTTTTTACAAAAATATGCTGGTGAAAAAGTAAATCAAAAACGAAAAATTGAAAAAGCAAAAGGCGATAAGTCTTCTGGTTTTATTAGTGAGTTAGTAAGAGGCGTAAAAGATATAAAAATTTTGAATGCTGAAACATCTTTTCTTAATAGAGCAGGCGAAATTATAGATGAACGTAATCATTCCTTTTATGATACACGATATACAAGATATATGTTTCGATTAATTATTGGAAGCATAAGTGATTGTCTTGATTTTTTAATTATGGTTGTCGGGTTATATTATATATTAAAAGGACAATTATCGGTTGCAACAATGATTGTAATTATCAATTATCGAAGTAATATAATGAGTATTTCTGGTGAAGTCGAAAACTTTATTGATACTGTTAAAACCTTTTCTCTAGCATCAGAACGAATTTTTGATGTTATTGATGGTAATAATTATTCTAAAGAAGTATTTGGGGAAGAAAAATTATTAAAAGCTACAGGTCAAATTGAATTTAAAAATGTCTTTTTTCATTATGATGATAATGAAGAAGTATTAAAAAATGTCAGCTTTACTATTAAGTCTAATGAGACAGTTTCTTTTGTCGGTAAAAGTGGTTCTGGTAAAACAACGATTTTTAATTTAATAGCTAAATTATATGAAACAGAAAAAGGAGAAGTTTTACTTGATGGCATACCAATTAATAATCTTGATAAAGATTCAATAAGAGGTAATTTATCGATTATAAGTCAAAATCCTTATATTTTTAACATGAGTATTCGTGATAATTTAAAAATTATTAAAGAAGATTTATCTGAAGAAGAAATGATTTTAGCTTGTAAAAGAGCTTCTTTACATGATTTTGTTATGTCTTTAAAAGATGGATATGATACTGTTGTTGGGGAAAGTGGTATTACCTTATCAGGTGGTGAAAGACAAAGGCTTGCTATTGCTAGAGCTTTAGTTTTAAAAACAAAAATAATTTTATTTGATGAAGCAACGAGTGCCTTAGATAATGAAACACAAAAAGAAATTCAAAAGTCAATTGCTAATATGCAAGGTGAGTATACTATTTTAATTATCGCGCATCGTTTATCAACGGTTATCAATAGTGACCGCTTAATATTAATTGATGATGGTCAAGTTAAAGGTATGGGTACACATGAAGAATTATTAAAAACTAATAAAATATATAAAAAATTATATGAATTAGAATTGAAAAAAGATAAATAATTTTGTTTTCAACATTGACACGGGGGGGGGGTATTATTATAAAATAATACTAGAGGTGTTAACATATGAAAAAGAAAACAATAATAATTG
>CANQPR010000121.1 GCA_947625715.1 uncultured Bacilli bacterium
GTTCTGGCATAATTTTGTTTAAATATTGTATGAATTTTGCCATCATCCAAAATATAATTTTCCATTCCCTCAATATATGTTGAATTTAATTTTGTTAAGTTACGATATTCAAGGACTTTAGCAATGATAGGATGCAAACCCATTAGTTTATGTAAAACTTTAACATCAGTTTTATATCCTTTAACTGTTTTTTTACCACCTGGTAAACCAAGTTTTAAAAATAATATTTCCCCTAATTGTTTTGGACTAGATATATTAAATTCTTCGCCTGCACATTCATATATTTCATTTTGAACTTCTTCGATTTGTTTTTTTATTTCAATTTTCATTTCTTCTAATAGTTCTCTTTTAACTTTCATTCCCGTTATTTCCATATCCGCTAAAACGGGCGCTAAAGGAAGTTCTATTTCTTTGTATAGTTCATACATTTCTTCTCTTTTGATTTTTCCTAATCTTTCTTCCATGTTTTCATATACAAATTTAGCTTTTAAACTTATATCACGTTTTAATTCGTTAGTTATTCCTTGAAATTTTTTATATAAATCTTCTAAAAATGCTACTTCATAACCACATGGTACCATATAAAAAGCTATATCATCTTTACTACTATCACTTAACAAAGATTCAATTATCATATAATCTTCAACAAAATTAGGTAAAGCATAATTTTTTTTATGAAAAGTAACAATACATTTTTTACTATCATAAGTATATATTTTTTTATTTTTTATTTTTTCTAATACATCTTTAATTAAATTTTCTCTAACGTAAAAAGAAGTTTGGCCATCATAAATTCCCATTCCCAAAATATTAGCTTTATGATAATTCATTCCATCTAATTCTAAATATAAAGAATATGTTTCACTTTCATTTAATTCATTTACATTTTCTAATTCTTTAAAGACATGTTCTTTTTTTACTTCTTCTTTTTTTATGCCTTTTAAAAAGGAATAAAATTCTAATTCTTCATATATTTTTATTAAGTCTTCGCCTTTTTTAGGTATATATTTAATATCTTCTAAATCTTTAATATTTAAGGGAACATCCCGATAAATGGTTGCTAGTTCTTTACTAATAAATGCATTATCTTTATCTAATAATAATTTTTCTTTGGTTTTTCCTTTTATTTGGTCAATATTATTATAAATATTTTCTAAAGAACCATATTGTTGTAGTAATTGCAAAGCTGTTTTTTCGCCAATTCCTTTAACGCCTGGTATGTTATCTGATGAATCTCCCGCTAAAGCTTTCATATCAATTATTTTGATTGCTTCAATTCCATAATCTTCTTTAAAGCTTGCTGGATTATAACGAATATAGTCTTTTTGTTTTAATAATTTCATTTCCAATTGGGGACTAACTAATTGTAAAAGATCGCGATCAGAAGAAATAATAGTACCGATAAAATCAGGATCTTCTTCAACCATTTTGGCAAGAGTACCAATTATATCATCGGCTTCATAAGGCGCTAATTCAAAATATGGTATACCCATGGCATCAAGAATTTGTCTAGCCATTGGTTCTTGCATATGTAATTCATCAGGAGTTTTCTTTCTTCCTTCTTTATAAAAAGAGTATTTTTCTTTTCGAAAATTTTTCCCTATATCAAAGGCAACAGCTAAATAAGTAGGTTGTTCTTCATTTATAATTTTATTTATCATACTTATAAATCCATATAAAGCATTGGTTGGAAAACCTTTGCTGTTTTTTAATAAAGTACCTGAATAGGCTGTTGCATAATAACTACGAAAAAGTAAATTGTTCCCGTCTACTAATATTATGTTTTTCAAATTTTCCACTTCCTTTTTGTAAATTATATCATGGTTAAATATACTTAGCCATTACAAATCTACGATTTTGGATATTTCTTCTTCACTATATCCTTTTAATTTCAATTTAATTTCTATTTGATATCTTAATTTTTCGCCTGTATACTTCTTAGAAAGGCGCAATTTTTGTTTATTGTATTCTTTTTGTAAAGCATCTATGTCAAATTTGAAATTCATATTTTCTAAAACGGAATTTATTACTTTTATTTCATAACCATTTGTTATTAAATATTGTTTTATTTTTTCTTTTTTTATCTTAGGACTATCCTTATGATTGGCTTTTTCTTTTTTAATAGCTAATTTTTGACATTTATTAAACCAAGTATCTTCTTTAATTTCCAATAATTTGTTATTAATTAAAGTTTCTTCAATACCTAAATTTTTTAAATTTTCACGAATTTTATTTGGACCATAATTATTAAAACGAATTATATCAGAAACATAAGCATTTACATATTTATTATCATCTAAATATTTTTGTTTTTCTAATTTTTCAATAGTATTATTAATCATTTTTATATCATAATCTTTTTGTTTTAAATATTTATATATTTCTTTTTTACTACGCATTTTTCGATTTAAATAATTCAATGCCTCATAGTAACATTTCAATGTATCATTGTTATTTAAAACCATATTTAATTCATCTTTAGTAATACTTTTTTTAAGTAAAAGATTGTTATTAATTATGACATCATCATAAATAGTATATTTATCATTATCAATAGTTAAAATATAAGTATTTTTTGGACCTTTTTTATAACTTTTTATTTGCATGCTACCACCTAAATAAATAATAACACACATTTGTTTGCCATGTCAAATGCTAAGTTGAAAAGGTGTATCATATGAACCATATTCATATGATGTACTTTCCTTAATTTTGACATTGGAATTTAAATATACAACAGGACGAATCGCAAGTGGATTAGCTGCAATATAAATATTAACACCAAGATTACTTGTAAACACTTTATAAGCATAATATCCATCTGGTATTGAAGTTATAGTATATTGATAATTATTGCTATCAACTGATGAACTATCTAACCAATTACCCTTAGAACTATCCTTTAAATAATATGTATAATATCCACATCCAGAATTATAATTACCAGGCCAATACCAATTACCCATACTTACTGATAAGCAAGTTTTTCTTGTCACAAAATCACTAGTTCCAACTCCCTCTACACCGCCTGTTGCATAACCAAAGTCACTTG
>CANQPR010000122.1 GCA_947625715.1 uncultured Bacilli bacterium
TGCTTAAATCATAATTTAATTCAAATTGTATATCTTTCTTTCCAACTTTTGTATAAATTAGTTTACTAGGTGAAATAGGAAATATTATTTCACTTCCTATATTGTTCCATCCCCCTCCAAAATCATATGTATCATCAGCATAATAATTTAAACAAATTACTGGGTCATCACTAGTAGGTATTTTTACTTTATCATCTAAATTAATTATCTTCCATTCATGTTTATGAAGAACTCCTATAGTTTCACTTAATAAATGCATCATCCCTTGCAAATAATATGATTTTCCTATTACTGTTTCTATTTTTATCAATGATTTATCTCCACAATTAACTCCTGTATCAACTATTTTTAATGGAAACATTTCATTATTCTCCCTATAAATTTTACTTTTTGAATAATTTTTAAGTTCTTCTAATGACATATTGTTTAACTTTTTTTCTATTTGTGATATAGTTTGTTGAAAAGTATCTTTAAGTTTATTTTTAGATATATCTAGCATCTTGCTAACGAAAGCTGGTGTTCTTACAATTTGGCATCCAATATAATTGATAATTGCTTTCCAATCATCCCCTGACAACTCTTTTCCTTCTACAGCTTTTTTTAATGGTTTACTAGCAGGTGTTTCAAATTTTTCATTCATATATTTTTCTATATCATCTGCTTCTTCTTTTTTCTTTAACACTATGTAAAAATTTTGCTGACTAGCAATTGATTTTGTAGATTTTTCATTCCATAAATTACACTTGTCATTTGGTACTAATAAATCATACGTCCATATTTTACTATTTTCATTTTTCCATGCATCCAAATACATTTGTGGCACAAAATGATTATTTCTACTTATATTATTCATAATACTCCCCATTTAATATTTTCAGCTTTTCTTTTGATATTTCTGTAAGATATCCTATTGCCTCTTTTTTGATAACTCCATATTCATCTTTATTCATTTTTTCTAATCCTTTAATCAATTTTTGAAAATTAGGAATATCTTTTTCATAAAACTCTTTGAGATTAGAAAAACGATATACTCTATCTATGCAATATTTAAAGTTATATATATTCTTACTATTTGAGTTTTTGATATTATTAATTATTTTATCTATATTTAATTTAGCTAAAAACATTTTATCATTCAAAAATTCATCTTTTTTTTCATAACAATAATCATTTAATTTTATTCCCCAATCATTATCATTAATAATTTCGTTTATTTCAACTTTTTTTTCATCTTCTTCTTTTTGATTTATAGCGTCTTTTAGTATTTTAATATTTTTATTATAAATCTCAACTATTGCTGGACTTTCAATCATAGTATGCCAATCTATATATTGCACTTTTCCTTTTAAAATTTGTTCCTTCATTATATTTATTAATTCTTTAATTTTATCAACTTGAAAATTTAAATTTTCTATACTTGAAAATGTTCTTATCATTTTAGGAAATAACTTAAATGAATATTCTCCTTTTTTTAGATTTTCTTCAATTAAATCCAAACATTTTATTATTTCTTCATCTTCTAATTCCCAGTATGTAGATAATTTATAATAAGGATCATCTTTATCATTAATTTGATAACTTTCATATTCTAAGTAATTCTTTATTGATTTTTCTATATATGTTTTATTGATTATTCCTTGTTTTATGTATATATCTACAAATTTAAATCCTACTTCTTTCCATCCATTGACTCCTCTTTTAAAGTCATGATTGCCTCTTATTAGTATTTTTAAACCATTCAATCTACTAACTATTTTTTTTAATTCTTCTGTTGTTCCAAATCCGACATCGCCTAAATGATATACTATATCCTTTTGAGTTACTACTGAATTCCATTTGTTTATAATATATTCGTTCATTTCCTTTGCATTTTTAAATGGTCTATTACAATATTTAATTATATTTTCATGGTTAAAATGTGTATCTGCTATAAAATATCTCAAGTATATCACCTCTCAATATATCATTTTAAATTATATTTATACGAACATTTGTATTGTATCATGTATTTAAAAATTATTCAATCTTTTTAGCAAAATTTGTAAAAATTTATTGAAACAATAGATAAAATATATTATAATATGTTTACATTTAATCGTTGCACATTTAAATGTGGTTAGTTCGTTTATAAACGCTTAAAATCCCTCTAATACAGGGGGATTTTCTAATAATTACTTAATTCTTGTCATTGATTATACTTTACTTTTATATCTATTCAATAATAATTCTTTAAAATACTCTGCAGGATATATATAATCCTTTTTTTCATTTATTATTTGAGTAGTTAACTCTTTCCAATTAAATTTTTTATTAATTTCTTTTGATTTTAGTATTCCATTTTCTATATAATCATAAAATGCATAACCATTATCTGCAAATTCAAATTGATTGTGATTCAATGATGCTATTATACTTCTATCAGTTATTTTTGAAAATGTACAAGCTGGATAATCTTTAAAAAATTTCTCTAAAACTTTTATCATATTCTTATCTTTTTCATATATATCCATCAAATATATAGCAATTCCATTTGCTATATATGCTATCTCTTCTTTAATATCAAATAAAAAAATTGTTAGCTTACTTGCATAATTAATAGCTTGAACACATTTTCTATTATCAAAGTAAAAAATTTTTAATCCCCATTCTAGTAACCTGTCATTAGTTTGTTCTTCTATTACTTTTTGGGCCATTATTTTATTAAATTGAGATAACTCTTCAATCATTGGAATATTTAAATCTTCTATTGTTTGTTTAGTTGCATATAAAATCATAAATTTATCTCCATATATCTCCATTTATATGTTTTGTTAATGCCATAATAAAAGCATTTCTTGTTAAATCAATTCTTGACACTTCATCTTTTGTTAAAATGCTGATTCCACCTTTTCCCTTACCTAATTCTTTTCCACTAAATATTTTATCCATAACTTTCCCAAGTTCAGTTTCTTTTAT
>CANQPR010000123.1 GCA_947625715.1 uncultured Bacilli bacterium
AAATTACCATATACTGTAACAGAAATGTTTAGTGGATTAAATATAAATAATTTAGTTATGCAAAATATAGATTTTAGCAAAACCGAAGTAATGTCGCATATGTTTGCAGGCTTAAGAGCCGAGAATTTAGATTTAAGTGGTACAAAATTTAAATATCCAGAATATTATGTTAATATTTCCGGAATGTTTTTAGGAGCAATTAATAATTTAAATTTGAGTAATACTGATTTTAGTACTTATAATTTAGATAGAACGGCTACATATTTATTTGCTGAAGTAATTGATGATTACAATGAAATATATGAAAGTGCCCAAATAAATAATATTGATATTAGTCATGCTGTATTACCAAAAGATTCATCTGATTTTTTTGCCTATATCGTAAGTGATGAGTTAACGATAAATTTAGATGGTATAGTTATAAGTGATATTGAAAATGAATATGGTGTTGAAAGTATATCAGGAATGTTTACGGTATTTGCAACTACGTTAAATATCGAAAATTTTAAATTTCCACAAAATTCAGATGCAGCTTTTGTGGGGGCTACATCATCTGTTATAAATTTTACTAATATAGATACAAGTGAAGTAACAAATATGAGACAAATGTTTTCCAATTTAGAAAATATTAATACTATTGATTTAAAACAATTTGATACAAGAAATGTAACAAATATGGATACTATGTTTGCATGGAGTGGTTTTACTTCCCTAGATTTAAGTAATTTTGATACCAGTAAAGTAGAAAGTATGAATCGTATGTTTGCTGATTCAGATAATTTATATGAAATAACTTATGGGCCAAATTTTGTCCATAAATCTGGAGCGGATATATATTTTATGTTTAATGGATGTCCAGCAAATAAACCAGATAAAAATGTTGATGTTTCGTGGGAAAATGTTGAGTGGTAAAAAAATATTCGACTTTTATAAAGAGTCGAATATTTTTTAGATTTATTAATTTGTTTTAATTAATTTTGCATGCAACACTACTTTCTCATCATCATTATAACAAGTTGAAAGAGTAAGAATTTTATCTTTTTCATTAACAGTTGTTTTAAAATTGAAATTACTTCGTTCTAATAATTTTTTAGCAAAGTAATTAAATTCTTTATCAGAACTAAAATCAGTTTGAATATAATCATTGGTGTTAGGTATTTTATAAATACTAAATACTTGCCATAGAGAGTTTACATTCATAGTAGATATTTGAACAACATAATTTTGACTATTATTTACCCATTGGCTACTTAAGATATTTTTTAGACTTCCAAACATTGAACCATTTTCTCTTCCATGAGCATATATTATATTATTTCGACCATCTAAATTAGCATTATTACGATAATCTAAAAAGACCCAACCGCCTCCATTATTAGCTTTGTAAAAATCGTGTGTTAAATAATATTTGTTATCAGTTGTATGAACAAAAGGATAATTGATATTCGTGCCACTTACACTTAACCAACCAACTGTATCAGGATTATCCTCTTTTAACTTAGCTATATTGACATCAATTAAATTCATGTTAATAAAATCCCAATATGGGTCGCTTTCATCTATTTCTTCTTCATTTTGCGTTATTACAGTATCAATATTTTCTTCTTGGGTAATAGTTATTTTATTTTCAATATTATCCATTATTGATTCGCTTTTTTTATTATCATTAAACCATTTAATAATTTCTTTACTAGATACTATTAAAACCCCTAAAGATATAGATAATAAACCTAAAATAATAATATTCTTAACTTTTAATTTTTTCTTTTTTTTGGCCATAACAATCTCACTTTCTTAAATACTGTATCACTATTTTTTTATTTAAGCAATTAAAATGTTGCTTAAATATTATACTTGATTTATAATATAAAACTGTGAAAAGAGGAGCAAAAATGTTAAACAAAATAAAATTATTTGATTATGAAATAACTTTTTCTAAAGAAAAAACATCAGTTTTTGATAACAATCAAACTCATAAATATGATTTACAATGTGGTTTGGAAACAATAAAAAAAATGAAAATAGTTAGAGAAAATGAAAGTATTATTTTTATTAATAATAAAGATAATAAAAATTACTTTATTCACTTTAATCCATCATTTTTAAATGTTATTTGTTTTAATAACATAAAAGAAATACTACCTAATATATATGTAATTTATAGTGAAAATGAAGGTATTAATTTATATAATGCAACTATAGCTAAATCTTTACGAATTAGTAATGATAATTTAGTTGTTGTTTCTCTTAATAATAAAGACAATATTATATATCAAGAAACCGTAAAGGAAGGTCGTATTAAAGATGATTTAACGTATATTATCGATTCTAAAAATTTAATATGTGAAAAAATAATTAGTGATTTACAACAAAGAGCTATTGTTCCTAATAAAAAAATAATTGATGATTATTGTCAATATCCAAATATTTTAAAAGATGTTATAGTTTCAAAAGAAATTTTTCCATATATGGAATATTTAAATAAGATGAATGAAATAGAAAAAAGAAATGATGTAATTAATCCTCAGAATTTAAACAGTGCCATAAAATTAATAAAAAAAGGCAATTAAAACTGTTGAGAGGCTGCTGAAAAAGTATACATTTTGTGTAAAATTAAAATCATGAAAAAATCAAATCCCAATTTTTGATTAAATATGGGCCAAAAGTGGGAGCAATTATTAAAAATCATGCTATTTTGAGCATCAAAGTGGGAATTAAAAAAATCAAATTTTTCATTTTTTAAAATTTTTGGACTTTTTCAGCGGGATTTTGTCAACAATTTAGACACATTTTAGAGGGGGTTTTGAACAATAGTAACACTTTTTTCAAATTCAATAGGCGATAGATACCCTAAAGAAGAATGAAT
>CANQPR010000124.1 GCA_947625715.1 uncultured Bacilli bacterium
CTAATATCTGATAAAGGTATATTTATTGGTTTTAAAGAGGATAAATGGAAAGCATTAAAAGATTAAGAATTTGGAGAAATAAATGATAAAAAGAGAAGAAGTATTTAAATATATTAAAGAAAATTATGATGTAAATCCAGAATTTTTATGGAAGGATACTCCTGATGCTGGAGTTTTTAGACATGGAAATAATAGAAAATGGTTTGCTTTAATTATGAATGTAAAGGAGAATGTTTATCTTAATGTAAAGACAGATCCTAATTATTCAGATTTATTGAGAAATTCTTATGATTATATTATTCCTGCTTATCATATGAATAAAGAGCATTGGAATACTATTGTCTTAAATAAGTGTCTAGATATTTCTTTGGTTTATGAGTTAATCGATCAGAGTTTTGAACTTACAAAGTAATGGAGGGTAATATGAAAGGGTAGGTAGAAGATATATCAATTTTATCAAGTTTAATAAAAAAATAGTGGAAAACTTGTTTTTATAAAATTGAAAGGAAATAAGAAGATTATAAGAAAAATAAAGAAGTTATGGAGTTAATAAAATATGAAAATGGAATATATACTTATAAAAAAAGAAAAATTTAGAATACATAAAGAACAAAATGATATAATTTATGAAATTGTACCATCCCCATTTAAATTAATAAAAGATAATTTTAAAAATGTTGAAGTTGAACCTGACAGAGATAATAAGGACAAAATTGTTCGTAGCAATTGGAAAGGAAATTTCTACAATAATCAAAAAAAAATAAGTTTTAGTATAAAACAATATTCAAAGCAAAAATTGTCATATTTAACTATATATATTAAAAGAAATAGCAAAGTCAATGTCAATATAATGGAACTAATAGATAAAGATATAAATAATATAATGTCTGACTATTATATTATAATTACATCTTATGATAGTATATCAGAGTTTTATTGTAATAAAATTTATAATAAACTAAATAGATTTGAAAGAAAATTAAGAGAATTATTATTCAATATATATACCTTTCACTATGGAATAAATTATTATGACCAAAAATTTAGTAATGATTTAAAAGAAAAAATTAAAACAGATAAATCTATATACTCAGAATCAAAAAGTATTGAAAAAGTAAAACAAGCATTGTATGAATTAACATATAACGATATTATGAATCTTTTATTTACTCCTAAATGGTTGAAAGAAGATGAAGAGAATAAAATAGATTTAGCAAAAAAAATTCATGATGAAAGTTTATCACAACAAGAGCTAGTTAAAATAATAGAAAATATTAAACCTAAATCAGATTGGGAACGATTGTTTTTACCATATATTGGAGAAATTGAAAATTTTGAAGAGACAATAAATGAATTGAGAAAATTAAGAAATAGAGTTGCTCATTGCAAATTTTTTAGACAAAAACATTATGAAAGATGTTTAGATATTTTAAAAATAGTAAATAAAGAAATGGATAAAGCATTAAAAGAGGTTATGAAAATAAATTTTCAAAAATTAAATGTAGAGTATACAAATAATCAACTTCGTGCCACCATTGAAAATGTTTCAAAAAGTTTGAGAGAAATTGGAGAAACATTGAGCAATTATAGTAAACTAGTGATTTCAACAGCAGGTTTATCTATAATAAATATTATTAAAGATTCACTAGGTAATCTTAAAATACCAACGATTAATTCTGATATATGTACAAAAATACCTATAAAAAAATTTAAATATTTGAATAATAAAAAATATATAAAAAAGAATGATTAAACTCATAACCCGAAGGTCGTAAGTTCGAGTCTTACCCCCGCAACCAAACTTATATCGTTACAGCTAACTAAGTTGTAGTGATTTTTTTATATTCTCCAATTAGTTTACAATAATGCTTAAAAATGGCATTTTATGTCAAATTGAGGAAAAGTTGGGGAAATAAATCTCCAAAACTATTGATATTTCTAATAAAAATTCAGTAAAAGACTATGGGAAACCTAAAAATATTTTTTAGTAGTCTTTTACTTTTTACATCGTAAAAAGGTTTATGACTTAGTGAAAAAAGTTCTAGACTAATTGTTTGATAGTAGCAAGTTTTGTAATGCAAATCCAGCTTTTCTGTTATGAGAAATAATTGGATGAACATAGAAATTATATGTTGTTGTAATTTGTGCATGTCCAAGTCTTGCTGCTACTACTGCTACATCAATATTTTGTGCTATTAACAATGTAGCATTTGTGTGTCTTAGTCCGTGAAAATTAATTACAGGTAGTCCAATTGTACCTACATATTTTACAAACCATTTGCTAATAGTAGAAGGGTGCATAGGTTTGCCATCAGCTTGTACAAATAACCTATTAGAATTAGTCCATAATTCGCCATAAAGCGATTTTTGTTCATCATACCATAATTTATATTCCTCAAGTAGAGAAATGACAAAATCAGGTATTGCTACTTCTCTAATAGAGCTTTCTGTTTTTGGTACTTTAGTAAATACTCCTTTGTCTGCTAAATACTGACTAGAACGATTTATACTTATAATTCCATCTCTGAAATTAACATCATTCCATTCAAGCCCCATAAGCTCTCCAAGTCTAACTCCAGTAAATATTGTTAAGATGATTGCAGTTTTATATTTAATTTGTTCTTCATCTAGTTGTGATAAGTTTTCTAATAAAACTTTACATTGATCATCATCATAGTATTTTCTTTTAGGCTTTTTAGTTTTAGGTGGTTGAACACGTTCAGCAGGATTGGATATTATTATTTGCCAATAAACAGCTTTGTGTAGCATTGCACGAAGTAATCTGTGATGCTCTAATATAGTTTTGCTAGATAAAGGTTTTAATGTTTTACTTCCATTATT
>CANQPR010000125.1 GCA_947625715.1 uncultured Bacilli bacterium
AGCATTGCACGAAGTAATCTGTGATGCTCTAATATAGTTTTGCTAGATAAAGGTTTTAATGTTTTACTTCCATTATTTCCTTTTTTCCTAACTAACTGAGTATCTCTGCCAAGTAAGTCATAGAATTGCATAATATCTGTTGGTTTAATTTTATTGATGTAGAAATGTCCAAAGTAGGGTAGAAGTCTTGTTTCTAACATTCTTACATACCTTTTATAAGTTGATGGTGCAAGTTCTTTTGAACCATAATCTCTTTTCCATATTTCAGTAAATTCAGAAAATTTAAGAGATTTACCTTCGATAACCATACCATTTCGAACATCTGCAACAAATTTTGCAAGTTCTATTTCTGCATCTTTTTTACTTCCATGAACTGTTTTGGTTTTCTTAATAGGTTTGCCTTGCAAGTCATATCCAGCAAGACAACTTAATCTGTAACTATTCTTTCCTCTTTTTTCAATACTCCCAGCCATTACCTTTTTCACCTCCTTTCAGGCATACCTATGGGTGGGAGAGAACAATACAATTGTTAACAAAATGAATTATATAATAAAAGATAACAGAATGCAAGAGATAATAAAAATTTATTAATGAATATCTTGAAAAATTTGTTTTAAAAATTACTTGAAAGTGATGGATTAATTTTACTTTTTATGATATAACCGTATACAAAGGAGTATTTATGAGAATTAATAGAATTTTAGAAGTCTACGGAGAAGTGCTAAATGAAAAGCAAAAATTCTTTATTGAATATTTTGATTTTACATCTAAACAATATAAAGATTATTCAGAAGATTTTTGCATTTTAGACTTTAATGTAATAATAGACTTGATTATTGAAGAATTAAATGAAAAAAATAATGTTAGAAATTTAAAATTTTTTAGAAAAAAATTGGGAGATTTTCTAAAAGAAGATATAATTTTGAGAGAATACTGTGGTGATTTTATAAAAAAAATAAATGAGCATATTTTATCAGATAAATCTTTTACATTAGAACTATGTAAGAAATTAAAAAAAGATTATAAGGATGGAAAATATGCTAAACTATGTTATAAAAGACTGATGAAATTATTAAAATCTGATGAGTTATTAGATGATATTAAAGACGAAATAAAATATTTAACTAAAGTGTTGATAATAGAATTGGCAATTTATGGTTATAGTCCTAAAAAGATTTCTGAATTAATGATAGATATATTTGATGATTACCGAATTTATGAAAATGGAATTTTTAGTTCTAAATTTCCTATCCCAAGAAATATAGATATAAAATCTAATGAAAATAAAGCTGAATATATGAACAATTTAACAATTGATGATAGATTTGATATATTAAATAAATGCTTTGAAAAGAAAAAAGAAAAGATATATTATGTAGTAGTATTAAAAGGAATTTCTGGTGAAAATGTTAATATAAAAATTAACAATGTTCATATTTACAATTATAAAATGTTTCCAAAATTTGATTTTGAGAAAGATGAAAATAACCAACCAATAATATGGGGAGAAGAATCAAAAGAAAAATTTAAAAAAAATGAAATACATTGCTCTATATGTATAGAAAGAATAGATGCCGATAATAGTATTGAATATGTAAAAAAAGAATTAAACTATGCAATTGATGTAATGCATATTTATCATAATGTTGAATGTATTATTGAAGCTGATTTTACTGATTACCTTGTTTTCAATAAAAAAAGAGAATTATATTCTCAAGGTGGAACAATGCAAGAAAATCAAGAATTTTATCAAGATGTTAAGTCCTTACGATATGATGATTATACGGATTTAAAAAATTTATATAAATTATATAAAAAATATGATAAAAATATTATAAATAATAATGGTAAAGTATCAAAGATTATTAAAAATTCTTCAAGATATTTTAGAAAAGGAAGAGAGGCAAGAGCAACTGAAGATAAAATTTTGAATTATTGGATTTGTATAGAAAATTTATTTAAAATTGAACAAGAATTTCCCAAAAGTATTTTAGATACAAATGAAAATGATAAAAAATATAATATTATAAGTTCATTACTTCCATATTTTTTTGCAAGAAAAAACATTCCTAATTTATATTGGAAGAACTGGCAATATTTTTGTAGTAAAGTGAATACATATAGTGATGGCAAATTTGAAATAGAAATTTCCAAAGAACTGTCAAAAAAGTGTCAGTTTAATTACATGCAAAAGATTAATTTATTTGGTTTTATAGACAATATAGAAGAATTAAAAGCTAACTTACAGAATGAAGTGGATATTGAAAAACTAGAAGAAATACAAAACATATTGAATAACAATGAAATAGCGAGAAAATTTTTAAACGATAATGAAATAAAATTAAAAGAAATGTTGTTGTTAATATATAGATTAAGAAATATGATAGTTCATAATGCACAGTATAATATTATTTTTTTAGATTATTATGCTAAGCAAATTGAGAAAATAGCATCAGAAGCATTAAGAGTTATTATTTTTGTTTATTTAGATACATCAAAAAATAGTATGTATGAATTAATAATGGATATGTATATACACAATAAAATAGAATTACAGGAAGAATTAAAAACAAAAAATTTTTATGATTTAATGAAAGAATTGAAATAAAAAGAACAACAAATATGTTAATATTTGTTGTTCTCAGACTGTTGACAAAGTAAAAAAAATTGCCAACAGTCTTTCTTTTTTAAAAAAAATATATTAAAATAAATATATCCAATATCGAACAAAATGGATCAAAAAAATGTGGATTTTTCTTAGAAATATC
>CANQPR010000126.1 GCA_947625715.1 uncultured Bacilli bacterium
GGATGAAGGATAATCAAGAGTTATCTATTACACATTAATGAGGTGAAATATATATGGAGAATTTAGAAAAAGTAATTAAGGAAACAGAAGACTTTTTTTATGTTGATGATACAGAAATAAATAGGCTATCTCAAGAGTTATCAGAACACATGAACAACAAATTATATTTTAATCCAACCCCATTAAAGGTAAATGATGGTGTAAAAATAGACGAGGATTATTCTACTAAAAATTTACGGCAATCTTTTTTTAATAGATGTATTTTTGATGGGGCAAATTATTCAAACGCAGGACTATCTGGATCGTTATTTGGTAAATCTCAATTTAATGAATGCGATTTTTTAAATACAAATTTTCAAGCATGTGATTTTAGAGAATGTAAATTTGAAAATATAAAAAGTGGGTTAAAATACACACGTTTTAGTAAAAGCATATTTTCAGATACTATTTTTAAGGATTGTATATTTAATGGGGTAATAATGAATGACACTATTTTTACTAATTGTAGTTTTTTAGATTGTAGCTGGATGCCAGTATCTATAGAAAATTCGATATTTAAAAATACATTATTACAAAGTGTAAAATTTAAGAGTATGAATTTTGAATTTTCTACTTTTGAAAACATAAAATTGGATAATGTTAAACTGCCATTTCCTACAATTCCATATATTTTCAATGGTTTAAATTATTTAGTGACAACATCCGACAATGTAAAAATTACATCTGCAAAGAACAAGGACGGAATTACAATTGATGAATATATGGAAAATTTAAATAAATTAAGTAAATTTTATAAATATACTCACAATTACTTTCCTCTCACTAATATTTTAATAAGTCAAAAAATGTTTAGTGAAGCATTTTCTTCAGTATTAAACGGAATAAATTTAAGTATCGAATTAAGAAGATTTCGCATGCTAAAAAATTACTGTAAGCAACTAAAATATATTGACAATATAACAATGCACGATAGGAAATCTTTATATAAGTATATCCTTGATAAAATAAGCCAAATGAATTTTCAGGATTTTGATTATAATAATTTAAATAATTATCTGCCAGAGGTTCGTTATATATTACTGGATGATTTAAAGGAACAGAAGATAGAAGTATCTTTATCAACAAATATTGAAAGTACTGATATAGAAAAAATATCCATATTGCTTACTATTATTGCAGATTTGTTGGGGGAAAATTGTAATTATTCAATTGAATTGCGTCATAATTCTCCATGGGATTTTTTCATACCTATATTTACTGATCCGAATAACATATCACTTATAATAAATGTAATTTTATTGGTTTTTTCAGCTGTGCAAACGAAAATTGCCTTAAAGCAATCCTTAAAAGGTGGAGAAGATGTTCAAGTAGATTACGAAAAGATTAAAACTTACAAAAATAAATTAAAAGAATACAATATTGTAATAATGAATCTTACAATAAATAATAATGGTAATATTCAAATTAAGAATACCAAATAACATCTAAGTAATAGTGTACAATATGATTGCCCTAATCATTCTGAAAATGAGAGGGGCAATCATGTATAAACTAAATGATATTGCTAAGGAGAGTTTTACTTTCCTTTAAATATCTATATAAATATACACCATCCTCATAATTAAAAGCATTTGGTAATCCATCTAAGAAAAGACAAACATTTTGGGGATATTCAGTTAAAACATTGGTTAAATTATTATGATAAACACAAGTGTGTGATTCGTATGATGTTTCCATGATATTGATTCTCTTTGCTACGTCTTCGTTTATGCAATCATTAAATGCCATTTCATTTAATTCAAATAACGACGGTAAATTCTGTTTTTTTAATTCTGCATTTATTAAGTAGGATGAACCTAGATATCTTGGATTAATTTCAATCAATAATAATTTACTGTCTGAAAATATAAAATCTAGTCCACATATTCCTCTATAACCTATGTTCATTAATTTATTACCGACAGTTGTTGCAACTTTTTTTAGACTTATAGTTAATTTGTTGTCATTATCGAGATATTTATTACCACAATAATATAATTTATTATCTTCAAATCTTAATAGCTGCTTGGAAACCGGAAAGATAGTAACCTTTTTATTATCTATGATCAGGTGACAACTTAACGAAATATTATTTTCATAATAAGGCGAAACTAAAAAAACATCATCCTTATCAAGATTGCAAATGACATCTTTCCAATTTTCTGCATATACTAAATATGTTCCGTTTCCACCCCCTGATATACTTTTTTGAATAATAAATTTACTATGGCATGGGAATTTGCTTAATAGTTTTTCATATTTACATTCATCTTTTGATAAATAAGCAAATTGAGGTACATTTACGGTATTTTGAAGCCACACTCTTGATAAAGTTTTATGGCGTACAATATTATATATGCGCTGAGAATTTATGTTAACAATGTATTTTTTTAAAGATGGCTCTAAATTTATTAACTTATACGCCAATAAGTTATTGTAAAAATGAATCTCAAAATTTAAACCTTTATATTTTGAGATATATAATAATAAATATTTTAATACATATTGACTAAAAGCATTACCATAATTATCTTTTAACCGTGTTGTTGTACAAAAAGAGTGATTATTATTTGTATTGCTTCCCCAAAATGTAATTGAAATATCAAAATATTTATATGTTAAGATGTCGGACTCCCTTTTTCCTACCCAAATTTTAAATGTCATGTGTTGTATATTTCACCTCATTAATGTGTAATAGATAACTCTTGATTATCCTTCATCC
>CANQPR010000127.1 GCA_947625715.1 uncultured Bacilli bacterium
AATAGTACCCGATTTGACATAACGCCAATATGTTTGTGGGAAATATCTAGATGCTAACTTACTTTCATAAGCATCTAAAATACTTTCACATTTATATAAACATTTTTTACTTTTAGTTTTTCTTGTTTTATTGCTATATTTTTTCTTTTCTTGTTTCACTACTATTTTATCTTTTTTATTTTCCATTAAAACAGAATTATTTTCTTTAGATTTTTCTTTTGATATTTGTTGTTTTTTATAATTTGGATTTTTATGTTTTACTATCATTTGCCCGAGACTATTTTTACCTAAACAAGATAAAAGTAAATTTCCAAAAAAGAATGGTGCTGATATAACTATAATCATTGTTGCTTCCAATCTAGAATGATATATTACATTATATCCAAAATACAATATACATATTAAAATAAGCATAACAAAAAACTCTATTAAAAAATCAATTAATATTACTTTTTCTTTTTGATTACTATTATTTCTTGATGCTATTTTATCTTTATTATTCTCTATTAAAATTGAATTTCTTTCTTTAGATTTTTCTTTTTCTATTTGCTGTTTTTTATTCTTTGTATTTTTAATTGCAGAAAAAACTAGAGAAATTATAAAAGAAATTATAAACCATATTAATATTATAACAATATTTGCAATAATTAAATCAGTCCAAGTCAATGGATCACTTTCTTGCTCATCTGGTATCATTGCTATTAAAGAGATTACAAACCACGTTATAGATGGTATGCAAAACAAATTTAAGAAAAATTTTGATTTAAAAATATTATTATCTTTCATAAAAACCTCACATTCCTTTCTATCGTCCTTTCAGTCCTCTGAAAGGCACACATTGTAATCAAAAAAACTTGAACTAAAATTATTTTTAGATTATTATATAGCTTCGAAAGGATATGCACTACAAAGTACGGTGAGGTGAGTTGCGGATTTCCCGTAACTCTTGGGATTAAATCAGTATGTTAACCAGTACAAGTGCAATTGTTTCAAGCACACATGAGTAGTCCATTCGAGGCTGTAGATTAATCATTGACTTTAAGTTAATCTTTAGTGTTAATTGCTCAGTCAACATATCCTTTCAAAAATATTTATGAAAGGAGTTTTGTTTATGAGAATTATTTATCAAAAATGCTGTGGTGTTGATGTCCACAAAACTTTTATTGTTGCTGTTATCTGTGATTCCTCTATTATTAATGAGAAAGGTGAATCCAAATATATTAAGAAACGTTTCTCTACTTTTAATAATTCTTTAATCGAATTTAGAAATTGGCTTATTCAAAACAACTGTGATAATGTATGCATGGAATCTACCGGCAAGTATTATGTCCCTGTATACAATGCATTAGAAGGTTTTATTTCTAATGTCGTTGTTGCTAATCCTAAATGGGTTAAAGCTGTTAAAGGTGAGAAAGATGATGACAAAGATGCTAAATGGATCTCCGATCTCTTTAAACTTGGTTTAGTACGTCCTAGTTTTATTCCTCCTAAAGATTTTAGAATCTTAAGAGAAATGACTAGATATCATTACAAGTTAGTTTGTAATCGTACTTCTGAAAAGAATCGTTTTACAAACTCTTTAACCGTTGCTAATTGTAAGTTAGATATGGTATTCTCTGATATCTTTGGTGTATCTTCTTCCAAGATTATTGATATTATCACAAATAATGATAATTATTCTGATGATGATATCATATCTTGTGTTCACGGAGGATGTAAATCCTCTAAAGAAGATATACTTAATGCTGTTCATGGAACTACTTTAACTAACGAACAAAAACTTCGTATTAACCTTATCCAAAATCACCTGGATTACATTAACAATACTATTAACAAATTAGATGAAATAATTGATAACTTAATTGAACCTTATGAAGATTATGTCAAACTTTTATGTACAATACCTGGTGTCGATAGAAATTCTGCTATCGTTATTCTTTCTGAAATCGGTACCGATATGTCACAGTTTTCTTCACATTACCACCTTACTTCTTGGGCTGGTCTTTGTCCTGGATGTAATGAATCAGCTGGTAAAAAGAAATCTGTTAAAATTTCTCGTGCTGGCGTTTATCTTAAACCACAATTAGTTGAATGTGCTAATGCTGCGGTTAAAGATGATAACAATTCTTATTATGCCAACAAGTTCAACAAAATAATTAAACGTCGTGGTAAAAAACGTGCAATTATTGCGATTGCGAGAAAGCTTTTAGTAGCTATTTATCATATGCTTTCTACTGGTGAAGTTTGGAATCCTAGAGATTTAACTTCTGTAGAAACTCCACTACCAACTAGAATTAAATATACTAAAAACAATCTCAATCAATCAGTTAAACAATTATTTTCTTTTGGTCTTACATCTGAAGAATTAATTGATTTAATTAATCAAAATGCCAAAGCTATTAGTTAATTATTGATTTCTAATTTGGGGTAAGGGGAAATCCGCCCTTTTTTAGTATTTCTTAATAATTTTAGTTCTTTATTTTTTTCAGATTATCTACTTCCTTTCATTATAATGTTTTATTATTTCCATATATAGTTTTTCTGTCTCTTTTAAAGATTTATATGTTATAAATTCATTTTTTTGATGTGATGTATCTGGTCCTGGACCTAAAATAATAAAATTTTTATCTATATATGATCCTTCTGTTAAGTAACATTTTGTTTGTTT
>CANQPR010000128.1 GCA_947625715.1 uncultured Bacilli bacterium
ATACCACTAAAAGAAGCATTTTCAATTATATGTTTTAACAATTTTATATAAAAAAGAATATCAGTTTTATTTGATAATCTTAAATTTTATAAATAGTCCATTTATCACTTATTTTCAATAACATTCTTCTATAGTAATTGTATTTTCATCTTGTTCATTTTCAATGTATTTTTTTATCATTTTTTTCTTTACAACGCCAATACTTTGACAAAAATATCCACTTGCCCATAAATATTTGATTTCATACATTTTCCTTAAGTCTTCATATTCACTTAACAATGTTTTCAATGTTTTTATCTTAAGTTGTTGCACCAATTTTGATACTGATAAATTGGGCGGACAAGATACTATCATATGTATATTCTTTACCTATACTTCCTTTTATTATCTTTACTTTCATACTTTTACAATCCTGTATTATTAACTTTCTACATCTTTGCGCTATACTTCCCCATAATATTTTTTGAAGATATTTTGTTTTCCATATTATATGATATTTTATATTGCATTGTATATAATCTACTTTTTTCATTACTAACGCCCCACTTGATTTTTATTCTATCACTACTATTACCTTTGGAGCAATACAATAGCATAATTATTAGAGATATTTCCATGCCAATCGATTTATTCAATTTTATCTCGAAATATTATTTTATTTAAGTATTTTTGCTTTAAATAGTAACTATTTGCATGTTTAATATGTCCAAGCCATGAATACCAACTTTGTATTACATTAAAAAAATTAAGATTGTTATTATTATATAAATAATTCCAATATTTAATTTTCTTTTTTATTTTCTTTTTACATCTATTTCTAATTAAAATATGACTTTCATATATTCTATAACCACAAAAATCTATACCCATTTTATTTGGATAATATTTACTTTTAACATTTAATTCTAAATCTAAATTTTCTTTCAAATAATTGCTAATAATATTTAAATAAGTTTTTGCTTCTTCTTTAGTAGAAACTAAAAGCAAAAAATCGTCCATATATCTAATGTAATATTTTACTCTAAGACGTTCCTTAATAAAATGATCCAACTCATTTAAATATATATTAGCAAAAAATTGACTAGTATAATTACCAATAGGGATTCCTTTTTCCTCTTCATTATCAAAAATTAATACTTTTGTAAAATCTAAAAGTTTTTTATCTTTAATATTTCTTTTTAAAATATTAAACAATATCTTTTTATCAATACTATAAAAATATTTTTTAATATCACATTTTAAAATATAATATTTACCATATTTTCTTTTCATTATACGCATAAAATATTGAGCACGTTTCATTGCTTGATGCCCACCTTTGTTTTGCAAACAAGCATAGGAATCTTTAATAAATTTAGGTAAAAAATGAGGTTTAATAAATTCTTCTACATACCATTGATGTACTATGCGATCAATATATGGTAAAGATTTAATCAATCTTTCTTTCGGTTCATAAACCTTAAATTCTCGATATTTTCCTATTTTATATGTTTTATTCTTAATTTTATATAATAAATTTATAAGATTGCTTTCCAAATCCATTTCAAATCTAATAACTTCAGGGCGATTTCCCTTATTTTTCTTGGCTCTTTTATGAGCTTCTAATAATTTAGTAAAAGTTAGTTTACTCTGAAATACTTTTTTTATTGTTTTGGACATTTTTCATCCAACCTCCGAGTAAATTCCCAATATTAGCAATTTTTTTACTCCATGACGTATAGTTTCTAGAAGTAATATACTTTTGCTTATATGAAAGTCTAATCAAAACCTTTAACATTTTTAAATCAACATCTAACTTATTAAAATAGCTATATTTATATTCTTTTTTAATCTCTTTATACGCTAAAATGATATATTTCATACCTTCATATGTTGTATTTTTAATATTCGTTACTAAAGCAAATCTTTCACGTTTTGGATATTTCATTAAAATCATTTCTGTATAATATATTAACTCTATATATTGTTTATATATAATTAAAGCTTCAACCCCACTCATAAAATTTTTCCCTTTATTTCATACAATATTTCCAAAGCACAAAGAGGTGTTGTTTTATCTAAATCAATACTTCTTAATTTATTTAAAATACTTTCATTAACCTCTAAGTTAGTATCAGAAACAATTTCTACTTTTAAACCTTGATTGCTAAAAACACGCATATAATCTTCCAAACATTTTAGAGGAAAGCCACACTTATTAGCTTCATTACAAAAAAATGTTTGTTTTAAAGGTACATAATTATTTATAATTTGAGCATCTTCCCCAATAAAAATATAAAAATTACCACATTTAAACAAATACAATATATCTTTATTTTTTTTCTTTAACTCACAATACTTATTATAAATTTTACTCATAATTTACCCCAACCTTAATAAATTGTATAAAGCGATGTTCACTATTTTGCTACTAACCGCATTATACAAAAATCTTGTGTTTTTTTGGTTTATCCAAAAAGGAATTAGATTTCTATGAAAAATCATTTTCTTAAGTCCTTAAACTTTATTTAAAATGAAGATTATTCTTTTCTTTTCATAGTAATCAAGAACGAGACGGAAGCTGTTATTACTGTTCGCATTGCCGTTATTGTTAGTGAAGGCAAAGACTCCTGCGTCAAGACCGTCTGTGTGATTGGCACCACGAATGACCCATGGA
>CANQPR010000129.1 GCA_947625715.1 uncultured Bacilli bacterium
AAATGGGTGGTAATCCGCTTGCTCCTTACGGTGATATTACCAATAATTTCTTACCAATCATGCTCGATAATTTCGCCGCTGTGAAAGCTGTTTTGTTAAAAGCTAAAACCCTTAAACCCCAAATGTATACCACTCAAGAACCATCATTAACTCTTCAATATCCCGAATAAATGTGGTATGATAATTACGGAGTGATTTTATGGCAAATAGAAATATTAATTGGGATGAATTTTTCATCAGTATAGCTAAATTATCCGCCGGACGAAGTAAAGACCCGAATACGCAAGTAGGAGCTTGCATCGTCAACCAAGATAACCGGATACTATCGATTGGTTATAACGGCACACCAAATGGTTTTGCCGATGAAGATTTTCCGTGGAGTCGGGAAGGGGGATTTACCGAATCTAAATATGCTTATGTTTGTCACGCGGAATTAAATGCCATCCTTAATTATCATGGCAGCCGTAATGACTTAAAAGGTGCTCGAATTTATGTCGATTTATTTCCTTGCAATGAGTGTGCCAAAGCAATTATTCAATCCGGTATTGCCGAAGTAGTCTACTTATCGGATAAATATAAAGACTCTGACAATAACTTTGTCAGCCGTAAAATTTTAACTGAATGTGGCGTTAAAATTCGTAAATTGGATAATCTTCCTCACGAAAAAATTGAAATATCTCTTTTACCTGATGAACCCTTAAACATTAGATAAAAGAATATTGACTAAATTAAAATGTAAATTCTCTAAAATTTAAAAAAATCAAGTTATAGAATAAAATTCCCGATTTTCTTGGGAATTTTAATTGTTTTTTTGCTTTTTTGTTCATTTAGTGTTAGAATACGTTTATGAAATTAAATGTGGACATGCAAAAAAGTGCACGAATACAGTCATTTTTAAGACTTACTTCCCGCATTTATTTCTAAATAATTAGTTGATTTTGGCTTATTTGCCAATGAAAAGGGTATACTCTTTTCATAAGACTTATAATTCATTTTTAATTAATTTTATGTACGTTTCTGTTATATTAGTAGATGAAAGACTAAATATAGTTGCTATATCTTTGTCGGTGAGATTAGTTTGTTTAAGATTGGAATATACTATTTCTTCAAACCTTTTTTGGCTTTGAATTTGAAGTAATAGGTAATTTAAGATCTCATCTAAAGTTATATCTCCTATAATAGGATCACTAAAAATAATTAGATCTTTTATAGTTGCATAGTTCGACATTATCTTTCACCTCTAATATTTTCAGTTGAAAGATCAACATCATCTGGAGAAATGTATTTAGCTTTTAAATATTCTATTAACATAGGATATTTTTTCTTTGTTAAATCATAAGGAGTACTACCATTAAGAGATTCTCTTGGAATAGCATTAATATTATCCCTTAATCTGTTTACCATTTCTTCATTAATTTTATTAAAAGAGGTCCCTTTTGGGAAAACTCTTCTAATATATTCATGATTAACTTCTAATTCATGTTTTTCATATGAAGCATTGGGATGACAGTAAAATACATTTGTTACTTTATTACCTGTATCATAATCATATTCCATTTCATATGGATTATAAAATTCACATCCATTATCAGTTAAAATAACTCTAAAAATATGTCTGTAATTTTGAATATTCAATCCATCTTTCATATCTTTAAAAACATTAGTGACATATTGCATAGTTTTCTTATCTAATAAAAATATAAGCATATAGTGAGTTTCAACAATATACATAGTTAAAAGACATTTATTTTCATTTCTTTTTCCTATTACTGTATCAAGTTGAACTTTATTACATTTAGGATGTTTAGCAATAAAATCTAAGTAATCTTCATATGTTCTATTTTTAAGTATTAAGACATCTCTTTTGTATTTATTATTAGATTTTTTTCTCTTTTTATATTTTACTTTCTTAGGTAAATCTAAATTAGATAAAGATAAAACTCCATTATCAACATAGTTATAAAAAGTTACTTTTGAAAAATTAAGAATGTCAGAATGATTGATGAATACTTGATTAACACTTTGTTTTTTATATTTAATTAAAGGAACAATCATTTTTTCAATTTCATCAATGTGTTCAGGAGTAATATTAACACCTTGTCTAGATTCAGATAATTTAGCTTCATAGTTTTCTTGAGCAGATTTAGCATTATAATATAAATGATGTTTCATACAATGATTTTTATTTTTACAGGTATTACAAACATAAGGTGGTTTAGATAGGAAGATACATTTACTAATCGCATCATTAATGCCTTTTTGATCAAATGGAGAAAAGTAATTACTCTTTATATATCTATTATTTATAATTTCTTTAGAAATAGTAGTTCTATCTTTATTTATAGCTTTACCAATATAAGTAAAACTACTTTTTAAATTAATTAAACGTTCTATTAAATCTCTATTTTCTTTTGTTAAATGGTTAAACTTTGCCATAATATTTTCACTCCTTTAATTGGCAAATAAACCAAGAAAATATAATAAATGATTTTTATAAAAAATAAAACCATAAATTGTATTAGAATCTTTTTGTTTATGGTTATATAAATATACAGATTGTTTATAAATGTAACTTCCCATTTATAAAATATCGAGAAATTAATTTTTT
>CANQPR010000130.1 GCA_947625715.1 uncultured Bacilli bacterium
TAAAAGAGTATTAAATTATAATAAATTTATATACTCCATTATCATTGATAACATAACTATTAAGATTATAATAAGTTTTGGTTTCCGGATTAATTTCTTTGTCTAAATAGCCATCGTTAATTAATTGTTCTAAGGTCGCTTTATTATGACATTTATCAAATCTTTCACAAGTTATATATGCTTCAATTATTTTCTTTTCACTAACTAACTTTTCTCTTTCTTGATGATTTTTTTCAACTTTTAATACCGTGCCAAAGGAAATAATCCCTAAAATAATTAAAATTGTTAAAAGAGCAATTTGACTATTTTTCATTTTGAACCTCATTTTTATAATAATTTTTAATAAAGTTTTCTTTAAATTCCATAACTTTATTATTTTTGATACTTTCTTTTAAATTATCGGTTAAGGTTACTAAAAAATTTATATTATGAATGGATAGTAACCTGGCTCCAAATGATTCATTACAGACAATTAGGTGTCTAATGTATGCTTTAGAAAAATTTTGACAAGCATAGCAATGACACTGTTCATCTATAGGGGTAAAGTCTTCTTTGTATTGAGCATTTTTGATATTAATCTTGCCATTATTAGTATATGCATGTCCATGACGGGCTAATCTTGTGGGCGAAACACAATCAAAAATATCAATACCTCTTATGACGCCTTCAATGATATCGATTGGTTCACCTATGCCCATTGCATATCGTATTTTATTTTCAGGTAAGTATTTAGTTGAATAAGAAAAAGCTTTGTACATATCTTCTTTACTTTCATGATCGTTAGCAACGCCTCCAATTGCATAGCCATCAAAACCAATTTTAACAGTTTCTAGAGCACTTTTTTTTCTTAAATCTTCATAGGCTCCACCTTGAACGATGCCAAATAAAAGCTGATCTGTTTTATGAGCAAGCTTACCTCTTTTAGCCCACCGTAAAGTTCTTTGGACACTTTCATTTAAATACTCGTGACTAGCACTTGCAGGCGGACATTCATCAAAACTCATTATAATATCAGAGTCCAAAGCTTCTTGAATAGCAATAGATTTTTCTGGGGTTAACAATAACTCATCACCATTAAGATGATTTTTAAATTTTACTCCTTCTTCACTAATATCTTTAGGATTTGAAAGAGAAAAAACTTGAAATCCCCCTGAATCCGTTAATATGGGGCCATGATAATTCATGAATTTATGTAGTCCGCCCGCTTTTTTGACAACTATAGCTCCAGGTCTTAACCATAAGTGATATGTATTAGCTAAAATAATTCCCGCATTAGTGCTTTTTACTTCTTCTGGGCTTAAAGTTTTAACACATGCTTGAGTTCCAACTGGCATGAACATGGGAGTTAAATATTCTTTTCCTTTATAGGTTATTTTTCCTAAACGTGCGAAAGAATTATGGTCAGTTTTAAGTAATTCAAATTCTAATCTCATAAAATACTTCCTTTACTAATCTTTTTTTATGAACATGGCATCTCCAAAGGAAAAGAAACGATATTCTTTTTCAATGGCTTCTTTGTAGGCTCTAAAAATATTTTCTTTACCAGCAAGAGCACAAACTAACATCAAAAGCGTACTTTTAGGGAGATGAAAATTAGTTATTAAACAATCAATAGCTTGAAATTTATAAGGAGGATAAATAAAAATATTTGTATATTCCTCAACTGGTTTAAAAGTTTGATATTTACTATAGACTGCTTCTAAAGTTCTAGTTGTAGTAGTTCCAACGGCAATAATTCGTCTTTTTTCTTCTTTGGCTTTATTTAAAATGTCACACGTTTCTTTAGATATGCTAAAATATTCACTATGCATTTGATGGTCTTTGATATTTTCATTTTCAACCGGACGAAATGTCCCTAGTCCAACATGTAAAGTTACATAACATACAATGATACCTTTGGCTTTAATTTCTTTTAGTAATTCGCTAGTAAAATGAAGGCCCGCTGTTGGGGCTGCCGCACTTCCAAGGACTTTAGCATAAACAGTTTGGTATCGATTTTTATCATTTAATTTTTCGTGTATATATGGAGGAAGAGGCATTTGGCCTAATTTTTCTAAAATTTCCAAAAAAATGCCTTCATAGACTAGTTTAACTTTGACAATTCCCTCTTTTTCTTTTCTTATAACAATGGCTTTTAGTGAATCACCAAATTTTATAACGGTATTTTCATGTAGTCTTTTAAAAGGTTTGGATAAACATTCAAAAACATCATCACCTAAATCTTTTAATAACAATAATTCAATTACAGCATTTGTATCTTCTTTTTTACCAATAAGACGAGCTGGCATTACTTTAGTATCATTTAATACTAAAACATCACCTTTTCTTAAATAAGATACTATATCACTAAAATGTTTATGACTAATCGTAGATGTTTCTTTATCTAAGATGAGTAATTTTGATGAACTACGGTCTTTAAGAGGGGTTTGAGCAATTAAATATGAAGGTAAATCATAATCAAAATCTTGAGTTTTTATAAATATCACTTCCTTTTATATGGTTTTAATAAATTCTTCAGCTTTAATTAAAAAAGCATTTATTTCATCATTTTCGATAATATAATCA
>CANQPR010000131.1 GCA_947625715.1 uncultured Bacilli bacterium
CTATACAATGGAGATCCTAAGTAATATTTTTGATATATTACTTGTTATTTATAACTTTAAAATACCAAATATTATATCCAACAAAAAAGCAAATATTATCACATAAAAATAACAATTATAAAAAATAAATAACTAAAATTATAACAATAGAATACAAAAATAAGATATTGTGAAAATCGCAACATCTTATTTTTGTTAATTAAGTATTAAAGAATTCACTTTTAGAATTTCTAACAACATCCTCAATAGTTTTTTTATCATATATATCCCATAGATAAAATAGTTCAGCATAAAATGAATCTGCATCAAGAGCAATATTACTTTTAAGAATATTATCTATAGCTTTAGCCGAATAACAAAAACATTGAAAATTATTCATAACTAACCTCCCATTAAATTAATGCAATGTCATTAACTGCCTTCATAATAATATCAGAATCAATGACAGAGACTTTATCAAGAGCACCAATAGTTAAAGCTCTTTCAATAATTAAATTAAGTCTTCGTAAAGAACCATCACAAGAATTAGCTAAGGCAACAATACTATTATCATTAAATATATCAGTATTAGCGTGTACAAGTTTAAGTCTATCTGAAATATATACTCTTATATCTTCTTCGTTAATACCATTAAAATCATAATTCATAACAATACGTTGTTGTAGATCTTCAAAAATATTTTTTGAAAGAGTATGGTTTATTACGGGTGAACCAATTAAAATTAAGGTTGCCATATTTTTAGAATCCATATCAAAATTAAATAAAATTTTTAAATCAGTTAAAATTTCTTTTTTTAATAGTTGAGCTTCGTCAATAGCAATAATTAAGTTCTTTTTTTGTTCTTGAACTAATTGTTTAATATGATTTTGGATTTCAAAAAAAATCTTAGTTTTAGAATGATAAGTATCTAAGTCTAAAGAAATAGCTAAAGCACGATAAAAATCCATAACGCTAACAGTTGTTAAAGGTAAATATATAATTTTATGCAGACCTGGATTTAATTTTTCTAAAAAATATTTAACAGCGTATGTCTTACCAGAACCGAGGGTTACCAGTAAAAAGACCTATACCTTTAGTCTTGTATAGAAACTCTAGTCTAGTAAGAGCTTCATTAAAATCTTTAGTTTTAAAAAGTTTATTAACATCAATTTCTTTTGAAAAAGGATTATATTCCATATGCCAATATGCTCTATACATCAATTTTCACCATCCCTTCGATAAAGATTAACCAATTCTTGTCTTTTGTACTTTGAATTAGAAATTTTATCAATAGCTTTAACAGTATGTAATCTTTGATTCCTTTCATTGTAAATAAACAGTTGAGATAAATCTTCTGGATTATATTTAATATTAATATATTTCTTTATAAATTGTTGAGGGACCTCATAAAGAATACTATTCAAACTAATAGTGCTATCGGATTTTACAAGTCTGGTTGTTTTGTGTAAAAAACATTCATTAATTTCATCATCAGATTTTCTTGAGATGTTATTGTAGTCTTTCATAAATCTTTCACGAGGAGTCATATCAATTGCAGAATGAGTAGTATTTAAATAGCTAGAATTTAAATATTGTGTATACATTTCTTGTACTTCTTCTAAGCTTTTAATGTTATTCCAATCAAGAGTGTTAAAAAAGCCATCTTTAACAGTTCTAAAACACCTTTCTACTTTTCCGTTTACCGTCTAGGTGAATATGGTTTAGCATGAACCAGATGGATTCCTAAACTAGCACAAATTAAAGAAAGCTGTTCATTAGAATAGGGTGAACCATTATCAACATACAGTACTTTAGGAATGCCATAAACTTTAACAGCTCTTTTTAACACTTTTTGAAAAAAAATTGCATTATCATGAAAAGTTAAAGCTTGTCCAACAATTAATCTTGAAGCATCATCAATAATCTGAACTAAATATACTATTTCAGACTTATTATTAACTTTTATCCTCATAACTTGAGAAGTATCTGCTTGCCAAATATCATTAGCACTTGCTGCTTCATAAGCTTTACATTCTTTTCCATAAATTATCTCATTTTCTTCATTCAAACTTAAAAAGCGATAAAATGTAGATTCTGCAACATCAACTTTTCTTAATTCACCCATGCTACATAATTGTTCATATAACTCCCTTTTTGTAATATGTTTTTTTAATTTTTTAATTTCTGCAATAGTATCCAAAATTGAAATTGGAATCTTTTTAGAGACACCTCTATCTTTTCTATGTCCTTGTTTTAATCCGTCAAAACCATATTTTTTATATAGATAAAACCATTTTTTTATTGATTCAGGTGAAAAATATTTTTTTGTTCCATCTGGCAATTCATGTTCTTTATTTGCTACATTTATGAAATATTCATTTCTACTTTTTTCAGTATAAGTTTCATTTAAGGCAGGAACTATTAACGAATACCTAAAGAGTGCTCCTTTCTCAATATCTCCTGCAAATCTTGACATAAATACATCATCTCCTAATATTCAAATTATATTTCGAAATACTAAAAAATCGTAAC